>NZ_JBQCWL010000002.1:0-345298 GCF_051957375.1 Neisseria sp. P0017.S009
ATAGGGCAACTGTGCAGAGGGGCTACTCCTTGATACAGCTGCTGGTGGTGATGCTGCTGGTTTCGATCTTGGCAACGGCTGCCTTTACGGTCTATCGGGAATCGGTCCGCTCGGCCAACCTGCGTGCGGCTCATGCAGCGCTGCTGGAAAATGCGCGCTTTATGGAGCAGTTCTACGCGAAAAAGGGCAGCTTTAAGCTGACGTCGACGAAGTGGCCGGAACTGCCGGTGAAGGAGGCGGGCGGTTTCTGTATCAGGATGAGCGGTCAGGCTAAGGGCATCCTGGAGGGTAAGTTTACCTTGAAGGCGGTGGCGCTGGATAGGGAAGCGGAGCCGAGGGTGCTGCGCTTGAACGAGTCGCTGACGGCGGTGGTGTGCGGGAAGATGAAGGGGAAGGGCAGCTGTACGGACGGTGAGGAGATATTTAGGGGCAATGATGCGGAGTGTCGGCCTTTTACGGGGTAGAAACCTGATCTAAAGGGAGGAAGCGGATAAAGAAATAGGACGTGCTCAGGCACGTCCTTTAGGGAGAGGGGCTATTCGCTCCAGCTGACCCAGCCCAGCATCCAAGTAAGGAGAATCAGACCACCAAATACAATACGGTAGTAGGCAAAAGGTACATAGTTTTTACTGGAGATAAATTTCAGCAAAGCTTTTACTGCCAATAGACCGGCGATAAATGCTGCGATAAAACCGATGGCAATTTGTCCGACATCTTGTAAGGTAAAGAGTTTGTAGTTTTTTAAGATGTCGTAACCTGTTGCCGCAATCATCATTGGTACAGCAAGGAAGAATGAAAATTCGGTAGCCGTTTTACGTTCTAATCCCCACAGCATACCGCCCATGATGGTGCTGCCTGAACGTGATGTCCCAGGGATAAGGGCACAAATTTGGGCGCATCCTACAACAAATGCGTCGATTGGGCGCATATCGTCTACATGATTGACTTTAGGTTTGGCTGTTGTTTGGCGTTTTTCAACCCATAAAATGAAGAAACCACCGAGTACTAGCATAGTAGCAACAGTAATGGGGTTGAAAAGATGCAATTTAATTTGTTTACTGAATAAGAGGCCAACAATCGCAGCGGGGATGAACGCGATAAATAAATTCAGCACAAAGCGATTGGCTGTTCGCTCTTTGCCTAGTCCTTTTATGATATGGGTAAATCGTTGGCGATATTCGAATACGACGGCTAATACGGCACCGAGCTGGATGGCAATTTCGAATACTTTTCCGTTGCTTTGGAAATTCATTAAGTCGCCAAATACAATCAAGTGACCGGTACTTGAAATAGGGAGGAACTCGGTTAAACCTTCGATAATACCGAGAATAAGTGCTTTAAATAAAATCAAAATGTCCATAAGTTTTCAGACGGCCTTGAGGCCGTCTTTCTTTTGTTGAATAGTTAAAGTGGTTTTGAGGATTGTTCGCGGCGGACTTTGACGATGAGCTCGTCTATGGTTTTCATACCGACTTTCCAGTCGCTACCATTGAAATTGACTTTGTATTTACCACCGACGATGACAGTTGGTGTGTTTTCAATTCGATAAGTTTCCGTCAATTGCTGCATTTTTGCAGCAGCCGACGCGGCAGCAGGGCTATTGTAGGTTTGAAGTAGTTTTTGACTGTCAAAACTTGTCTGTTTGCCGACCCATGATCGGAATACATTTGCATCAGCCAAGTTAATCTTCTGTTCGTAAACAGCTTTGAAGATGACTGGATTGGCCTGATATTTTAAACCTGAAAGATTGACGGCAGCGGCTACTTTGGCCAAGCCTAACATTTCAGGCATCCAAACGACGTGTTCTGTCCGTAAGGAAACATCTTTGGCAAAGGTTTTGCTGTGTTGCAACAAAACTGGATCGAGATGGTAACAATGGACGCAGAAGTAGCCGAAAAATTCTAGCACTTCAATTTTTCCGGCTTGCTGCTGCGGGATAGGGCGACTAAGAACGGTATAGTCCACGCCTTCGGTAGCAGCCTGCGCACTCAGACTGAGCAGGATCAGGCTGAGTACGGCAATGGTTTGTTTCATACGCTGCTTCATCAGTGATTCCATTATTTGGTAGAACGAATCAAGCTGTTGATATTATGGTCTTGCAGGTTTTTTTGCAGTTTCACAGCGGCTTCCTGCTGCATAGTGTTACTTTGAACTCGGTAAATGGTTTTGTCGCCGTTTTGCGATTCAACCACTTTGGAAGAAACACCTAAAATAGCCAGTTTTGCACGTTGTGAATCTGCGCTGGAACGGTCTGCATATGAACCAAGTTGCAGGAAGGCTTTTTTACCGCTGTTGGCAGCTGCTTCGGCTTTTTCTGCTGACTGTTTATTTGCAGCGTTGCTGCTTTCTTTTGTTGCAGAGGCATTTGCTGCTTTACGTGCTTTTTCGATGCTGCCGCTGTTGAGGATTTGCTCAGGTGTCGGCTTGTTTTGTTTTTTGGCTTCGGCTGCTTTTTTCTCAGCCAATTTGCGCTCGGCACGCTCTTTTTGTTTGTCGGTCAGTTGGTCGGCTGCTTTTTTATCTTTTGCAGTTTTATCAGTAGCTTCTTTTTCAGCTTTGGCTTTTTCTGCGCGTTTTTTCTCTAATTCGGCTTTTTTCTCGGACAGTTTTTTCTTGGCGGCTTCTTTTTCTGCTTCCGTTTTTGCGGCTTTTTCTTTGGCTTCACGTTCGGCTTTGTCGGCGGCGGCTTTTTCAGCTTTTTCTTTGGCTTCACGTTCGGCTTTATCGGTAGCGGCTTTCTCTGCTTTTTCTTTGGCTTCACGTTCTGCTTGTTCGGCTTTTTCCTGAGCTTCTTTTTCCGCTTGAGCTTTTTCTTCAGCTTCTTTGGCAGCCTTTTCAGCCTCTTCTTTAGCTTTGGCTTCTTTCTCAGCAGCTTCTTTTTCTGCTTTGGCTTTTTCTTCATCTGCTTGGGTAGATGAAGTGTCGGTGGTTGGGCGTTTCTCTGCTTTGTCCTGAGGTTTCAGGATTTCAGGTTCTTCGCTTTGTTTAGGCTGAGTCAGCTCTTTGAAAACGTTTTGGTTGCCTTGGTTCAAGAAGAACAAAATACCGGCAATAATACCTGTTGCCAGTATCAGGCCGAAAAAGAAACCGGCCAAGCCTTTGCCATATTGTGTAGATTTTTTCATGACTTACCTTGTAATAATGTGTTCAGACGGCCTGAAGGGAGACTGTCTGAGTTTGGATTCGATATTTTATCAATAACCGTTATGGACGGCAAAATCCTGATGCTTTGTTTACTCTAGTTTTACTTAAACATAAAGATTCAGGCCGTCTGAAAAGTTAAAGGGCGCGACGGAAGCCGATGGCTTTCATCACATGGGTTTTGCTGACTTCTTCGTCGCCTGCCAAATCAGCCAGCGTACGGGCAACGCGCATGATGCGGTGGAAGCTTCGAGCGGAAAGGGATAGTTTTTCGAGCATGGTTCCCAAGGCTTCTTGCGCTTCTTTTTGGATGCGGGCTTTACCATCGAGCTCGCTGACACTCAGTTCGGCATTGACTTTGCCTTGTCTGTTGTATTGGATTTTGCGTGCGGCGGTAACGCGTTCCAATACTGTGGCACTGGATTCGCCTGCTTCTTGTTGCATCAATTCGGCAGCGGAAAGGCTGGGTACTTCGATGGTTAAATCAATACGGTCGAGCAATGGCCCTGAAATTTTGTTGCGGTAGCGGGCAACGCTTTCAGGCGTGCAGCAGCAAGGTTTGGATGGATGACCAAGATAGCCGCAAGGGCAGGGGTTCATGGCGGCGACAAGTTGGAACTTGGCCGGATAAACTGCTTGGCGTGCGGCGCGGGAAATATGGATTTCGCCGTTTTCCAAAGGTTCGCGCAACACTTCTAATACTTTACGGTCAAACTCGGGCAATTCGTCTAAAAACAACACTCCGTGGTGCGCCAATGAAATTTCGCCCGGACGCGGGTCTGAACCGCCACCCACCATAGCAGCCGAGCTGGCACTGTGATGAGGGCTGCGGAAAGGACGGTTGCTGTCGAGTTGCTGTTGATGGTTGGGCAGGAGCGAACGCAAAGCCCATACTTCGACCAATTCGTCTTCGGTCAAAGGCGGAAGGATGCCGGGCAAACGTTGCGAAAGCATGGATTTGCCCGTACCCGGCGGGCCCATCATCAACAGGCTGTGTCCGCCTGCCGCTGCGATTTCTAAAGCAAGGCGAGCGGTATGCTGGCCTTTAACATCGGCTAAATCAGGTATTTTACTTTGTTCAGACGGCCTTTGCGTCAGCTTGCATTCAGTTTGTGTCAGCGGTTCGATACCGTTTAAATGTGCGGCCACTTCGCCTAAAGAACGCGCACCATAAACCGCGATACCGCGCATAACGGCAGCCTGTTCGGCATTTTCTTGCGGCAAGACGAACGAACGACCTGCCTGCATTCCCTGCCATGCCATGGCCAGCGCGCCGCGTACGGGACGCAGCAGCCCGGACAGCGCCAATTCTCCGGCAAACTCATATTGCGCGAGCTTTTCAGGATTAATTTGTCCCGATGCGGCAAGAATGCCCAAGGCAATCGGTAAATCGAAACGGCCGGATTCTTTGGGGAGGTCGGCCGGTGCGAGGTTGACGGTAATTTTCTTGGCGGGGAAGTCGAAACCGCTTTGGATGATGGCGGCACGCACACGGTCGCGGCTTTCTTTGACTTCAGTATCGGGCAAGCCGACGATATTGAAATGTGGCAAGCCGTTGGCAAGGTGGGCTTCCACTTCGACCAACGGCGCATTCATGCCGCTTAAGGCGCGGCTGTAAACCAAAGCAAGCGACATGTTTCAGACGGCCTTATTCGGCAGCTTCAGTTTGTTGTTTGATTTCGGCAACAGCTTCTTCCGCAGCAGCTTCGGCCGCTTTCAAAGCAGCTTCTTCAGGCTCTTGAGCGGCTTCGAGTTTGACCAAACGGGCTTCCAATTCGGCCAGTTTGGTACGGGTTTTAATCAAAACCTGTTGTTGGATGTCGAATTCTTCGCGGGTCACCAAGTCCATGCGGTTGAACGCGCTGCCGAGCATGGCTTTAACGTTTTTTTCCATGTCTTTGGCAGGGCTGTTGGCGATGGTTTCGCTGATTTTGGAGCTGACTTCTTCAAAAAGTTGTTTGCCGAACATAATCCGTATCCTTTATTCAGAATGTATATAGAAATTCAAGTGGCTATTGTATAAGGAAAAAGGCCGTCTGAAAACGGGAATTTTGAGACGGCCTTATATATTGCGTTCCGTCAGGGGCGCATATTCTTAATTCTTGTAAAGCCCCTTAACTCTAGCCAGTGAAGGGGCTTAATCATGTTTATTTTCTATACCGTCAATCCCGAACCCTTATCTTTCCCGAAAGCATACATCTTGAAAGTGTTCAGGGATAAAGACAACGAATCCCAATGCATCAAAACAGTTTGTTTCCCTATCCGCAATCCGACTTTGAAACAAAAAACCGAAAACGAAGCGTATGAATTCGGCAGATTGTTTGTAAAAGAACTGATGGATAAGGAATGCAACCGTGAAAGCCTTGGAAGATAAAGCCGTGGCGGTAGGCGCAGACATGGCGGCCGCGCCAGCGGACGGCAAGGCTGCGACAACCGCCGAAGGCTGCCCCCCTAGGCTAATAGGGGGGGAGCAAAATAAAACCCCTAATCCGAAGGGTGCGGAAAAATCGGAGAACCAAGACTTCGAATTTGAATATTTCAGCCATTTCGTATCGGATGGAAAAGGAAAATTCATTGAAATACCGTTAAGAAGAGGAAGGGATGACGGCGCATTTATTGACCAAATAACTTTCACAATTCACGAAGACAGTTTGCCGAAAGTAACAGGTAAAGGATTGGTTTCAGATACAGAATTTGTTGTGAAGTATAGCGAGCTGTTAGAAGAAATTTTAGGTTTTGGCATTACCCAAAAACTACCGTTTAAAGGAAAGTTTTTTTATAAAAGCTGTTACCAACTAGGCCCGGATAACGTTGAATATGGAAAAGTTCATTATGGCGGCCAGCGTGAAACAATGCTGGTTGAATTGAATGGTACAGGTTGTCAGGCTGCTATACCCGGTTGGGAAAACCGACTGTATGAGTTTTTAAGTAAGTGCATTCGTCCAAAAATTACCCGTGTTGATGTGGCCCATGATTTTTTTAACGGCGAATACACACCCGATCAAGCATTACTTGATCATGATAACGGTCATTTTGACGTTCATAACATGAGGCCAAAAAGCGAATGCCGCGGTACTGCATGGCGCAATGATGACGGTAGCGGCAAAACCTTTTATGTAGGTAAACGCGGAAATTCTAAATTTACCCGTGTTTATGAGAAAGGAAAACAATTTGGCGATGTCAATAGTCCATGGATCAGGTTTGAAACTGAATTTCGGGCGGGCGATATAGAAATTCCCTTAGATGTTTTGCTTTATCCCGGTTCGTATCTTGGTGGTGCTTATCCGATATGTACGGCGATATTCAAAACAGAAGCCAAGCGGATGGATGCCAAGACAGAAACAGTAAATCTATCTTTCGATCACAAACTGTTTCATGCGCGTAATCAAGTTGGAAAAATGGTTAATTTCCTCCGCGATATAGGCTGGGATGATACAAAAATCGTCGATGAACTTGTAAAAGGCATTGAAGGTTATCCCAAAGGGTTACAACCTGAACAATACGATTGTAGAGATCAGACACAAAAGATTCAGTATATACACGAAGAGCAAAAAGCAATTGATGATTTGAACATGCAAACATTACTTGATGATTTGCTTGATGAGAAAGAAACCGCATTCCCACAAGACAGGGAAAAACAACACATTAAAGACATCGAACTCGAAGAGAAAATTATTTCAAATTTTTTAAACAAGTAAAGGAAATTCAAAATGTTTGAGCAAAGCCAAGTAACCACGTATTCAGCAACCCTGTTGGGCGCAAAACAATTTAAAGGCGAAATCGACGGTAACAAAATCGATTCTTGCACAGTTTTGGTAGCCAGCCCCATGCCTTCAAACGGCAATGCCGTAGGCTTTACCGCGGCAAGCATGAAGTTTGGCGATAGCCATAATTTCGACAAGCTGAAAAATCTTAAATTTCCTTGTGCGGTTGATGTAACCGTCGCCATGGAATCAACCGGTAAAGGCCTCGTTCCTAAATTGCTTGATTTCCAAGTTAAAGGCGCAACGCCCAAAGCCTAAGAAAGGCTGAATCATGAGTAAGTATCAGCAAAAATTTATTGTTCAAGAACTTGAAAATCATGAATTCATCTATCCCGATCCATTCGGCGATATTGGCTTTACGCCCAATATTAAATCTGCCGGTCAGTATGAAAGCTATGAAGACGCTTTCAGTTCGGCGATTGAAGAAATCGGCGGCGAATTTTTAATTTTCAGTTTTTATACAAAAGAAGATTAAGTTTAAGAGGCTCGGCGGGCGGTCTCTAAAACCTTCACATAGCCCGCAAACACATTTTTTTTAAACATTTCGTTAAGGAAAACATCATGAAATTGATGAACACTTGCCGTAAATACGGCGCAAAACTGGCCGTTGTTGCCGCAGCTCCTCTGGCTTTCGCTACTCAAGCATGGGCCGAAGTACCTGAAAGCGTTAAAACCGACCTTGCTACTGCCAAAACTGATGCGTTATCCGTTGCGGCCATCGTACTGGGTATTATCGCTTCAATCTTCGCTATCCAGCTGATCCGTCGCGTATTGCGCTAATTTGAAGCATGTTTCAGACGACCCCTTAAAGGTCGTCTGAATACTAATTGACATGAGTATTTAATAATGGGCTACCAAGTCGGAAATAATTGTTATGCAACCCGTCAGGATGCCGAAAACGTCTATTTCAGTTTAGTGCCTCCGAAGATTGGCGAAGACGGCAAGTTGATACAGCTTCAGGCGTCTAAGCTCGGTTGGATACTTAACGGTCAGGTCGTCAAAGCTGAATTGCCAGAATGTAACCCGATAGACAGCATGAAAGACGGTTCGTATATAGGCTGGTCAGTAGTTGCCATCATGGCAGCGGTTTGGGGTATCAGGTTGATATGGCAGAAATTGAGGTAGCACCATGATGGATTTTTATTTTTATCTTGGTGTGTTTGTTCCGGTCGTGGTGGGCTGGATGATTTTTAAATGACGTGGCTATATAATCTAACTTTCAGCAACCATTACGAAAGTTAGTATTATGTTTTACATTTCAGAAGAAGAATTGAGATTTAAAAAAGATACGAATCCCAATTATTTAAATGAAAAATTGTGTCATGTGTTTATAGCTGAAATGTTCAGACTTAAAGAAATTTATCAAATTTCTGATTTTAAGAACATGGTAAAAAGTGCAGCTCAATATTTCCTAAATCGAACATATCTTGATGATATGTTAGTTTTTTTTGAAGATGGCTCGTTTTTAAAATTTCAGTTTTTAGAACATGGCTTTGAATGCAAAGAGTTCTATGATGGTCAAATTTCTACGGCTTATTATTATGGCCGTTATTCTATTAGGATTTAATTTTAAAGCTCATGCTGAATTAGTTGTTGAACCAAATGGAAGAGTACGTGTTTCGACTGGCGGTTTTAATCAAAATGGCGTTAGAACTTGGCGGTATTTAGATAATGGTCGTGGTGGCATGGGTGGGAACATGTTTTATCATGAAAATTCCAGTAAATCCCTAGCTGTACGTGACGCTTCAACAGGCTTTAGATCTACTTCAACTGTACCCGTAACTTTAGAAGCACAAGTATCCCGAAAAGCCGTACTTTCAGGCGCATTTGGACTGGTAAAAAGAGGCGCTGCATTAGGTACACGTTTATACGGTTGGGGTACGGCTGCCTATTTCGCCTACGAAGCCTATCAAGCTGTTAAATCTGATCTTGAATTTGAAGGCTACAAATGGAATGAAGTCAGCGAAGAATTTCTAAAAGAATGGCCTGCGAGAAACTGTATTGTTACCCAAGATAGAGAAGGAAGATTGCAAAAAACCGCATGTTATGGCGTTGATAGTTCTGTTTTAAGTGCTTATAAAAAAGGTGGTACAAGCAGAAGAGAAGCGGAACAATTAATGGTAATGCAAATGGAAAAACTTGCGGAACCTTTTTGGGAAAAAGAAAAGCATGAACTAGATAACAGAGAAAAATCAAAATTTTGGCAATACTTTTTTTTAGACGGATGTCAATTTAATTTGAATGGTGGCAATTGTACAGTTAAAAGAGGTAGCGACACCAGAAGTCCATTTTCATTTACTTTATACATGAGAGATACAGAAGTTCTGACACAAGATAAATTCCTACAAATCTCTACCCCTTCAATTGACGCAAACCCTACCCCTTTTGTAGAAGGCACAGGCAAACCAGAATATAACGAAAAAGTATCAGTCCCTGCCGGTACTGTTGTAACCATTGGCCCTGTCACTCCCGAAAACGGCAAACCGGTTCAAATTACCATTACTTTCGGCAAAGACTCCAACGGCAACACAACGGCAGAAGTCGCAACTACTCAACGTCCTGATTTGACACCGGGCGGATCTGAAGCACCCAATACAAAGCCTGATCCAGACCCTGCGCCTAATCCTGACGGAAAGCCTGATAAAAAGCCGGATGATAAACCCGATCCAGATGGTAATCCTGATAAACGTCCAGATGATAAACCTGATCCGGATGACGATCCATCTGATAAAGATAAAAGAAAAGAAGATAAAAAAGATGACAAGAAAGAAGAATCAAAAGGATTACTTTGTAATGTTTTCCCTGACATATTAGCTTGTTCAGAAAAAGGCGATGTAGAGGAACAAGAAGAACCTTTCAAAATTCCTCATACAAATAACGAAACAACATTTAGCCCTGATTTCTTCCTACCCGATAATGGTGTTTGCCCTGCGCCTCGAACTGCAACCTATTTGGGCATAACCATGGAATTTAAATATGACATGATTTGTAATTTTGCCGAAATGATCCGATTCCTTGTGATTGGTATCGCTGCGGTAGCAGCAGCATATATCATGTTTTCAAGTAGAAAGGACTAAAGCATGAAAGCTGCGTTTTTCGCCATATTACAAAGACTATTAACCTATATTGTTGCAAAAGTATTTATTGCCCTTGGCATTAGTTTTGTAACTTATACAGGCTTTACAGTTGGATTAGGTTTTATAAAAGACTACGTAAAAAACCAGTTCAACTCAATGCCATCAGACATTCTTCAAATTGTCATGATGGCAGGTTTCGGCCATGCATTAGGTCTGATATTCGGTGCATTTGCTTTTAACGTTGCTATGCAAAGTATCAGCAAACTATCCTTTATTCCAGGGGGAAAAGCTAAATGATTATTTTACAAACTGGTGTACCAGGTAGCGGAAAAACTAGCTCTGTCGTCAATATGCTGATGACAGACGAAAGCTACACACATTTTACTGATAAAGACGGCGTAAAGAAAAAACGCCCTCTCTTTGTAAACGGTATCCCTGAATTGAAGATAGAACATGAAGAACTTACAGATGAACAAATTAAAGAGAAACCGTTTCAAGACTTCCTTCCTTATGGCTCGCTTGTCATCATAGACGAAGCGCAAAGGCTGATGGGTACACGTTCCGCCGCTTCAAAAGTACCTACTTTTATAGAAGCTTTAGCATTACATCGACATCATGGCTTAGATATCGTCTTAATCACGCAACATCCAAGTTTTCTTGATAGTTTCGTAAGAAAGCTTGTTCAAAGGCATATGCATGTATCGATTAAGCCTGTAGGACGAAAACTCTATGAATGGAATGAATGTGTAGATCAGCCTGACAGTAGTGTGAATATTGCTAAGGCAATAGAAAGAACGTTTGTAGTTCCTAAAAAGTCTTTCGGAATGTACAAATCTGCCGAAGTACACACCAAGCCTAAAAGACGCATTCCCAAAAGCCTGATATTCGTAGCTTTGTTTTTACCTTTATTAATTGGTTTTGCCGTTTATACCATCAATGGAATGAGTAAACGATTTAACCAAGAGGAAAAACAACAGACAGCGGCATTGACTACATCAGATACAACGGATGAAGTCACAACACCGGAAAATAGTACACTGCCTCAACAGACTACGAATAGTAGTTTAAAGCCTGAAGATTTTGTACCTGTTTTAGCTGAAAAACCTGAAAGCAAGCCCATTTATAACAACGTCCGACAGGTCAAAACATTTGAGTACCCTGTTGGCTGTGTCGATGGCGGCAAAAGCGGATGTACCTGTTACTCAAGCCAGGGCACACAGCTGAAAGAAATCACAAAAGCCATGTGCAAAGACTACGTCAAAAACGGCTTGCCATTTAACCCATACAAGGACGAACAACAGGAAGCACAACAGCAACAGACCGCCTATGAGCCTGAAAAAGGGCAAGTGCTTACAATGGGCGGTAAAAGCCCTCAAAACCTGATGTATGACGGTTATGTTGAATCAGGAGAGCAATTCCAACAGCGCGGCGGTATTGTTGGCACTAATTAATTGAGCTGCTTTTTACCGTGTTGATAAAGCCCAAAGGCGTAATCAACACGGTAAAAAGTAGCCATGGGGGTTCGGGGAACACCCCGAAAGTTTAGCGTTAATCCCTGAATGAGCAATTCTGCTTATTCAGGGCTTAGCGTTTGACGAAACACTAAGCAAAGCCCACGACTTCGAAAGCACGGCCAAAGCATAAGCTTGAAGCAAAGATAGAAGCGTGGGCTTTCGTACATCTGAAGTTTGAACACTATCTAGGGCGCAACCCGAATTCATAAGGTAAAACATATGTACTTAGGCATAGACGTATCAAAACTTACAATAGATTGCTGTCTCATTTCAGACGGCCAAAACCATGAAAAAAGATTCAGCAACAACATGAAAGGATTCCAACTACTTACAGACTGGCTAAAATTTCATCAAATGACTTCAGAGCTGCATTGCTGCTGCGAAGCCACCGGAACATATTACGAACCGCTAGCCCATTATTTACATAAGCATTACACCGTTACGGTCGAGAATCCGCGAAGAATAAAAGGTTATGCCATAGCCGAACTTCAACGCAGTAAAACCGACAAGCAAGATGCAAGACTAATCGCACAATACTGCCAAGATCGGAAACACAAATTGAAAGCATGGATACCGCCGTCACAAGAACAAAAACAGCTCCAAGAACTAGCCCGATATTTAGACCATCTTAAAAAACAACGTGCGATCGAAACCACCAAACTGCACGAAGCACCCGACTACATCGCCCCGCATATCAAAACCACCATTGAAAATCTAAGCAGCCAAATTCGTGCCATCAAAAAGCAACTGCTCCAGTTCTACAAGTCTCATCCAGATTACAATACGCAACGCAAACGCCTAAAGACCATTACGGGCATAGGGGAACAAAGCGCAGCAGTATTGCTTTCCGCCTACAAAAGACACCCTTTCTCCAACCAAAAGCAGTTTACTGCCTATCTCGGTTTAGACCCACGCAAAAACCAATCAGGAAGCAGCGTAAACGGCAAAAGCCGAATATCGAAAATCGGCAATGTCAACATCAGAAAAAGCCTGTATATGCCCGCCTTAGTTGCTTATCGCTGTAACGCCTTTTCCAATTTCGTAAAAAGATTAAAAGCCAAAGGAAAGCCCATAAAACTTATACTGATAGCCATCATGCGCAAACTTGCCGTGATAGCTTTCAACCTATTAAAAAACGGTCAAGATTTTGAGCCGGAAAGATATAAATGAAAAATTAAACCGGGCTTTCGCCGGCGATTTTTAATTTACTGAAAAATAAATAAAAAAATAAAACGCAAAACCATTTAATGTCAAACAAAACACCCTGAACAAATCAGGGTGCGTATTGTTTCAACTTTAAGAAATGTAAAGTTATTTGACTATTCAATACACTATCTTTGCTTTCTATCGTAAATATTCCGTGTATTTTAACGTTCAACACGGGCTTCAAAAATAGGCATCAGCCACGCGCCGCCTGTGAAGCCTTTGCATGAACCGGTGGTGTGTTCCTCACTGCGGACAAACGTTTTACCGTCCCACACCGCTGCATTACCAGACCAGCAGTCGCCGATCCCTCGGCCTTTGAAGCTGCCGCTAAGGGTGGCTGTTTTCTCATCGAATCCACCGTGACCGCCGTATGTCATTGGCGGTAGCACTTGTTCGATTTTGGTTAATTCTTTGTTGGCAATGGCATAGTAGCCGCCGGTTTGATAGGCTCCGCCGATACAGATGGCCTCTACCAATACTTGTTGTTTGTTGAGCGGATAAATACTTAGGCTGCGATTCCAATCCATGTGCTCTTTATCATGCAGGGCGGGGCAGTAATTGTCATCGTCAGTGGGAGCATAGTTGTTGCTGTCTCGCAGCAGTTTCATGACGGCATTGTGGCGCGGCGTGTTTTGCTCCAGCGTATCGCCTGCATTTTTCGGCACGGCAACGGCGCGGATAACGGGTTTGGGTTGAGGATTGAGGACTGCCTGACTGCTGTTGCCTTTGCGTATCAGTGCGGAAGGTGTGTTCAGACGGCCTTGGAATTCGTCCGTTTTCAACATCGCCGCCGCTGCGCCTTTGTCGGACAAATGCCATTCATATTTTCCAGAGCGGATGCTGATTTTGCTCTCTTTTTTCAATGCTTCGAGTAAGGCACTGGTTTGCGCGCTGCTCAATTTGCCTTGGCCTTTTTTATTGAACGCCAATTTGCCCAGTGATTTACCGTTCAATACCAATTCGTTGCGGGTTGCAATGCTGGCGAGTTGTGCTTCATCGTCATTAAATGGCAGTAGGGAAACTTCGCCAATTACTGCGGCATTCGCCCCTGCTTGTCGGGTAAACAGGATAGAAACCGGTGGTTCTATTTCATCTGCTTGGTATCCGGCAAGACGGCAGGTGCCGGTATTGTCGCAAGCAATGTCCCAGTCTTTGTAATTTTGATAAAAGCCTTGAGGCGGAGCAGCCAGTGCGGTGGCAGGCAAAACAGCCAGCAGCCATTTCTTCATGATGTATGCTTTCAATTTTATTTATGTAGATTCACAAAGACAGCATAGCAATCCAAGGTTTCGTTGCGCTGTTTTTGTGAAAATACGATGTGTCGTTCGTAAAAAGGTTTTGAATATTTAGATGTAAAAAGGCCGTCTGAAACTCCCGTTCAGACGACCTTTATTATTTTTTTACACGCCTGCGGCTGCTTTCAATGCGGCTGATTTGTCGGTGCACTCCCAAGTAAATTCAGGCTCTTCGCGACCGAAGTGGCCGTAGGCGGCGGATTTTCCGTAAATCGGGCGCAGCAGGTCGAGCATTTGGACGATGCCTTTAGGGCGCAGGTCGAAATGTTCGCGAACCAGGGCAATCAGTTTTTCTTCGCTGATTTTGCCGGTGCCGAAAGTATCGATGGAAATCGAAGTCGGTTCGGCAACGCCGATGGCGTAGGAAACTTGGATTTGGCATTGGGTTGCCAAACCGGCGGCGACGATGTTTTTCGCAACGTAGCGGCAGGCGTAAGCGGCGGAACGGTCCACTTTGGACGGATCTTTGCCGGAGAATGCACCGCCACCGTGCGGAGCTGCGCCGCCGTAGGTATCGACGATGATTTTGCGGCCGGTCAAACCGCAGTCGCCTTGCGGGCCGCCGATAACGAAGCGGCCGGTCGGGTTGATCAGGTATTTGGTTTCGTCGGTCAGCAGTTCAGACGGCAGAACCGGTTTGATGATGTGTTCGATCACGGCGTTTTTCAGCTCTTCGTAACCGATAGACGGATCGTGCTGGGTAGACAGGACGACTGTGTCGATGCGTTTTACTTTGCCGGTTTCGCTGTCGTAAACCACGGTCAGTTGGGCTTTGGCATCAGGACGCAGCCAAGGCAGGCGGCCGTCTTTGCGCAATTCGCTTTGGCGTTGCATCAGGCGGTGGCTGTAATAGATGGCAAACGGCATCAGGGTAGGGGTTTCGTCGCAGGCATAGCCGAACATCAAACCTTGATCGCCCGCGCCTTGGTTCAGGTCGATGCCTTCGCCTTCGTTCACGCCTTGGGCGATGTCCGGAGATTGTTGGTCGTAGTACACGCCGACTGCGCAGCCGTTGGCATCAAAGCCCAGCTCGGAGGAGTTGTAGCCGATGCGTTTGATGGTTTCGCGTGCAACTTTGATGTAGTCCACTTGGGCGGTGGTAGTGATTTCGCCTGCCAATACGCACAAGCCTGTGTTGACCAAGGTTTCTGCTGCGACACGCGCTTTGGGGTCTTGCGCCAAGATGGCATCCAAAATCGCATCGGATACTTGGTCGGCAACTTTATCCGGATGGCCTTCGGATACCGATTCGGAAGTAAACAGATATTCGCTCATTGCTATTCTTTCATTAAAAACAGGCTGCTGTGTTTTCAGACAGCCTTTTATTTCGGACAGCGGAAATCATAACAAAAACTCCGCTTTTTCTCTATACAAGTGAGAAACATTCGCACTTGTCTGCTGTTTCGGAATCCTGTTGCACGTTTCTTACAGGCAAAAAAATTCCCGCATTAAGCGGGTTTGGATTGCTCTGGCGAGCCACATCGGTTTTTCAACCGTCCACCTTACCTTTCCGTTTGAAAAGCAGGTTGGCATGGAATTCCCAACTCTTAATGCAGCGCGGATAGTAGCAGAAAAGCAGGTGTGTCGCAATATATTTGCCCGAAGTCTGTTTTGTTCAGACGGCCTGTTTCGTTTACAATCTGTCCACTTCATTTTGGTAAAACCTTATGCAAACGCTTGTTACCTTTGTTTTTAAATTTTTGGCCGCGCTGCCTTTGGTTTGGTTGCACAAATTAGGCAACCTGCTCGGCAGTTTGGGTTTCCGCTTGCTGTCGAAAGATCGCCGGCGTGTTTTCGAAAACATGAAACTTGCCGGATTGAACCCGACGGACGAGGCGGTGAAAAAAATTTTCCGTGAAACAGCAAAAGGCGGCTTGGAATTGCCGGTGGCGTTTTTCAGACGACCTGAGGAAATTGAAAACCTGTTTGTCAGTGTCAACGGTTGGGAACATGTTCAGACGGCCTTGAGCGCGGGCGAAGGTTTGCTGTTTATCACGCCGCACATCGGCAGCTATGATTTGGCGGGTCGTTACATCAGCCAGCAACTGCCGTTTCCGCTGACGGCGATGTACAAGCCGCCGAAAATCAAGGCATTTGATGCGGTGATGCAGGCAGGGCGCGTGCGCGGTAAAGGCAAGACTGCACCGACCAGCATTCAGGGCGTCAAACAAATCATCAAAGCGCTGCGCGGCGGCGAAGCGACCATTGTGTTGCCGGACCATGTACCGTCTCCGGAAGAAGGAGGCGACGGCGTGTGGGTGGACTTTTTCGGCAAACCTGCCTACACCATGACGTTGGCAGGCAAGCTGGCGCAAGTCAAAGGCGTGAAGGCTTTGTTTTTCTGCGGCGAGCGTTTGCCCGACGGTAAAGGCTTTGTCTTGCATATAGAGCCTTTGCGCGGCGAGTTGAACGGCGATAAGGAGAACGACGCGCGCGTGATCAATGAAAATACCGAGTATTGGATACGCCGTTTTCCGGAACAATATTTGTTTATGTACAACCGCTACAAACATCCCGAAGGCGCGCCTTTCCCGCCGGAAATATAGGCTTGCCGAATGTAAAAAACCTGCTTGGACTCAAGCAGGTTTTGTATTTGGTCGGAATGAGAGGATTCGAACCTCCGACCCCTTCGTCCCGAACGAAGTGCGCTACCGGGCTGCGCTACATTCCGAATGTGGGAAATTATAGGATAGGAGAAGCCGGTTTGTACAGGGGTCGATAAATAATTAATAATTGGCTGTCGATGGGTTTGTTTTAGGCCGTCTGAAGCGATGTGTTTCAGACGGCCTGTGTTTTTGTTTGCCGCTTCTGCTGAAGCATTTGTCCTAATGGCATTATAATGTGGGCAATTGTTTTTTAGATTGTCTGCTATGTTTTATCTTTATCAGTCCGACCGTTTGGAAGCGCTTGCCGAAATGTGCGCGCATATTCATCAGGCCTTGCCTTTGGATGTGGTATTGGCACAGGAAGAAGTGGTGGTGCAGAGCCAGGGGATGCGGCGTTATCTGAATGTGTTTTTCGCGCGCAAACTCGGCGTGGCGGCGAATTTGAAGTTCAGCCTGCCTGCCGGTTTGGCGTGGCAGCTGATGCGCAAATTGGTTCCCGATGTGCCGCCGCTCAGTCCGTTTTCGCCTGAAGTTATGCGCTGGCGTTTGCTGGATTTGTTCCGCAGCGAAGCGTTTCAGACGGCCCCGGAGTACGAAAACGTGCGCCTGAAGCTGGAAAGTTATTTGCACAGCTCGGCATCGGCGGATTATCAGCTTGCCGGACAGATGGCAGATATTTTCGACCAATATTTGGTGTACCGCCCGGATTGGATTGATGCGTGGCAGGCTGGGAAGCTGCTGGGTTTGGGCGATGATGAGGATTGGCAGGCGCGGCTGTGGCGTTATTTGGATGATGGCAGCCAATCGGCGCCGCACCGCGTGGCCTTGTGGGAAAAGCTGTTGGCGCAGTTGGATAAATCGGTTTTGCCGCAAAGGTTGTTTGTATTCGGCATTTCGACAATGGCACCGATGTATCTGCAACTGCTGCACCAAATTTCCAAGCATTGCGATGTGTTTGTGTTCGCGCTCAACCCGAGCAGCCAATATTGGGGCGAGGTCATCGACGAGGCGCAAATTTTGAAAAGGGGCGATGAGGCGGATTTGTCGCAGGCAGGGCATCCGCTGTTGGCTTCTTTGGGCAAGCAGGGACGCGATTTCTTTGATTTTCTGTCGGAAGTGGAAACCGAGCAGGATATTCAGGTTTATGAAGAGGGAAGAGACGATACCTTGTTGCATTGCCTGCAAAACGATATCCAAAACTTGATCATGCCGTCTGAACGCTTATATCAACAGGAAGAAGGCGAAGCAGGCGCGCAGCAGGCTTTGGTTCAGGTTCACGATGCGGACGGCAATCCAGTGTGTGTCGAGCCGGACAAGCTGCTGAACGACGGCTCAGTCAAAATCGTTGCGGCACACAGCCCTTTGCGCGAATTGCAGATTTTGAAAGAAGAGCTGTCGCTGGTGTTGCAAAAAAATCCCGACTGGCAGCCGCACGATATTGCCGTTTTGACGCCGAACATCGAGCCGTACAGTCCGTTTATCGAAGCCGTTTTTGGACAGGAGCATGTAGGCAGCCAGGCTTTGCCGTATTCGATTTCGGATGTGAAACTCAGCCGCCGTCAGCCCTTGCTGTATGCTTTGGCGCAAACTTTGGACTTGCTGGAGAGCCGGTTTGAAGTGGACAAGGTTTTGCCTTTACTGGAGAGTTGGTTGGTGCTGCAACGCTTCGGTTTGAGCGAAGAGGATGTGCCGCTGCTGCATGAGACTGTTGCCGGATTGAATGTGCATTGGGGGTTGGACCAAACCATGCGCGAGGGTAAAGACAACCTCTTTACTTGGCAGCAGGCGGTAGAGCGTTTGGCCTTGGGCTGGATGCTGCCTGAAGGCGGCAACGGCATGTGGCAGGGCGTGAGCGCGTGGCATAGCAATGTCAATCAGCTGGACGTGTTCAGCGGTTTTGCCGAATTTATCCGTACTTTAGCCGATATGGCGGCGCAATGGCAAGAGCCTGCCAATGTGGAGAGCTGGGTGCAGCGTTGCCGTGATTTGCTGGAGAAACTGTTTGCTCCGGATACGGACGACCAATACGCCAAGCAGCAGTTTGAGCAGTCTTTGGCGAAATGGCAGGAAGAGGCGCAGTTGGCCGAATTTGACGGATTGTTGCCGTGTAAAACCGTTATCCGCCATATCCGCCGCTTTTTGGACAGCGAAAGCCAAGCCGGATTTTTGAGCGGCGGCATCACTTTTTGCAGTATGGTGCCGATGCGCAGCCTGCCGTTTAAAATGGTTTGCCTACTGGGTTTGAATGACGGCGATTTTCCTCGCAATACCAAAGCGGCGGTGTTCGACCTGATTGCCAAACATCCGAAAAAAGGCGACCGCGCCCGCCGTGACGACGACCGTTATCTCTTCCTCGAAGCCTTAATCAGCGCGCGCGAAATGTTGTATTTGTCTTATATCGGCCGCGATATACGCAATGATGCCGAGTTTGCGCCGTCTTCATTAATCAGCGAGCTGCTGGATACCATCGCCGCCATGACGGGGAAAAGCGGGCGTGAGTTGTCGGAGAAATGGGTGAAACATCATCCTTTGCAGGCGTTTTCGCGCCGTTATTTCCAAAAGGACGCGCTTTCAGACGGCCTCTTCAGTACGCGCCAAGATTATGCCGATGCATTGAACCAACCGCAAGCGGAAGCGCAGCCGTTTTTCCTTGAGGCTTTAAGTCAGGAAGAGCCGGGCAAAACCATTCATCAAGGCGAACTCATCAGTTTTTGGCGCAATCCTGTCAAAGTTTGGCTGAAGAAAAATTTAAGCTGGGATCAGCCGTATCTGGACGGCGCATGGGAATCTGCCGAACCGTTTGAGCCGCAACATGAAGGTCGGATTGCCGATGCCTATTTGGATGCGCGGCGCAAAGGTGAAGATTTTGAAGATACGGCCATTCGGCTGAATGCAGAAAGTCTGATGCCGGTAGGCGAGTTGGGCGGCTTATGGCAGAAGCAGTATCAGATATCTGCGAAAAACGTGGATACCGAGTTGATACACAGTAACAAAAGGCCGTCTGAACCTTATGAAGAATCCTTTGACGATTTGGTTTTACAAGGCACCATCGGCAATCTTTATGAGTGCGGCCGCATTGTGTTCCTAAATCAAAAAGACAATGCACCCAACCGCATTGCCCGTTTATTGGAGCATTTGATTTTTTGCGCCATCGCCCCTAAATCCGTTGAAAGCCGACAAACCTATATTGTCAGCCTGGGACAGACCGAAACCTATGCCGCCATCGGGCAAGAGGTGGCGAGGGCACTTTTGAAAGAATGGTTGGTATATTTCCGAATCGGACAAAATACCCCCTTGCCGTTTTTTGCCAAAACCAGCCTTGCCGCTGCGGAGGAGTACAACAAGAAAGAGGATTGGGATGCTGCCTTGAGAAAAGCCCATGATGTTTTTAATGGCAATAAAATGAGCAAAGGGCAGAAAGAATATACCGAAGTGAAGCTGGTGTTTGGTCATTCGGAAGAATCGCCGCTTGATGAGCCACTATTTGAAAACCTCGTCGTCAATCTACTTGTTCCACTTTTGACCGGCGTAGCAGGGAAAACCAATGCAACAGAACAGGAGTAAAGCATGGCCACTTATGCAGAATATTTGGATTTTGATACTGAAGAAGACAAATTGAAACAGCAGCAACTCTATCAGGCGACCGAGTTGTCGGCGCAAACGGTAGCAGAGGTTAAAAAGATCAGTCGTCCGCAAAACTGGTTGCTTGCCGCTGCGCCATATTGTCCTGATTGTCGCGTGTTTGTGCCGTTTATTCAGAAAATGGCGGAGTTGAACCCCAATATCCGCGTCAACTATATTGCCCGTAACGATTTTGACGACAGCAGCCGTTTCGATAATCCTCGCCAACAGGAAATCGTCCGTACCAACCAAAAAATTCCTGCACTGTTCCTGATGGGGCATGAAGAGGCCGGGCCTGTGTTTAACGAGTTTCCGCAAGTGGTGTTAAACCAAATTGCGGCAGATGAAACCCGTCGCACAGAATTGCGCGATGCGTACCGTGCCGGCGAATTTAATGCTGATATCGAGGCTCAGATTGTAGCGGCGTTGGCATGGGCAGAGCAGCGTTGTTGAGCAAATATTGCTGGTGTGTGCGCCTATGTTTTGAGCTGTTTTGATATTTTGCTTTGTAATAAAAAGGCCGTCTGAAAAGATTTCAGACGGCCTTTTTTGATGCTTAACGCTTTATCAAATCTCGATTTTATTCGGCGTAAAGGTTTGCCATTTGTTACATGCAGGGCAGTGCCAGAAGAAGACTTGGGATTTGAAGTGGCAGTTGCGGCAGCGGTACATGACGCTTTTTTGCAGCTGGCGGCCGATAATCGAACGAATCATATCGGCATCGGCTTTCCACTCCGGATTCATATTGCTGAGTTTCAAACCAAGCAGGCGGTACACGCCGTTGAGATCAGGTTTTTGACGGACGAGTTCGACAGCGATTTGCGCCGCTTCGGTTTCGCCTTTAAGCAGCAGGGCCTTCTCGTAGATGACGTTGATTAGGTCAAGATCGGGGAAGGTTTGCATATAGCCGATGAGGCGGTTGAGGCCTTCTTCCTGTTTGCCTTGTGCGGCATAGGCTTCATAGAGTTTCTCGCCGACCATGCTCAAATAGGCATGGTTTTGCTGCTCGATGGCGGAATACGCTTCTACTGCGGCAGGGAAATTGCCCTGACGGTATTCGATGTCGCCAAGGATGATGTTGGCGCGCGTACATTTTTTGTTGGCTTCGAGTGCTTTGCCGATATTGTAGCGGGCGGCGTCGAAGTTGGATTTGAACAGCGCGGCTTGGGCGATTTCGCAATAGAACTGGGCGATTTCAAACTGGTAGGTCTGTTCGTCATGGCTCAAGAGCTGCGCCATTTCGATGGCTTTTTCCCAGTCGCGGTCTTGCTGGTAGATGCTCAAAAGGTGTTGGCGGGCTTCGCGTGCCATATCGCCTTCCTGCAAACCGAGGAAGATTTGTTCGGCACGGTCCACCAAGCCTGCGCTTTGGTAGTTTTGCGCCAATTCAAAAAGCACGCGCGCGCGTTTTTCGTTGACGGTGTCGGGCGAATCGAGCAGGGCGCGGTGCATATTGATGGCTTTGTCGTTTTCGCCGCGTTGGCGGTAGAGCTTGCCTAAGGTCAGGTTCAAATCGTATGACTGCGGCTGCTGGTCGATGACTTCCGCCAATTCGCGCGCGGCGCGGCCGCTGTTGCGGTCAACGAGGGCGTCAAGGCTTTTGTAAAAGCCGGCCGGTATGCTTTTGGCCTGTTTCAGGACGGTCTTCATATCGACGCGCGCGGCAAACCAGCCCATAGCGAAGAAAACGGGGAGGAGGACGATGGGCAGTAAGATGACCCACAATTCGTTGTCCATGGTATTCCTTTATTGATTGGTGACGTTACGCTTTGGGAGTGGCTTCGGAAGTCGTTGCCGGTGTTTCGGTTTTGACTGGGGTCAGGTCTTTTTCGGAAAGGTGGGCGTATTTTTTCACTTCGGCACGCAGGCGGTTGTTTTCGCTGCGCAGGGTCAGCAGACGGCCGAAGAGGGCAAACATACCGAACACGATACCGATAATAAATGCACCGAAAAGCACGACAATCAGCGGCAGATTGACGTTTTGGCCGGGCAGGTAGAAGAAGGATACGGTGTGGGTATTGGTGATGGCCAGCAGGAGGAAAACAAGAAGAATCAGGATTTTGATGATGGTAGAGATGAGTTTCATGGGTTGCTCCGGGTGGGCCGCGGTTGGTGCAGGCCGTCTGAAAAATGGTATCAGTTTAAACGATTTGCCGGATTTCGGATAGGACGGTATGTTTCAGACGGCATGGGAAGGGTATCTTTAATGCTGACGGGTACTTGTCAAACCCATATTGAAAGGCGTATTGTTCAGTCTTTAGTTATTATCTTACAAATCAGAATAAGAAAGGCAATCATCATGAGCAGACCAGTTCCAGCCGTATTCGGCAGCGTTTTTCACGCTGAAATGCCCGTTATCGCTTATCGTGAAGGTAAATGGCAGCCGGTAGAATGGCAATCTTCCAAAGACCTGACACTCGCCCCCGGTGCACACGCCCTGCATTACGGCAGCGAATGTTTTGAAGGTTTGAAGGCATTCCGTCAGACAAACGGCAAAATCGTGATGTTCCGCCCGACCGCTAACATCGCGCGTATGCAGCAAAGCGCAGATATTCTGCACCTACCGTGTCCTGAGACAGAGGCTTATTTGAATGCTTTGATCGAATTGGTCAAACGTTCCGCCGAGGAAATCCCTGATGCGCCTGCCGCTTTGTACCTGCGTCCGACTTTGATCGGTACCGACCCTGTGATCGGCAAAGCCGGTTCTCCTTCCGAAACAGCCTTGCTGTACATTCTGGCTTCTCCTGTCGGTGACTATTTCAAAGCCGGTTCGCCCGTTAAAATCTTGGTGGAAACCGAACATATCCGTTGCGCCCCACATATGGGTCGTGTGAAATGCGGCGGCAACTACGCTTCCGCCATGCCTTGGGTATTGAAAGCCAAAGCAGAGCATGGTGCAAACCAAGTATTGTTCTGCCCGAATGGCGACGTTCAGGAAACCGGCGCGTCCAACTTTATCCTGATTAACGGCGATGAAATCATTACCAAACCGTTGACAGATGAATTCCTGCACGGCGTTACCCGTGATTCCGTGCTGACTGTTGCCAAAGATTTGGGTTACACTGTTACCGAGCGCAACTTTACTGTCGACGAGCTGAAAACTGCGATTGAGAATGGTGCGGAAGCGATTCTGACTGGTACGGCTGCGGTTATTTCTCCAGTAACTTCTTTCGTGATTGATGGCAAAGAAATTGAAGTGAAGAGCCAAGAGCGCGGTTACGCAATCCGTAAGGCGATTACCGACATTCAATACGGTTTGACAGAAGACAAACACGGCTGGTTGGTCGAAGTTTGTTAAGTAGAACGTTAATATAAAAGGCCGTCTGAAATATTTTTTCAGACGGCTTTTTTTATTGGCATTTAGAAGGAAAAAGCGATAATAAAATGCTAAATTTTTTAAACAAACGGTAGTATTTTTAGATAATCGGTATATAATGCGCAGTCATGTTGTAAAAATACATATTGGAAATATCGAATTTTATTGATTTTTAGAAGAAGTTAAAAACAGTTATAGATATTTATTCTGTATATTTTGTAAATTTAGTTAAATAGGGAATGCTAAAAACATATCGTGTTAGAATTTCCCTCCTTTTTGGCTTCGCGGGATTCACTCTGTCAAGTCAAAAAGGAAACCAGTGCAAGATAAAACCATTTTTATTTTGCTATAAAAATCAAAAATAACTTAACTCTGGATGAACTAATCAATTAAAAAGGGACTCTGATACATTTCCGTCAAAAATAACCGGATACATGGTACGCGGACAGATCGCCTATATAAAGTCATCCAAGGGTTCTGTCTGACACCATGACCGTTTCCAATCAGAAAACCGGCAGAAGGGGAAACGCTGCCGAGTTTCTCAAAGCGGCCAACTTCAGTTTGGCCTTTATACAGGCAATTGTTGTTACGACAGAATCCGTCTTACCTCTTTAATCAATCGGCTTTTTTGTTGCACGCTTGTGCGGTGGGAAAGGCGATATTCGATACAAGGAAATACGCTGATTATGTCACATAAACTTGCTCCTCTTGGCCGTACCCACATTCGTCACGGCTCATCCACACCTGAAGCAAATTCCAAATCATCTTCTCCTCTAAAAGAATGGATACACACCCACAATTGGGGGGATATGCCGTCGGTTTCTCCTGAGCTTAAGCAATTAAGCGGTAAAAATACGGTAACGAGAGAAGTAGTGCATGTGGCGGAGGCAGCAAGATTTGACAGTTCATCATCATCTTCAGACGGCCTTGTGACAAAAATGCATGTTGCACGGGCCAGTGTTGCTTCTGTAAGCAGCGTTTCCAGTAAACATATCATTGCGCCTAAAGTAACAAATAAACCTGCCGCTACCGATAAAGCAACGGCAGCTAAACCAGTCAATAAATCGATGGAAAAAATTCTGGCTGAAAAGCAAAAAATTTACGAAGAGGCTAAAGCAAAAAAAATAGCCGAGGCTGCCGCTGCCAAAGCAAAGGCGGTCGAACGCGCAAAAGAAGCGCATAAAGCGGCAGTCGAAAAAGCGATTGCAGAGCGTAAAGCCAAACAAGAAGCCGCCCGCAAAGAGAAAGAGGAGGAAGACAGAATTGCCGAAGAAAAAGAAACCGTTGAGATTGTTCATAAAAAGAATCTGAAGGATTCAGACGGCCATGACAAAATAGCGGGCGTTTCTTCCGGTAAAAAAGCAATCAATAGCCACGACGGCCACCTCAGTTCGGGTAAAGCAAACAAAATTGACGACCATGCTGAAAGCAGGGTAGGCCTATCCGGAAAATACCGCGTGTATGAATCTAAAGAGTACGGTAATTACGTTCGTGTGAATGATTTTGGTGCCGATGCGCAGGGTAAAAAAGACAGTCTTCAGGCATTTAAAGCAGCTTTAGAAGCGGCTCATAAAGAAAAAGCCATGGTCTTCTTGGATGGTACTTACTATATTTCCAACCAGATTGTGATGGATAAAACCGTTTCCGGCGCACGCGGTTTGTTTGGTTCGGGTATGGGCAAAACCAAAGTAACGTTTGATAAAGCGCAGACGGGCGTGTTCAATCCGGACACCAACCATGACGATATCCGCGAATTTGCCGGTATTTTGGTTGATGGGCAAAACAATAAAACCATTGCCGACTTGTCGGTTCAATATACCAACCCTGATTTTTACCGCAAAGGCTTAAGCTATTTTGGCAAGGTAAACGGCATTTTAGTGAACGATGCGGACAATACTTTAATCAGCAAAGTAGAGGTTTCCGGTGCCAATCGTGCTGGTGTGATGTTTACGTCAACCGCTTCTTTGGAAACGGAAAAAGGTCAAAAACTGACCTTTAAAGCGCGCGTACAAAGCGGCGAAATTGATGAAAAATACGAAGCGCTGCCTTTGGGTGAAAACAACCGTATTGTTGATTCGTATCTGCACCACAACCGCGTTGCCGGTGCGCTGATCGGTTTCCAACAAAACTTTATCGGCGAGGGCAACCGTTTGGATTGGAACGGCCACGAAGCAGACGGCGGTACCGGCTATGGTATGGCTGTGGCTGCGGGTAGTTACAATTACGGCATCACATACCGTAAAAACACGACTGACCACAACTACCGCAAAGGCTTGGATGTGCATGATGGTACAGGCATTGTCATTGAAGACAATGTGTTAACGGGTGACCGGCTGTATGGTATTGTTGCCTACAACCGCCAGTTTTCTATGGATAAAGTCAAAATTACGGGCAATACCATTATCCAAGACCCGAGCTTCCGTTTGAATGTTGATGATGACTTGGGTAAGTACTACCACATGTATTCAGGGATTCAGGTACAAACCAATACCCAATACAAAGATTTGCACTCGGCTGATAAAGGTTATTTCGATATTAGCGATAATGTCATTAAAAATCTGACGGTTTATCAAAACAATATTCAGACCTACGCGATTGAGTTCCGTAACCATGAAAGCAAAATGGATTACACGCTCAATATGGCAAACAACAAGATCAGCGGCGAATCTACCAAATATCTGATTGCCGTCATCAACGATACCTACGACCGCGTTTTATCTAAAAACGGCATTGGTAGCGGTACCATTACCATCAGCGGCAATGATGCCGATATTGGTAAGATTATGAAAGGCGCAGTACCGGTTTATGTGGAAGAACACCATGGCAATGTCGCTATGCATGGTGCGGTGACAATTCACAACAACAAAATTTCCGTGCGCGAAGAATCTGAAGGCTATGTTGAATTTGCCTATTTAAAGAGCAATGCCAAAGAGTACAACATCACCAATAACACATTGAAACTTGGTGGTGCCCTGAATGATGCTTTGGTAGACGTACACAGTACCAACCCTAAAGGCAAAGCATCTTTAAATGTAGCCAACAACAAAATCATGACGGACATTAAAGGCAAACTGTATGATTCATGGCTGCGCTTTGAAAACGACATCAAGACGTATTCTGAAGGCAATAGCCATAACGGCGCAGCACTGAAAAAGGTGAATACGACCGGCAGTAAAGTGGCATTGAGCGATATCTTGTCAGAAGCTAACCATATTGTTGAAACGACTAAAGAGACTGTGTATCACCATACTCAGAACGTGTATACATCAGGAGTGGAAGAACATCATACAACGACAGGGATTTTGTAAGTTGTTGAAGTCGTAATCTTTATGTTTTAAATATTGATAAATAAAAAAAGGCCGTCTGAAAATTTTCAGACGGCCTTTTCATCTAACTCACATTATTTAGCCAGTTCGGCACGCAGTTTGTGGGTTACGTTCATCATCACTTGGAGTTGTTCCAGAGTTTCTTTCCAGCCACGGGTTTTCAGGCCGCAGTCCGGGTTAACCCACAGACGTTCAACCGGTACAACCTCGATGGCTTTGCGCAACAGATGCTCAACTTCAGCTTCAGTCGGTACGCGTGGGCTGTGGATGTCGTAAACACCTGGGCCAATGTCGTTCGGGTATTTGAATTCGCCGAACGCGGTCAAGAGCTCCATATCGGAACGTGAAGTTTCAATGGTGATGACGTCAGCGTCCATAGCAGCGATGGCAGGCAGGATGTCGTTGAACTCAGAATAGCACATATGAGTGTGGATTTGGGTGCTGTCTTCGCAACCGGTAGAGGACAGGCGGAAAGATTCGCCGGCCCAGTTCAGGTAGGCATCCCAATCGGCACGTTTCAAAGGCAGACCTTCGCGGATGGCAGGTTCGTCAATTTGGATGACTTTGATGCCGGCTTTTTCCAGATCCAATACTTCGTCGTTCAGAGCCAGTGCGATTTGTTTGCACACGGTAGAGCGAGGAATATCATTGCGGACAAAAGACCATTGCAGAATGGTTACAGGGCCGGTCAACATACCTTTCATCGGGCGTTTGGTCAGGCTTTGAGCGTAAGTAGACCAAGCCACAGTCATGGCTTCAGGACGACTTACGTCACCAAAGATGATAGGTGGTTTAACGCAACGTGAGCCGTAGCTTTGTACCCAGCCGTATTGGGTGAATGCAAAACCGCTCAACAATTCGCCGAAGTATTCAACCATGTCGTTACGCTCGGCTTCGCCGTGTACCAGTACGTCCAAGTCCAGTTTTTCTTGCTCTTCAACCACCAAGGCGATTTCTTTTTTCATCGCGGCTTCGTAATCTGCGGCAGACAGTTCGCCTTTTTTGAAGGCTGCACGTGCTTGGCGGATTTCGGTAGTTTGTGGGAAAGAACCGATGTTGGTAGTCGGCAGTAAAGGCAGGTTCAACCATGCTTGTTGCGCTTTGATACGGTCGGCAAATGGAGATTTGCGTTGGTCTGCGTTGGCAGGCAAATCGGCCAGGCGTTTGGCAACGTCTGCACGGTGGATTTCGCTGCTGTTGGCACGGGAGTCGGCGGCAGCTTGGCTAGCGGCCAGTTCTTCGGCAACAGAATCACGACCTTCGTTCAATGCGGCTTTCAGAACGCGCAATTCTTGGGTTTTTTGCAGGGTGAATGCCAACCAAGAGTACAGGTCAGGTTTGTTGGCTTTCAGTTTTTCTTCAACTGACAAGTCAAATGGAGTGTGCAGCAGAGAGCAAGAGCTGGAGATCCACAAACGGTCGCCCAGTTTGGCTTGCAGAGGCTCGACAGTTTCCAAAACTTTGTTCAGGTTGGCGCGCCAAATGTTGCGGCCGTCGATAACGCCGGCAGACAGAACTTTGTCGTAGTCGGCAAATGCGTCCAGCTGTTCAGGAGCGCGTACCAAGTCGATGTGCAGGCCGTCAACAGGCAGGGATTTCAGCAAAGTAGCGTGTTCGGCAACAGAACCGAAGTAAGTGCTCAACAGGATTTTGGCGCTTACTTTGCTCAAAGTAGCGTAAACGTCTTTGTATGCTTCTACCCATTCTTTAGGCAGGTCAACAGTCAAAGCAGGCTCGTCGATTTGAATCCACTCGGCACCGGCTTCAACCAAAGCAGTCAGGATTTCAACGTAAACAGGCAACAGTTTAGGCAACAGGCTCAGACGGTCGAATTCAACAGCGCCTTTTTCTTTACCAACCCACAGGAAAGTCAACGGACCAACAACGGTCGGTTTGGCTTTCAGACCCAAAGCTTGGGCTTCTTGCAGTTGTTGAACGTAGTGTTTGGCGTTGGCTTTGAATTCGGTATCGGCGTGGAATTCAGGCACCAAGTAGTGGTAGTTGGTGTCGAACCATTTGGTCATTTCGATAGCGAATTGGTCTTTGTTACCGCGGGCCAGTTGGAAGAATTGTTCCAAAGACAGGTTTTGGTTGTCGAAGCCGAAACGGGCAGGGATGGCACCGGTAGCAACTTGCAGGTCGAGGATATGGTCGTAGAAAGTGAAATCGCCTACAGCAACGTAATCAGCGTTGGCAGCAGCTTGGTGTTTCCAGTTTTTCTCGCGCAAGTCTTTAGCAACAGCCAGCAATTCTTGCTCGCTGATTTCTTTGCGCCAGTATTTTTCTTGTGCGAATTTCAATTCGCGGAAGGCACCGACGCGCGGGAAGCCTGAAAAATGCAATGTTGTCATGTTAACTCTCCTAGTTGGAATTTTGAATCAGGCCAGTATGGCCTGAATGTTCGATATTGTAAATCAGAATGGGGAGGCCGTCTGTTTTATTAACGGGGGCGTACACCCAAAATATGGCAGATGGCGTAAGTCAGTTCGCTGCGGTTGAGGGTGTAGAAGTGGAAGTCTTTGACACCTTCGCGCGAGAGGACTTTGACCATGTCGATGGCGATGCTGGCGGCAACAAGGTTGCGCGTGCCTTGGTCGTCATCCAAACCTTCGTACATTTTAGACAGCCAGCTTGGGATTTTGACATTGGTCACTTGGGCCATTTTGGTCAATTGTTTGAAATTGGTTACGGGCAGGATGCCGGGAACAATTTCAACGTCAATGCCCATCATCACGCAACGGTCGCGGAAGCGCAGATAGCTTTCCACGTCAAAGAAAAATTGGGTAATAACGTGGTTTGCACCCGCATCAATTTTGCGTTTCAGATTGATTAAGTCGGCTTGTGCGGATTTGGCTTCCGGGTGCACTTCTGGATAGGCTGCTACGGAAATATCAAAGTCGGCAACGGAGCGCAACAGTTTGACCAAATCTTCGGCATAGAAAGGTTTTTTCTCGTAGCCGGGCGGCTCGTCGCCACGCAGGGCGACAATGCGGCGGATACCGCTATCCCAATAATCTTTGGCGATTTGGCGCAACTCGTCAGGGCTGGCGTCGATACCTGTCAGGTGGGGGGCAGCGTCAAGGCCGGTTTCTTGTTTGATGCGTTTGACGATGCTGTGTGTGCGGTCGCGTTCGCCGGAGTTTGCACCGTAGGTTACGGAAACGAATTTCGGATGCAGGGTTTGCAGGCGATGGATGGAATCCCACAGCATGGTTTCCATTTGTTCGTTTTTCGGCGGGAAAAATTCGAATGAAACATTGATGTCGCCTTTTAAATCAGAAAGGCTGTTGTTTAAAGCGGCGATTTCTCGAGCGTGATTCATGGCTATGCACCTTCTGCATATCTTTTATTTGTTGTCAGGTTGCATAATAAATTTGAGGTTGGTATGAGTCAATTTCGAAATTTTCCGAAATTGTATGAATAAATTTAATAAAGACCTCAGGCCGTCTGAAAAACTGTCTGAGGTCTTGTTTGATAGGGAAGTGGGGAAAGATTATTCTGCTTCATCTATCCACGCTTGTTGCACGGCTTCGAGAATACGCTCGCCGCAACGCGTCGGGTCATCGTCAAATTCAGGCAAAGCCATAATTAAATCACGCAGTTGGGTAAAGCGTACGGTTTTCGGATCGATGCTGTCGCCGTGTAAGTCGTAGAGTTCTTCGGCGATGCGTTGGGTATCTGTCCATTTCATGATGTGTTCCTTTATTGGGTTTGGGCTATTAGTAATTATTTTAATCAAGAAGAAGTTGGACTGCCAGATTGTTTTACGGAAGATTGGCAGATAAATGATGGCGCTATTTTTTAACAAAATAGCATAGTTGCGTTAAAATACGGCAAGACACTTAAAATTCACGGCAATCTGCCGTTTTATACTTTCTATTCCGCTTTGTATGATTTGGTTTTCATACAAAATTTACACTTTGTTATGCAACCAAATTTTTTGGAACGGCTCTTAAGACAATCCATCGCTTAAAAATAAAAGGAAAAAAGATGAATAACGCACTCAACGCCAAGCTGTCCAAGCTGATTTACGCGCTCGCTTCCGATGATCCGGAGTATCTGTCCCAAGCAGGTGCATTCGACCGTTTGCTGTTGTTGGTTCGTGAACTTTATCGGATGCTGGACGAAACAGAAGGTTTGAAGCAGCTGGTGTTCCGTCTGTATTACGGCAAGCATTATGGTTTGATTAAACTGGATGCCGCTTCACCCAATGACGATGCAGGCGCATTGAGGTTGAAACGTTGGATGGTTTATTCGCGTATCGCAGAGCGTATCGAAAATTGCGGCAAGCATTTGTCGGTCGTGCTTGAAGATGCGGTGTTGGAAAATGGCGCGGACAAATCTCATTATATAGATGAAGCCAATGCCATTATCGAGCGTTTCGGTTTGGTAAGAGATGAGGCTGCACTTTCGGCCATTGAGGCGGAGGAAGCGTTGAAGGCTGAGGCTGAACTACCGACAGTAAACAAATCTCAGAATGCTGCTCCCCGTTATAACGGCAATATGCATCAAATCAGAATGCAAGAAAAAATTGAAAATTATTCAGCTACGCAGAAGGTGGCCTCCATGCAGATTTCGCGTATGCGTTTTATTTTTCCTCATATCAAATAGTTTGCTGCATAACCAAAAGGCCGTCTGAAAACCATGAATTTATGGTTTCAGACGGCCTTTTCATTAAACCTCGTTTTAATGGTCTTCGCGAGCGTGGTTGATTGTATATTTAGGAATTTCTACGACCAAATCTTCATCGACAACGACTGCCTGACAGCTCAAGCGTGAATCGGCTTCCAAACCCCATGCTTGGTCGAGCAGGTCTTCTTCCAATTCGGTCGGCTCTTCCAGGCTGTCAAAACCTTTGCGGATAATCACGTGGCAGGTTGTGCAGGCGCAGGATTTTTCGCAGGCATGATCGACTTCGATATCGTGGTCGAGCAGTACGTCAAGGACGGTTTGGCCTTCCGGTGCGTTTTCGATAACCGCGCCTTCGGGGCATAATGTCGCGTGTGGGAGTACGGTAATTTTTGGCATTTTTATTGTCTCGGTTGTTTAAGAGTGGTTGTGGTTAAAGCGGCTTCAGGCGGCCTTGGGTATTCAATATTCAGGCCGTCTGAAAAATGGGTTTATAACATGATGCCTTTACTTCTTAAATTTTCCAGACATTCGTCTAGATAAGCATCATCATGTTCGGCATAAATCGGCGAAGTAGATGCTTCAATCGCGTGTGAATGGTATGGGGCAACGGCTTTGCCGCGATATAGTGGGTCTTTCCATAAAACATCCGGTTTGTAACCGCGCTTTTCCATCTCTTCCATAATCAATACGTGATACAGGTAGAGTTTGTAGGGTGAGTGGGTAAAAACGTAATTAACCGTCGCATGCGGCCTGCCCCAGCCCGCTCCGCGTAAAGCAGCGCATTCGCGGTGTTGCCCCAAAAGCTGGGCGCGGGGGAGTAGGGGGATAAGGGTTTGGTGCCAGAGTCGCATAAAAGAAATCGTTTCAGTTTTTGGATATTTAGATAAACGACCTTTGTATCTTCCGAGGCCGTCTGAAACTGTTTAGGCATCAAATATTATCAACGCTTTGCCCTGTTAACGCGCGTTGGATGTTGCGGTTCATGCGCTTGGCGGCGAAGTTGTCGGTGCTGTGGCTGAGTTTGGCAACGGCGGCACGGATGTCTTCGGCTTTGCCGTCTTTCAGATGGCCTTGCAAGTTGGCGATGTCTTGTTGAATCTGTTGCAATTCTTCAGCTTCCAATAAATCGCTATCCAATTCAAGAGCAGCGTTGACGGCGTCGGTCAGGCTTTCGGCTTCGACTACGGCTTCGGCTCGGGCGCGGGCTGCCATGTCTTCGGCAGCGTTGCTCATGCTGTCTTTGAGCATTTGGGTGATGGTGCTGTCGTTCAAGCCGTAGGAAGGTTTGACTTCGATTTGTGCCTGTACACCGGTGCTTTGTTCTTGTGCGGAAACGGACAGTAAACCGTCGGCATCAACTTGGAAGGTCACGCGGATACGTGCTGCGCCTGCTGCCATGGGCGGAATGCCGCGCAGGGTAAATTTGGCAAGGCTGCGGCAGTCGGAAACGAGTTCGCGCTCGCCTTGTACGACGTGTATTGTCATGGCGGTTTGACCGTCTTTGAAAGTGGTGAAGTCCTGCGCGCGCGCGGTAGGAATGGTGGAGTTGCGCGGGATGATTTTTTCGGCAAGGCCGCCGTAGGTTTCCAGACCAAGCGATAAGGGGGTAACGTCCAGCAGCAGCCATTCGCCGTCGGTTTTGTTGCCTGCAAGGACGTTTGCCTGTATGGCGGCACCGAGTGCGACCACTTCGTCAGGATTGAGGTTGTTCAGTGGGGTTTGTCCGAAGAAGGTGGCAACTGCTTGTTGAACGTGCAGCATACGGGTAGAGCCGCCAACCATAATCACGCCTTTGACATCTGCCTTGGTCACGCCTGCGTCTTTCAAAGCCTGTTTGACGGGCTCGATGGTTTTTTGTACCAGATTTTGGGTCAGATTGTGAAACTCTTGGCGGGTAATGACGGTATGAATTTTATGGCCGTCTGAAAGCGTGGTCTCGATGACGGCTTCGGTTTGAGTGGTCAGTTTTTCTTTGGCAGTACGGACAAGGGAAAGCAGAAGTTGGCTGTCTTGTTCGTTGAGTTTGGAAAGGTCGTTTTGTTCGAGCAAGTAGCAGAACAAACGATGATCGAAGTCGTCGCCGCCCAATGCGCTGTTGCCGCCGGTGGCTTTAACTTCAAACAGGCCTTTAGTCAGTTGCAATACGGATACGTCGAATGTGCCGCCACCCAAGTCATAAACGACAAACGTGCCTTCTGAGGCGTTGTCCAGTCCGTAGGCGATTGCGGCGGCAGTCGGCTCGTTGAGGAGGCGCAAGACATTCAAGCCTGCCAAACGTGCGGCATCTTTGGTGGCTTGACGTTGGGCATCATCAAAATAGGCAGGTACGGTAATGACAGCACCAACCAAATCTCCGCCTAATGTTTCTTCGGCGCGCAATTTGAGGGCTTTGAGGATTTCTGCCGATACTTCGATAGGCGTTTTCGCACCTTGACGTGTGTTTAACTCGACCACGCGCTCATTGGGTGTAAATCGATAGGGCAGGTATTGCGTCTCTTGTGCGAGGTCGGTAAGAGTGCGGCCGATTAAGCGTTTGGCGGAGCTGACGGTATTTAGCGGATCGGTTTTTTGGGCGGAAAGGGCGTTTTTGCCGACTTCAACTTCGCCATCCAAATAACGGACAACCGAAGGTAGGGTGGTGCGGCCGTCTGAATCGGGCAGGCAGACTGCGCTGCCGCTGCGTACGGTGGCCACCAAGCTGTTGGTTGTACCTAAATCAATGCCTACGGCGAGGCGGTGTTGATGGGGGGCGGCGGACATGCCGGGTTCGGAAATCTGCAAAAGAGCCATGATTGTGTGCCTTCTGATGCTGTATTTATTAGGATGGGGCAGATTTTAGCAGATTTTTGGCAGATAGTTGAGTAGTTTGCTAGGAAATAACCATAAGGCCTAATGTTGTTTTTTGATTGAAAAGAAAGTGGATTTTGAATCCAGACTTGTCTTTTTTAAGAAATGCGGATAGAATTCAGCCTCTTTGCCTTGCCTTTTACTTCGCATGGTGAAAGGCTGTTTTTAATCATCCATAAGGAGATAACATGCGTCATTACGAGATCGTGTTTATCGTTCATCCTGATCAAAGCGAGCAAGTGCCTGCTATGGTTGAGCGTTACAAAACCATGATTACTGAAGCCAACGGTAAAATCCACCGTTTGGAAGACTGGGGCCGTCGTCAATTGGCTTACCCAATCAATAAAATCCACAAAGCACACTATGTTTTGATGAATATCGAAACTACTCCTGAAGTGGTTGAAGAGCTGGAAACTGCTTTCCGCTTCAATGATGCCGTACTGCGTCACCTGACCATCAAAACAAAACACGCTGTAACTGAAGCTTCCCCAATGCTGGGCGGCGAAAAAGCAAAAAACTTGCTGAACGGTGCAGCTGAAGAAGTTGCAGCAGCCGAATAAGATTGAACAATCTGATTAAGCTTACCGCCCGTATCTTGCAGGTTCAGCCTTTGAGATATACGCCGGCAGGAATTCCTGTTTTAGATATTGTGTTGCAACATGAATCTTGGCAGGAAGAAAACGGACAGAAATGTCTGGTCAAATTTGAAATTCCCGCGCGGATTTTAGGTAAGCAGGCTGAGGAATGGCAGTATCGGCAAGATGCTATCATCGAGTCGGAAGGTTTTTTGGCGCAACGTAGCCAACGCTTCCCCAAGCCGGTACTACGCATACAGAACATTAAAGAATATAAAGGTTAAACGACAATGGCTCGTCAATCATTCAAACGTAGAAAATTCTGCCGCTTTACGGCTGAAAAAATCCAAGAAGTTGATTACAAACAAGTTGATTTGTTGAAAGACTTCATCTCTGAAAACGGCAAAATCATCCCTGCCCGCATTACTGGTACTAAAGCACACTACCAACGTCAGTTGGCTACTGCTGTGAAACGTGCCCGTTTCCTGGCTCTGTTGCCTTACACCGATCAACACAAATAATTTTGGAGTTTAAATCATGCAAATTATTCTGTTAGAAAAAATCGGCGGTCTGGGTAACTTGGGTGACATCGTTACCGTTAAAAACGGTTACGCACGCAACTTCCTGATCCCTGCCGGTAAAGCAAAACGTGCAACCGAAGCCAACATGAAAGAATTCGAAGCACGCCGCGCTGAATTGGAAGCCAAACAAGCTGAAATCTTGGCTGATGCTAAAGCCCGTCAAGAAAAACTGGAAGGCCAAACCATTACTGTTGCTCAAAAAGCCGGTGTTGATGGTCGTCTGTTCGGTTCTGTTACCAATGCTGACATCGCTGAAGCGATTGTTGCTGCCGGTATCCAAGCTGCTAAAGCAAACGTACGTCTGCCTAACGGTCCGTTGAAAGCTGTTGGCGAATACGAAGTTGAAGTAGCTCTGCACACTGACGCTGTTGCTAAAATTACCGTTGCTGTTGTTGCAGCCGCTGAGTAATTGATTCATTCAAGGCCGTCTGAAAATCAAGGGTTTCCTTGAATTTCAGACGGCCTTGTTTATCTGCTTGAGCCGAAGTAAGTAAATATTGATTTGTCTATATTTTTAAGTCTGTCTAGAAATATAGCGGAAGAGATGATGTATTGGCCGAATATTCATTCGTGTTCGGGTTTGTCGTATTATTTAGTAAAGAGATTATTTATGAATAAAATCAAAATCTTTGGGATAGGTTTGACTGCTTTGGCTTTAGCTTCATGCGGCACTCCGCAAAAGCCTGCTGTTGATACGGCAAAACCTGTCGAGCCTGTTTCCTCTGCAAAACGCCCTGTATTTGATGCTGCGGCTGAATCTGTTGCCAGCAGCGGTTTTAATGAGAACGTCAATGTTCAGCAGTTTATCCAATATGAAGTGAAAAATCGCCGTTTCAGTGCGGAAGAGTTGCGCAATTTCTTTAATGGCGTGGTGTATAAAGGCAACATTATTACCATTATGTACCGCCCAAGCACTTCGCGTCCTTGGTATGAATTCCGCACCGGTAACTCTGGTGCAGCCAAATTTAATGGCGGCAGACAATTCTATGCGGCAAACCGTGCCGTAATTGATGATGTGGCACGCAAATACGGCGTACCTGCCGAATTGATTGTGGCGATTCTCGGGATTGAAACCAATTATGGTAAAAATACAGGCAGCTTCCGCGTTGCCGATGCCTTGAGTACATTGGCCTTTGATTATCCTCGCCGTGCCGAGTTTTTCCAAAATGAATTGAGTGAACTTTTGCAGATGGCAAAAGAAGAAAAAGAAAATATCTTTGACTTCAAAGGCAGCTATGCCGGCGCGATGGGCATGCCGCAATTTATGCCTTCAAGCTACCGTAAATGGGCGGTGGACTATGATGGTGATGGTCATCGCGATATTTGGAATAATGTTGGCGATGTGGCGACTTCTGTCGCCAATTATATGAAACAGCATGGCTGGCAGACCGGCGGTAAGATGGTTGTGCCGGTAAGTCTGACGATTACTCCGCACTTGCAGGCGATTATCGATGAGAAAACTGCCTTGACGCGCACTGTCGCAGATTTCAAAGCTTTGGGTGTCGTGCCTCAAGCTGCTATTGCCGATAATGAAAAAGCTGTGCTGTATGCTTTGGAGACCAGCCCGGGCGTATTTGAATACTATTTGGGTCTGAATAACTTCTACACGGTATGGCAATACAACCACAGCCGTATGTATGTAACAGCGGTACGCGATATTGCGAATGCAATCAATAACAATGGCCTGTAAGCCATAAGAAAACCACCCTTTGGGGTGGTTTTTAAATATCGAGGATTTGTAAAGGGGGTTAAGCTATCAGTCTGATTTTCATGGCGTAACGTTTTTTGCTGTGTCCTGAAACAAACTGTCCTCCTCGGGCAGGGGATAAAAACGCATTGCCTTCTGCGGTTGGCTCTGCACAAGTATATTGACCGTTTCGATCGCTCCAAAGGGCATACACAGGCAGATTGTGGGTACGGATATCCAGTTTCAAGCCGTCAAATGCAACGTGTGCATCCTGGTCGGAGGAAACAAATTCGGTATGGGAGATATAGTCGGCATCGTATGGGGCGCCGTTGAAATCAAATTGTGTGCCGGCGGCGGTAAAGTAGGGGTGGAATCCTGGGGACGTGCGGATGGGTGATTCGCCGTAATTGCAGACAGTTAGGATGGCGATGGCTTCATTTTCGTTAGGCAGACTGTAATCGAGCAACCATTCGACGTGTTCATAGCCTTTTTCTGTGCTGATTAATTTTAAGCCGATATCTGATTCATTTTGATGGCGGATTTCCCAGTCTGAAGTTCTGCCGAAACCATGTTGGGCCAGATGATTTTTGCTGTCAGGTCCGAATTGAGGTAGGCAGACGTGCATGCCGCCGCGTAATTTTGTGTCATCGCCTACTTGAACGCTGGTTTTCGGAAATAAGACTTCCCATCCTTTTAGAATCAGGGAATCAATATATCCGCCCATTGTATTTACTTGCATAGTGGCTGATTGGTTGCGTAGTATGATTTCGGACATGATGTTTCAAACTTCAAATTACTTATCATTTATGTAGCATTCTAACATTGCAATGACATGCTGTCGCTGTCGGTTTGATAGAAAATCCTTAATAAAAATCAAAAAAATGCTAGAATATATGCCATTTTCTGAGGCCGTCTGAAAAGCGGAGAATTCTTTTCAGACGGCCTTCCGATTTATTTCCCGTAGAGAAACAACATGGCTTATCAAGTTCTTGCACGAAAATGGCGTCCGAAAACCTTTGCCGATTTGGTCGGTCAGGAACACGTCGTCAAAGCCCTGCGTAACGCGCTGGACGAAGGCCGTCTGCACCATGCCTATCTGCTGACAGGGACACGCGGTGTGGGTAAGACCACGATTGCCAGGATTTTGGCCAAGAGCCTGAACTGCGAAAATGCCGTGCATGGTGAGCCGTGCGGTCAGTGTGAAAGCTGTACGCAAATCGACAGCGGCCGTTATGTGGATCTATTGGAAATCGACGCGGCATCGAATACCGGTATCGACAATATCCGCGAAGTGTTGGAAAACGCGCAATACGCGCCGACTGCGGGTAAATACAAAGTCTATATCATCGACGAAGTGCATATGCTTTCCAAAAGCGCGTTCAATGCCATGCTGAAGACTTTGGAAGAACCGCCTGAACACGTTAAATTTATTTTGGCGACCACCGATCCGCATAAAGTCCCCATTACTGTATTGAGCCGCTGTTTGCAATTTGTGTTGCGCAACATGACAACCCAGCAGGTTGCCGAGCATTTGGCGCATGTCTTGGATCGTGAAAACGTTCCTTATCAGCCACAGGCTTTGCAACTTTTAGGCCGTGCCGCCGCCGGCTCGATGCGCGATGCGTTGAGCCTTTTAGATCAGGCGATTGCCATGGGTTCGGGTAAAGTGGCCGAACAAGATGTCCGCCAGATGATCGGAGCGGTCGATAAACAATACTTGTTTGAATTGCTTGAAGGAATCATCAATCAAAACGGGGAAGCCTTGCTGGAAAAGGCTCAGGAAATGTCCGCCAGAGCGATTGGTTTTGACAGCGCGTTGGCAGAATTGGCCATGTTGTTGCAACGTTTGGCTTTGATTCAAACCATTCCTTCCGCCTTGGCAAATGACGATCCTGAACGTGAAACTTTGCAGCGATTAAGTCAGGCTTTGAGTGGCGAGCAGATTCAGCTTTATTATCAATGCGCTATTCATGGTAAACAGGATTTACCGCTGGCTCCAGACGAGTATGCCGGTTTTGTCATGACGCTTTTGCGCATGCTTGCATTTGCGCCGTTGGCCGCTTCGGGTTGCGATACGCAAAGTCAGATTGAACACACGGATTTGCATTCCGACCATCAGAAAGCTGAGGCCGAAAAAAAGCCTTTTCAGCTGCCGAAATCTGAGCCGATAGCAGCACCGGCGGTTGAGAAAGAGGCTGTTCCGACTAAACAGGATATCGTTGAAAGGCCGTCTGAAGAAACTATTCAGTCTGCTCAACAACAGGGGGATGTCCCGCCTTGGGAAGACATGCCGAGCCAAGTATCGGCTGAGCCGCCTCAAACACAAACGGCGCAGATGCAAGAAACTGCGGAGCCATTGCCTGTTGCAAAAGTTCAGACGGCCCCTGAACCGGAAGAATATCCGCACATAGATGAGGAAATTCCACCTCCGTATTTTGATGAAGCATATGCATATGAAGATTCACACCGTGCTGATGTGATGGAAGTACTGCAGCCGGTTGTGTCTGAAGAAGAGGAGGGAGATGAAGAAGAGCTTCAGTTCGCTCCTTTGCCTGAGTTTAAAACTGAGAATTGGCACAGCATTATCGAACGATTTGCCCGTAAATTAGGCGCGGCGCAGATGTTGGCACAAAATGCGGCATGGACGAGTTATGATACGGAAGCAGGATTAATCATGCTGTCGTTGACGGATGAGGCCAAAGCTACTGCCAATAAAGAGCGCTTGGACAAAATCTGCCAGACGTTGAGCGAGGCTTACCATCTTGGCAATTTAAGGCTGCAAACCGAGCCTTGGCAGGATGATAAAGGCTGGGAAACGCCGGTGATGCGCCGCAAACGTATTCAAGAAGAAGGACGGCAGCAGGCGCAAGATTTGCTGGAAGCGGATACAACGGCGCAGAAAATTTTGCAAATCTTTGAAGCGCAATGGCTGCCGGATTCTTTAGAGTTAGTAGGGCATTCTTAAAATACTGACATACAAGGCCGTCTGAAAGGCAATAGCGTTTTTCAGACGGCATGAGTGAAACCCATTTATTCAAACCCATAGGAGTAAAACATGTTCGGAAAAGCCGGATTAGGCGGCCTGATGAAACAGGCTCAACAAATGCAAGAAAACATGAAAAAGGCACAAGCCAAGCTGGCTGAAACCGAAGTTGAAGGTGAAGCAGGCAATGGTTTGGTGAAAGTTGTGATGACGTGTTCGCACGTTGTTCGCAAACTTGAAATCAGCCCTGATTTGATTCAAGAAGCCGCAGACGACAAAGAAATGCTGGAAGATTTGGTATTGGCCGCTATCAATGCCGCTTCTGAAAAAGCCGAAGAAACGACCAACAAAACCATGGGTGCATTTACCCAAGGCCTGCCGGCAGGCATGGGCGACTTCTTCCGTTGATTTAAAAATAAATAAAAGGCCGTCTGAAGCCAGATTTGGGTTTCAGACGGCCTTTTTTATTATGAGGATTCATGGGCTTTCTTTGGGAAAGAACAAGCGTTCCTTATTGATGTAAAAAAGCCTGAACAGAAGTTCAGGCTTTTAAATTTGGCTCCCCGACCTGGGCTCGAACCAGGGACCTGCGGATTAACAGTCCGTCGCTCTACCGACTGAGCTATCGGGGAATGGGGCGTATTATAATGGCTGGAAAAAATGTGTCAATCAATATTTTTAAGGAAATGGTGCAAAATATTTCAAATGTTTGAATGTTAAAAATATTTTGTAATCAAGTTTCACATGCTCCTCAGCCGTTTCAGACGGCCTTTAGTATTTGGCGTTAACCAATTTGCCGTTTTGGAATACTTGTTGCTGCATCACCGTGCCGTTGTAGGCGTAAGTGGTTAACGAGCCATTGCTTGGCGTGGCGCGGAACTGCATCAGTTGGTTACGGCTGAGAACGTAGGGGTCCGTGCGTTTTTGACTGTTGTCGCTGTAAAAGTCTTGGACGACGTATTCGTTGTTACGTTTGCTGATCAGTTGGCGATGGAAGCCACCTTTGACTGCGCTGTTGCTGGGTGTGCCGTGTGCATCAAAATAGGTCACGATTTGTTCTTCTGAGATACGGATGCCGTCTGAATCCGTGCCTTTGGTGGTTTTGGTTTTGTCCAAGCCGACAGGGATGTTGATGGATGTACCCAGGCCGACATGGCGGCCGATGCTGGTGCCGACGCCTAAGCCGACGGAAACACCGGGCGTGCCGACTGTACATGCGCTGAGTGAAGCGGCCAAAAGGGCAGGTAAGAGAATTTTTTTCATAATGTGTATCCTTGTAATAAGAAATATTTGTAATGTGGGAAGTATAGTATTTTTGCGGGGTGGCTGGTGTTAGTATTGGTAAAAGGGCGCAAGGCCGTCTGAGAAACAAGATAGAAACGAATATATCATTCTGGTGTAGAATGTGCCGAAATAATGATTTAATAAGAATGTGAATAAATAATGAAAACTTTGAAATTTACGAAGATGCACGGCTTGGGCAATGATTTTATGGTGGTTAATGCCATCGATCAGGACTTTGATCCGTTGACTGCGCCGCTTGCCCAATGGGCAGACCGCTATCGCGGCGTGGGTTTTGATCAGTTTTTGGTAGTGGAGAAGCCTTCTTCTGATGCGGTCGATTTTCGGTACCGCATTTTCAATGCCGATGGTCGGGAAGTAGAGCAGTGCGGCAATGGAGCGCGTTGTTTTGCGCGTTTTGTCGCGGATAAGGGTTTGACGGATAAAACGGAAATTTTGGTCGAAACGGCCAAAGGGATTATTGTACCGAAGCTGTTGGATAACGGTTTGGTTACCGTCAATATGGGTAAACCGCGTTTCATGCCGTCTGAAATTCCGTTTGTGCCTGCACATGGTGAAAATGAAGATGCGCTGACACATATTGTCTTGGTCGGTTTGGAGTCTGTACCGGTAAGCTGTGTGAATATGGGTAATCCGCATGCGGTGATTTTGGTTGATGATGTTGAGACTGCGCCGGTGGAATATTGGGGCGGCGCTATTGAATCGCACGAGCAGTTTCCTGAACGGGTCAATGTCGGCTTTTTGCAGGTTGAAGATGAATTGTCAGTCCGCCTGCGAGTGTTTGAACGCGGGGTGGGGGAAACTCAGGCTTGCGGCACTGGAGCGTGTGCGGCCGTGGTGGCAGGCGTGCGCAATGGCTTGCTGAAAGCGGGTGCGCCTGTGCGTGTTACTCTGCCTGGAGGTGAATTGTTTATCAGTTGGGAAGAAGGTGGCGATGTGCAAATGACCGGCCCTGCGGAAACTGTTTTTGAAGGCGAGTTGCAGTATTCATGATGGTTTCTTTGGATTTTTGGTTTGCCGTCGCGTATGCTGCGGTATCGTTGGCATTTATTTTTCGCGCGCAGCGGTTTCAATGGCTTTGGGCTACGGTGTTGTTGTGGCTGGGGATTTCGGCACTGGGCGCACGCTTGTTGCCCGGAATATGGGGCTTTACGCATACAGGCCCTTTGTTCATCCCTCATTTTTATCTGACAATCGCCAGTATTTTCTTCTTTATTGATGACTGCAGTAAAACGGAAGACAAAAAGTTTTGGTCGGCAGGCGAATATGCCGGTTTGACCTTATTTGCGGTTTCCAATGTCGTCATGACTTTGGCTTTTGTTTTCTTGGTAGGCGTGGTTTATTTCATCTTGCCGCTGGCGGGCGCGGTTTTTGCGTGGGCGGCCTTGCTGAAAATTTATGCTTTGAAACCCATTTATTGGTTTGCATTGCAGGGCGTCCTGATGCTGGTGTTTTATCTGCACAGAGTGGTTGTTTGCAAGCAGTCTGCCTCTCTTTTCAGTATGCGGCAGATGTGGGCAGGTTGGATGGTTGCCGTCGTGATGCAGGCTGTAGTTGCCGTTACATTGATTTTTGAGCGCAGTGGATATTGACCGCGCTTGAACCAAAAGTTATAAAGAAAGAAATTTTCGATATTGGTTTTTCAGACGGCCTGAGTTTAATATGCAGGCTGTATTACATCTAAATCAGGAGCAGGAAATGAAAATTGCAAATAATATTACCGAGCTGATCGGCAACACACCTCTGGTGAAACTGAACCGCCTGACCGAAGGTTTAAAAGCGCAAATCGCCGTTAAACTTGAATTCTTTAATCCAGGCAGCAGCGTGAAAGACCGTATTGCCGAATCTATGATTGAAGCGGCCGAGCAAGCCGGTAAAATCAATAAAGATACCGTTATCGTCGAGGCAACCAGTGGCAATACCGGTATCGGTTTGGCCATGGTGTGTGCGGCCCGCGGTTATAAATTGGCGATTACTATGCCTGAAAGCATGAGTAAAGAACGCAAAATGCTGCTGCGTGCATTCGGTGCAGAGCTAATTTTGACACCTGCTGCCGAAGGTATGGCGGGCGCTATTGCTAAAGCCCAGTCTTTGGTGGACGAACATCCAGATACTTACTTTATGCCGCGCCAATTTGATAACGAGGCTAATCCTGAAGTTCACCGCAAAACCACTGCCGAAGAAATTTGGCGCGATACAGACGGTAAAGTAGATATTTTCGTGGCCGGTGTAGGTACAGGCGGTACGATTACCGGTGTGGGCGAAGTATTGAAAAAATACAAACCCGAAGTTCAAATCGTGGCTGTCGAGCCTGAAGCTTCCCCAGTATTGAGCGGTGGCGAGAAAGGTCCGCATCCGATTCAAGGTTTGGGTGCAGGCTTTATCCCCAGCGTTTTGAATACGACTGTTTACGACAGCATTTCCAAAGTACCTAACGAGGCAGCGTTTGAAACTGCGCGCGCTATGGCTGAAAAAGAAGGCATTTTGGTAGGTATTTCTTCAGGTGCCGCAGTATGGAGCGCATTGCAACTGGCTAAAAAACCTGAAAACGAAGGTAAGTTGATCGTTGTCTTGTTGCCATCATATGGCGAACGCTATCTTTCTACGCCTCTGTTTGCCGATTTGGCATAATATAGGATTGTTGTTAAAAGGCCGTTTTCAGACGGCCTTTTTTGCGTATGGGCTTGAGATATCGTATGAAATCTGTTGTAATTCAGTTAATGAGCTTTGAATACCATTATTCAAAAGTTGGTTTCTTCAACGAATCATGCTTATAATGCGCATTATGAAAAAATACATTCTTCCTATCTTTGCTGTGGCGGCACTTGCCGGTTGTGAATCGATTTATGTTCCAACATTGAAAGAAGTGCCAGTTCGACCAACCAACGTTAAGAAACCTAAGGCTGATTCACAAGTTTCAGCTACCGGTTATCATTTAGCTCCTTCGCATTGGGCAGATGTTTCCAAGATTCATGATGAAGCACGTCGCTTGAGTACCCAAGTGAGCCAAGGTAGTCTGACCAAAGTTCAGGCTGCACAATATTTGAACCGCTTCCGTATCCAACAAGTGGGACGCAACTCTGTCGATGACAGTATGTACGAAGTTTATCTGCGTTCTGCCGTTGACAGCCAACGTGGTGAAATTACTACCGAGCAATCCAAACAGTACATCCAAGGTGCTTTGCGCGGTTGGCAACAGCGTTGGAAAAACATGGATACCAAACCAAGCAATCCTGCGTTTACCAACTTCCTGATGGAAGTTATGGGTATGCAGCCTTTGAAATAAAAAGTCATAAACTGAGAAGGCCGTCTGAATATTCAGACGACCTTCTTTTTGTATTTATATATGTGTAGTCGGACTTTATCCAATTAAGAACCAAACAGCTTGTCAGCCGCTTGACGGGCTTTTTCTTGAATATCTTCGGTCAGATAGTTTTTCATCTGAGAATAAACCAGCGCAATGACGGCAATGTCATCGCTGAAGCCAAATGGAATCAGAAGGTCGGGAATGCTGTCAATAGGACTGAGGAAGTAAACCAGTGCACCGACAATAATCATTTTTGCACGTTTGGGTGTATGTTCGGATTCCCAGAGATAATAAAGCGCATAAAGCTGGCGGACGACAGGTTTACCCAAGCGACCGGCAAAGCGTCCGAGTTTTTTCATGAAGCCGGATGTGTCTAAGTTTCGACGGCGGAAGGAGGGGATGTAGTCTTCCGGATCGGGTGTGTTTTGATGAGGGGAGTGTGTCATGATGCAGCTTCCTTTTTAGGTATGGAAACATGGTTGGTGTTACGTCGTATTTTAGTCTATTTTGGGCGGATGAAATGTCTTTGAATGTATAACTATGTAAGAGTAGTGATGATAATGCAATGGTAATAAGTTAAGAATGGCTTATGCCTTTGTAAAGATTAGGTATCAAGAGTGAGAATTTATCTCACAATAGATACAATTCTCAAACAATAATGATGTTATCGTAAGTGCTTTGATGGGGAGATGGCTTAATTGCAGGAAAGTAACAAAAAAGGCTAGCCACACAAAAAAAAATCTAAGAATGATTGTTTGATTTTATTAGTCTTTTGGTAAAAATCATTAGAGCATTCATAAATTGCACTGTTCAAAATGAGATAAAACAGGTAAATTATGGTTTATGTAGCTTATTGTAGTGCTGAGCTATAGGTTTTGAGCTGATAATAAATCTAGAGGAACTGACCATGTCCGCCAAATCACGCCCGGTATTTTTGGAAATTCCGAATATCCGATTGCCCATACCGGGGATTGTATCTATTCTTCACCGTATCAGCGGCGTCGGCTTGTTTGTGATGCTGCCTGTTCTCTTGTATTTCTTCTCTGGAACGCTGGATCGCGAAGCGTCGTTTGAAGCATATCGTTCTGCTATCTCCAATCCGTTTGTGAAGCTGATCCTTATCGGTCTGTTGTGGGCATATCTGCACCACTTTTTCGCCGGTATCCGCTTTCTGTTTTTGGATGTACACAAAGGCTTGGAATTAAATACTGCCCGTGCTACTGCTAAAGTTGTATTTGCTTCTGCTTTGATTCTGACCGTCGTTTTGGGAGCTTTGTTATGGTAGAACGTAAATTGACAGGTGCGCATTACGGTTTGCGCGATTGGGCAATGCAACGTGCAACTGCAGTTATCATGTTGGTGTACACAGTGGTTCTTTTGTTTGTTTTGTTTACGTTGCCTAAAGAGTATTCGGCATGGCAGGCATTTTTTGATCAAACTTGGGTGAAAGTATTTACCCAAGTGAGCTTCTTGGCCGTATTCCTGCATGCATGGGTAGGTATCCGTGATTTGTGGATGGACTACATTAAGCCTTTCGGCCTGCGTTTGTTTTTACAAGTTGCCACCATCGTTTGGTTGGTAGGCTGCTTGGTGTATTCAGTTAAAGTAATTTGGGGGTAAATATGGGTTTTCCTGTTCGCAAGTTTGATGCCGTGATTGTTGGCGGTGGTGGTGCAGGTTTACGCGCAGCCCTCCAATTATCTAAATCCGGCCTGAATTGTGCTGTTTTGTCTAAAGTGTTCCCAACCCGTTCGCATACTGTAGCGGCTCAAGGTGGTATTTCTGCTTCATTGGGTAATGTGCAGGAAGACCGTTGGGATTGGCACATGTACGATACCGTAAAAGGTTCCGACTGGCTGGGCGACCAAGATGCGATTGAGTTTATGTGTCGCGCTGCGCCTGAAGCCGTAATTGAGTTGGAGCACATGGGTATGCCTTTTGACCGTGTGGAAAGCGGTAAAATCTACCAACGTCCTTTCGGTGGTCATACTGCCGAACATGGTAAACGTGCGGTAGAACGTGCATGTGCGGTTGCCGACCGTACCGGTCATGCGATGTTGCATACTTTGTACCAACAAAACGTCCGTGCCAATACACAATTCTTTGTGGAATGGACGGCACAAGATTTGATTCGTGATGAAAACGGCGACGTCGTCGGTGTAACCGCCATGGAAATGGAAACCGGCGAAGTTTATATTTTCCACGCTAAAGCCGTGATGTTTGCTACCGGTGGCGGCGGCCGTATTTATGCTTCTTCTACCAATGCCTATATGAATACCGGTGATGGTTTGGGTATTTGTGCCCGTGCAGGTATTCCGTTGGAAGACATGGAATTCTGGCAATTCCACCCGACCGGTGTAGCCGGTGCCGGTGTATTGATTACCGAGGGTGTACGCGGTGAGGGCGGTATTCTGCTGAATGCCGATGGCGAACGCTTTATGGAACGCTATGCTCCAACCGTAAAAGACTTGGCTTCCCGTGACGTGGTTTCCCGTGCGATGGCGATGGAAATTTACGAAGGTCGTGGCTGTGGTAAAAATAAAGACCATGTATTGCTGAAAATCGACCATATCGGTGCAGAAAAAATTATGGAAAAACTGCCGGGCATCCGCGAGATTTCCATTCAGTTTGCCGGTATTGACCCGATTAAAGACCCGATTCCTGTTGTGCCGACTACCCACTACATGATGGGCGGTATTCCGACCAACTACCACGGCGAAGTTGTTGTTCCGCAAGGTGAAGATTACGAAGTGCCTGTAAAAGGCCTGTATGCAGCAGGTGAGTGCGCTTGTGCTTCCGTACACGGCGCGAACCGCTTGGGTACCAACTCCCTGCTTGACTTGGTGGTATTCGGTAAAGCTGCCGGCGACAGTATGATTAAATTCATCAAAGAGCAAAGCGACTGGAAACCTCTGCCTGCTAATGCCGGCGAATTGACCCGTCAACGTATCGAGCGTTTGGACAACCAAACCGGCGGTGAAAACGTTGATGCCTTGCGTCGTGAGCTGCAACGTTCTGTTCAGTTGCACGCCGGCGTGTTCCGTACCGATGAGATTCTGAGCAAAGGCGTTCGAGAAATCATGGCGATTGCCGAGCGTGTGAAACGTACTGAAATCAAAGATAAGAGCAAAGTGTGGAATACCGCGCGTATCGAAGCCTTGGAATTGGATAATCTGATTGAAGTAGCAAAAGCGACTTTGGTGTCCGCCGAAGCACGTAAAGAATCGCGCGGCGCGCACGCTTCAGACGACCATCCTGAGCGTGATGACGAAAACTGGATGAAACATACCCTGTATCATTCAGATACCAATACTTTGTCTTACAAACCGGTACATACCAAGCCTTTGAGCGTGGAATACATCAAACCGGCCAAACGCGTTTATTGATGAGTTTTCAGACGGCCTTTATCTTGGAGGCCGTCTGAAACCTAACCATACCCACATTGAACTGCCTGAATCCATAATACAAAATCATTGGGCAGTTTATGAGAAAAGGAACACTTCTCATGGAAAAAATGAGTTTTGAAATTTACCGTTACAACCCGGACGTTGATGCCAAACCTTATATGCAACGTTACGAGTTGGAATTGGAACCAACCGACGTTAAACTTTTGGACGCTTTGGTGCGCCTGAAAGCACAAGACGATACATTGTCTTTCCGCCGTTCTTGCCGCGAAGGTATTTGCGGTTCTGACGGTATGAACATCAACGGCAAAAACGGCTTGGCATGTCTGACTGATCTGCGCAGCCTGAAACAGCCGGTTAAAATCCGTCCTCTGCCAGGTCTGCCTGTTATCCGCGACCTGATTGTGGATATGACCCAATTCTTCAAACAATATCACTCCATTAAACCTTACGTTGTCAACGACAACCCTATCGATGCGGACAAAGAGCGTCTGCAAACTCAGGAAGAGCGTAAAGAGTTGGACGGTTTGTACGAATGTATTTTGTGCGCCTGCTGTTCGACTGCCTGCCCGTCATTCTGGTGGAACCCTGATAAATTCGTTGGTCCGTCTGGCTTGCTGAATGCTTACCGTTTCATTGCGGATAGCCGTGATACCATCACTAATGAGCGTTTGGATAATCTGAACGACCCATACCGTTTATTCCGTTGCCACACCATTATGAACTGCGTAGACGTATGTCCTAAACACTTGAATCCGACCCGAGCCATCGGTAAGATTAAAGAGATTATGTTGAAACGAGCCGTTTAAGAAATGATGGTTTTTGACGATATTGCCAAACGGAAAATCCGTTTTCAAACCCGCCGGGGATTGTTGGAATTAGACTTAATCTTCGGTAGGTTTATGGAAAAAGAATTCGAGCACCTGAGTGATCAGGAGTTGTCCGAATTTTCCGAAATCCTTGAATTTCAAGACCAAGAATTGCTTGCCTTGATTAACGGACATTCGGCGACGGACAAGAAACACCTGATTCCCATGCTTGAAAAAATCAGACAGGCATGACGTGTTATAGAGCTTGTTTGCGATGCCAATCCGAACAAGCTCTTTCTATACGGAGGCCGTCTGAAAAAAAGGACCGTGCCGCTTGGGCGGCAACGAAAGCCCCAACTTACAAAGGAGTTTAAGAATGTCTAAATCAGTCAAGCTCACCACCCCAAATCAAGAGACCTTGGAACTGCCAGTATTGGAAGCAAGTATCGGCCATGATGTGGTTGATATTCGTACTTTGACTAAAAATACAGGTCTGTTTTCCTTCGACCCCGGATTCGTGTCAACCGCAAGTTGCGAATCCAAAATCACTTATATTGATGGCGATGAAGGTCTGTTGTATTACCGTGGTTATCCTATCGAGCAGCTGGCCGAAAAATCTGATTACTTGGAAGTTTGCTACCTGTTGATCTACGGCGAGCTGCCTACGCCCGAACAGAAAAAAGAATTTGATGCTACAGTCAGTCGCCATACTATGCTGCATGAACAGCTGACTTGGTTCTTCCGCGGTTTCCGTCGCGATGCGCATCCGATGGCGATGATGGTTGGCGTGGTTGGCGCTTTGTCTGCTTTCTACCAAGACAGCTTGGATATTGCCAATCCTGAGCACCGCAAAATTGCGATTTACCGCTTAATCTCCAAAATCCCGACAATTGCGGCAATGTGTTACCGTTATTCCAACGGCCTGCCGTTCAATTATCCAAAAAATAACCTTTCCTATGCTGAAAACTTCTTGCACATGATGTTCGCAACACCATGTGAAGAATACAAACCTAATCCAGTATTGGCTCGCGCGCTCGACCGCATCTTTATTTTGCATGCTGACCACGAGCAAAACGCCTCTACTTCGACTGTACGTTTGGCCGGCTCTTCAGGGGCGAACCCATTTGCCTGTATCGCTGCCGGTATCGCCTGTCTGTGGGGTGCTTCACACGGCGGTGCAAACGAAGCTGTGTTGAAGATGCTGGACGAAATCGGCGATGTGTCTAATGTTGCTGCATACATGGAAGGTGTGAAACAACGCAAATACCGTCTGATGGGCTTCGGTCACCGCGTATATCGCAATATGGACCCACGAGCCAACATCATGCGCGAAACCTGTTATGAAGTCTTGAAAGAATTGGGCTTGGAAGACAGTCCTAAATTCAAGCTGGCGATGGAATTGGAACAAATTGCACTGAAAGACCCATTCTTTGTTGAACGCAAGCTGTATCCAAACGTCGACTTCTACTCCGGTATCGTCTTGTCTGCATTGGGCATTCCAACTGAAATGTTTACCGTTATCTTCGCATTGTCGCGCAGTGTAGGTTGGATTTCTCATTGGCATGAAATGATTAGCGATCCGGCACTGAAAATCGGTCGCCCACGTCAACTTTATACCGGTGCAGAACGTCGCGATTACGTTCCGGTAGATAAACGCTAATAAACAATACATTAATATATTGTTGAAAAGTCGTTTGAAAAAATCGAATTGCCGTTTTCAATGAGGTTGGTCGTAATTAATTAAGTTGATAGCAGGTAATTTGATTTGAAATAGGGTAGAATAAAGTGTCATTTCAGACGGCCTGAATTCCGTTCGGAGAACACGGGATTCTACCCTTTGTTTATATTTTAAAGAAAAGAGCTCACGCCATGATGGACGAAAAACTCAATTTCTCTTATCTGTTTGGTTCTAATGCGCCATACATCGAGGAGTTGTATGAAAAGTTTCTGGATAATCCGGAATCTGTCGATGAAAAATGGAAACAGTACTTTACCGATTTGAGTAAACAGCCGGGCGCAGTCGCTGTCGATGTTGCCCATACACCGATTCGTGAATCATTTGCCACTTTGGCTAAAAAGAAAATTGCCGCAGCCGTCGCAGGCGGTGTGGATGAGGCAATGATGAAAAAGCAAGTCAGCGTTTTGCGACTGATTTCTGCCTATCGTATCCAAGGCGTGGGTGCAGCCCAACTTGATCCGCTCAAACGTATTCCTCCTCAAAATATTGAAGCTCTCGATCCTAAATTCCACGGTCTGTCAGATGCCGATATGGCACTTCAGTTCAATATGGGCGAGGGCGATTTTTCCGGTCAGAGCAAACTGCCTCTGTCCCAAATCATCAGTAACCTCAAACAAACCTACTGCGGCCATATCGCGGTAGAGTACATCTACATTCCAAATACCGAAGAGCGTCGTTGGGTTCGTAATTATTTTGAAAGCGTACTGTCTACACCAAGCTACAACGTTGAACAAAAACGCCGTATCTTGAAAGAAATGACTGCTGCCGAAACTCTGGAACGCTACCTGCATACCAAATATGTCGGTCAAAAACGTTTCGGTGTCGAAGGTGGCGAAAGTGCCATTGCCGGTTTGAACTATTTGATTCAAAACGCCGGTAAAGACGGCGTGGAAGAAGTCATCATCGGTATGGCACACCGTGGCCGTCTGAATGTTTTGGTTAACATTTTGGGCAAAAAACCGGCTGATCTGTTTGCCGAATTTGAAGGCCGTGCCGAAATCAAATTGCCTAGCGGCGACGTGAAATACCACATGGGCTTCAGCTCCGACATTGCTACGCCACACGGCCCGATGCACGTTTCTTTGGCATTCAACCCGTCACACTTGGAAATCGTTAATCCAGTAGTAGAAGGTTCTGCACGCGCCAAACAAAAACGTTTGGGCGAAAACGGCCGCGATAAAGTCTTGCCGGTATTGATTCATGGTGACTCCGCATTTATCGGTTTGGGTGTTAACCAAGCAACATTCAACCTGTCTAAAACACGCGGTTATACCACCGGCGGTACTGTTCACATCGTGATCAACAACCAAATCGGCTTTACGACTTCCGATACCCGCGATACCCGTTCAACCGTACACTGTACCGATATCGCGAAAATGGTTTCCGCTCCGGTTATCCATGTGAATGGCGATGATCCTGAACGCGTTTGCTTTGCCATCCAAGCTGCCTTGGATTACCGCAAAAAATTCCATAAAGACATCGTGGTTGATGTTGTCTGCTACCGTAAATGGGGCCACAACGAGGGCGATGATCCGACCTTGACCCAACCGATGATGTACAAAAAAGTATCGCAACACCCAGGTGCGCGTGCTTTGTACACCGAGCAACTGATTGCCGAAGGCGTGGTAACCCAAGCTGAGGCTGACGGTTACATCCAAGCCTACCGTGATGCTTTGGACAAAGGCGAACATGTTGAACAAACAACGTTGAGCAATTTCCAACGCACACAAATCGACTGGAGCAAATACCAAGGCAAAGATTGGCGCGAAAAAATCGAAACCGGTTTGCCTGCCGCCGACATTGAGCGTCTTACTGAGAAATTCACCGCTGTACCGGAAGGCTTTGCTCTGCATCCGACTGCAAAACGTGTGATCGAAGCGCGTAAAGCCATGGCATCCGGCAAACAAGCCATCGACTGGGGTATGGCCGAAACCCTCGCATACGCAAGCCTGCTGACCAAAGGTCATGGCGTGCGTATCTCTGGTGAGGACTCCGGCCGCGGTACATTCTCACACCGTCATGCCGTTCTGCACGATCAAAAACGCGAAAAATGGGACGACGGTACTTATGTTCCTCTGCGCAACATGGGCGAAGGCTTGGGCGAGTTCCTGGTTATCGACTCTATCTTGAACGAAGAAGCCGTAATGGCGTTCGAGTACGGCTTTGCCTGCTCCGCTCCTGACAAGCTGACCATTTGGGAAGCGCAATTCGGTGACTTCGCTAACGGCGCGCAAGTAACTATCGACCAATTCCTGTCTTCAGGCGAAACCAAATGGGGTCGTTTGTGCGGTCTGACCACCATCCTGCCGCACGGTTACGACGGTCAAGGCCCTGAGCACTCTTCTGCACGTGTAGAACGTTGGTTGCAACTGTGTTCTGAGAACAATATGCAAGTCATCATGCCGTCTGAAGCGTCGCAAATGTTCCACCTCTTGCAACGTCAAGTCTTGGGTTCATACCGCAAACCGCTGGTGATTTTCATGTCCAAACGCCTGTTGCGCTTCAAAGGTGCAATGAGCCCGCTGGAAAACTTCACCGAAGGTTCGACTTTCCGTCCAGTTATCGGAGATACCGCAGAACGTGCAAGCAACGACAGCGTGAAACGCGTGGTATTGTGTGCCGGTCAGGTTTACTATGACTTGGAAGCCGGCCGTACCGAGCGTAAACTGGAAAATGATGTTGCTATCGTCCGCGTTGAGCAGCTGTATCCGTTCCCATACGATGAGGTTAAAGCTGAACTGGCGAAATACCCGAACGCAAAATCTGTGGTTTGGGCGCAAGAAGAGCCGAAAAACCAAGGTGCGTTCTACCAAATCCGCCACCGTATCGAAGACGTTATCAGCGAAGAGCAAAAACTGTCTTATGCCGGTCGTCCAAGCAGTGCATCGCCTGCAGTGGGCTACTCAAGCAAACACATTGCTCAATTGAAACAATTGGTTGAAGACGCTTTGGCGTTGTAAACCTAGTGGCATTCCGTTTGAAATTGTTCAGGCGGAATGCCCATATGCAGAATTAAAAACACACAACAGGCCGTCTGAAAGGGCCATTGGAGACACAAAATGATTATTGATGTAAAAGTACCTATGCTGTCTGAAAGCGTATCTGAGGGCACGCTCTTGGAATGGAAGAAAAAAGTTGGCGAAGCAGTTGCCCGTGACGAAATCCTGATCGATATCGAAACTGACAAAGTGGTTTTGGAAGTCCCTTCTCCACAAGCCGGCGTATTGGTTGAAATCGTAGCTCAAGACGGTGAAACCGTTGTTGCCGACCAAGTTTTGGCTCGCATCGATACAGCTGCTACTGCCGCTGCTGAAGCCCCAGCCGCCGCGCCTGCCGAAGCTACCCCAGCCGCCGCTCCTGCTGCTGCACAAAACAACGCCGCTATGCCTGCTGCCGCCAAACTGGCTGCCGAGACCGGTGTTGACGTGAACGCATTGCAAGGTTCCGGCCGTGACGGTCGCGTATTGAAAGAAGACGTACAAAATGCCGCTGCCAAACCTGCCGCAGCCGCAGCCCCTGCCGTTGCACTTCCTGCCGGCGCACGTCCTGAAGAACGCGTACCAATGAGCCGCCTGCGTGCCCGTGTTGCAGAACGCCTCTTGGCTTCTCAACAAGAAAACGCCATTTTGACTACATTCAACGAAGTCAACATGAAACCAATCATGGACTTGCGTGCGAAGTACAAAGATAAATTCGAGAAAGAACACGGCGTGAAATTGGGCTTTATGTCCTTCTTCGTTAAATCCGCTGTTGCCGCCCTGAAAAAATACCCGGTTGTGAATGCTTCTGTTGACGGCAAAGACATCGTTTACCACGGCTACTTCGACATCGGTATCGCAATTGGCAGCCCACGCGGTTTGGTTGTGCCAATCCTGCGCGATGCCGACCAAATGAGCATTGCCGACATCGAACAAGCAATTGTTGATTACGCGAAAAAAGCAAAAGACGGCAAAATCGCTATCGAAGATCTGACCGGCGGTACATTCAGTATTACCAACGGCGGTACTTTCGGTTCTATGATGTCTACCCCGATCATCAACCCGCCTCAATCTGCGATTTTGGGTATGCACGCCACTAAAGAGCGCGCTGTGGTTGAAAACGGTCAAGTTGTTGTCCGTCCAATGATGTATCTGGCTCTGTCTTACGACCACCGTATCATTGACGGCCGCGAAGCTGTATTGACCTTGGTAGCCATTAAAGACGCGTTGGAAGACCCAGCACGCCTGTTGTTGGATCTGTAATCGTTTCAGACGGCCTTTTATTTGTTAATGAAAAGGCCGTCTGAATTTTTATTTAGATGTAGCGTAATGTAGTATCGTGCTACAATAGGCTCAACGAACGATTGAGGCCGTCTGAAACATTTGATTCGAATGAATCGGCAGATATAGACTTTCAGACGGCCTTTTCTTAAAACCATCAAAACGCAGTCATTCAAAATAAAAAAGAAACAAAAAGTATCGTTTTTATTTTGAGATACTGCAAAAGCAAAGGATGACACGATGTCTCAATATGATGTAGTAGTGATTGGTGCAGGCCCGGGCGGATACGTTGCCGCCATTCGTGCTGCGCAACTGGGTTTCAAAACCGCTTGCGTTGACGCAGGCGTTAACAAAGCAGGCAACGCCCCAGCATTGGGCGGTACTTGCTTGAACGTAGGCTGTATCCCTTCTAAAGCCCTGTTGCAATCCAGCGAACATTTCCACGCTGCGCAACACGATTTTGCAGAACACGGTATCACTGTCGGCGACGTAAAATTCGACGCAGCCAAAATGATTGAGCGCAAAGATGCCATCGTAACCAAGCTGACCGGCGGCGTGAAATTCCTGTTCCAAAAAAACAAAGTAACCAGCCTGTTCGGTACTGCTTCTTTTGCTGGTAAAAATGGCGATGCTTATCAAATCGAAGTCGATAACAAAGGCGAGAAAACCGTTATCGAAGCCAAACACGTCATCGTAGCGACCGGTTCCGTACCGCGTCCGCTGCCACAAGTTGCTATAGACAACGTGAACGTATTAGACAACGAAGGCGCATTGAATCTGACCGAAGTACCTGCCAAACTCGGCGTGATCGGTTCCGGTGTGATTGGTTTGGAAATGGGTTCCGTATGGAACCGCGTGGGTGCAGAAGTTACCATTCTTGAAGCCGCGCCGACCTTCCTGGCTGCCGCCGACCAACAAATCGCCAAGGAAGCCTTCAAATACTTCACCAAAGAGCAAGGTCTGAGCATCGAATTGGGCGTGAAAATCGGCGACATCAAATCTGAAGGCAAAGGCGTTTCCGTTGCTTACGAAACTGCTGCCGGCGAAGCCAAAACCGAAGTATTCGACAAACTGATTGTTGCCATCGGCCGTATTCCAAACACCAAAGGCCTGAACGCCGAAGCCGTAGGCTTGGAAAAAGACGAACGCGGCTTTATCAAAGTAGATGGCGAATGCCGTACCAATCTGCCTAACGTATGGGCAATCGGCGACGTGGTTCGCGGCCCGATGTTGGCACACAAAGCCAGTGACGAAGGTGTTGCCGTTGCAGAGCGCATTGCCGGTCAAAAACCGCATATCGACTTCAACAACGTACCGTTCGTGATTTACACCGACCCTGAAATCGCTTGGGTGGGTAAAACCGAAGAGCAACTCAAAGCCGAAGGCGTGGAGTACAAAAAAGGTACTTCAGGTTTCGGCGCAAACGGTCGCGCATTGGCAATGGGCAAAGCCAAAGGTACGGTCAAAGTATTGGCAGATGCCAAAACCGACCGCATCTTAGGCGTACACATGATTGGTCCGGTTGTCAGCGAATTGGTTACCGAAGGCGTGACTGCGCTCGAATTCTTCGCCAGCAGCGAAGACATCGCCCGCATCATCCATGCCCACCCAACCTTGTCCGAAGTGGTTCACGAAGCTGCATTGGCGGCCGACAAACGCGCTTTGCACGGTTGATAGACATTAAGGCCGTCTGAAATTTTTCAGACGGCCTTAAGACCTCCGACAAATTGAATGTTCCGAGAGCTTCGTTTTCTGATTTATAATTCCGTCAGACAAACAAACAGCATTTACATTCATTATGAACAAAGAAATAGTCGGTATTTTCTTTATACCGATGGGCATCATCAGCATGTGTATGGCCGCATTGTGGCAGATGTATGTGATGATGACCGAAACTTATACGCTCAACCGTTTCAAAGATAAAGAATTGGTTTGGCGCGTGGCATTGTTGTTTATCAGTTTCAGCCTTGCCGTTTATCTGCTCTGCCCGAATTCGCGTAAAAAAGGCATTGTCTTTTTTATTCTCGGAGGAGGAGGCGCAACCATGTATCTGCTGGCGCGGATGTGGTTGCCTTTCAGTAAATAGTAGGGCCGTCTGAAAATATGGGATTGGCCGCAGGGCGATTCCTAAAACCCACTCACCTTAAGGAGAAATCCATGAATTTACACGAGTATCAGGCTAAAGAACTGCTGGCTAGCTACGGTTTGCCCGTACAAGGCGGTATTTTGGCACACAACGGCGAAGAAGCCGCTGCAGCTTACGACAAATTGGGCGGTAAATTCGCTGTTGTCAAAGCACAAGTACACGCCGGCGGCCGCGGTAAAGCGGGTGGCGTAAAAGTCGTTAAAAGCCGCGAAGAAGCTAAAGAAGTGGCTGAAAGCCTGATTGGCACCAACTTGGTAACTTACCAAACCGATGCCAACGGCCAACCTGTCAACAGCGTTTTGGTTTGCGAAGACATGTATCCGGTTCAAACCGAGCTGTACTTGGGCGCAGTGGTTGACCGTTCTACCCGCCGCGTTACATTCATGGCTTCTACCGAAGGTGGCGTGGAAATCGAAAAAGTTGCTGCCGAAACTCCAGAAAAAATCTTCAAAGTAACCGTTGATCCGCTGGTTGGCCTGCAACCTTGCCAAGCTCGCGAAGTTGCGTTCCAACTGGGCTTGAAAGACAAACAAATCAACGAGTTCGTCAAACTGATGACCGGCGCGTACAAAGCGTTTATCGAAAACGACTTCGCCCTGTTTGAAGTAAACCCATTGGCAGTTCGCGAAAATGGCGCGCTGGCTTGCGTAGATGGCAAAATCGGTATCGACAGCAACGCGCTCTACCGCCTGCCAAAAATCGCTGAATTGCGCGACAAATCTCAAGAAAACGAACGTGAGCTGAAAGCTTCTGAATTCGACCTGAACTATGTTGCCCTGGAAGGTAACATCGGCTGTATGGTTAACGGTGCCGGTTTGGCGATGGCCACTATGGACATCATCAAACTCAAAGGCGGCCAACCTGCCAACTTCTTGGACGTTGGCGGCGGTGCAACCAAAGACCGCGTGGTTGAAGCGTTCAAACTGATTCTGGAAGACAAATCCGTTAAAGGCGTATTGATCAACATCTTCGGCGGTATCGTACGTTGCGACATGATTGCGGAAGCCATCGTGGCAGCCGTTAAAGAAATCAACGTCAACGTTCCTGTCGTTGTTCGTTTGGAAGGTAACAATGCCGAACTCGGCGCGAAAATCCTGAACGAATCAGGTCTGAAACTGACTTCTGCAGACGGCCTGAATGACGCAGCCGAAAAAATTGTTGCAGCCGTAAACGCCTAAGGAGAAAAGAATGAGCGTATTGATTAATAAAGACACCAAAGTATTGGTTCAAGGTTTCACCGGTAAAAACGGTACTTTCCACTCCGAACAAGCTCTGGCTTACGGCACTAAAGTTGTCGGCGGCGTTACCCCGGGCAAAGGCGGTCAAACCCACCTGAACCTGCCCGTGTTTAACACCATGAAAGAAGCCGTTAAAGAAACCGGCGCAGACGCATCTGTAATTTACGTTCCAGCTCCGTTTGTATTGGACTCTATCGTTGAAGCCGTTGATTCAGGCGTAGGCTTGGTCGTTGTGATTACCGAAGGCGTGCCTACTTTGGACATGCTCAAAGCCAAACGTTACTTGGAAACCAACGGCAACGGTACCCGCTTGGTCGGCCCTAACTGCCCTGGTGTGATTACTCCGGGTGAGTGCAAAATCGGTATTATGCCGGGCCACATCCACACTCCGGGCCGCATCGGTATTATTTCCCGTTCCGGTACATTGACTTACGAAGCTGTAGCACAAACCACCAAACTGGGCTTGGGTCAATCAACCTGTATTGGTATCGGCGGCGACCCGATTCCTGGTATGAACCAAATCGACGCACTGAAACTCTTCCAAGAAGACCCAGATACCGACGCCATCATCATGATCGGTGAAATCGGCGGTACTGCGGAAGAAGAAGCAGCCGAATACATCCAATCCAACGTAACCAAACCTGTTGTAGGTTACATCGCTGGTGTTACCGCTCCTAAAGGCAAACGTATGGGCCACGCCGGTGCGATTATCTCCGGTGGTAAAGGTACTGCCGAAGAAAAATTCGCCGCTTTCGAAAAAGCCGGTATCGCTTACACCCGCAGCCCTGCCGAGTTGGGCACTACCATGCTGGAAGTGTTGAAAGCAAAAGGTTTGGCATAAGACTTAAGTCTTTAAGCTGAATTGAAAAGGCCGTCTGAAGTTTTCAGACGGCCTTTTTTTAAATTTCATTTGCTTGTTTTCATAATAAGCACTTAATTTTATTTAAATTAACGTTTATTTTAGAATAAACGGTTATAATTTATTAACAGATAAACAGTCTGTAACCATATCAACCTATATCAAGGAGAAAACCATGAAAAAACACGATTTTGAGGCACGTCGCGAGGCTTTGCTGAAAGACATCCGAGAAGTAATGGATGATGTGGAAGAATTATACCGCAATGGTGTTGAAGCCGGTTCGGAAGAGGGTAGCAAAGCCCGAGCCAAATTGGAAGAAAAATTGGCTGTGGCCAAAGAGCGTTTGAGCCGTTTTGAAGAAGAGGCCGGCGAACGTCTGCGCCATCATGCCGAGCGTGCGCGTGAAAAATACGAGCAGTTTGAAGAAGCGGCTCAGGAGCGTTTGAAAGAAGGCAAAGAGCGTTTTGCCGAATTTGAAGCTGATGCGGGCGAGCGTTTGAAACGCGGTGCCAAACACGCTGATGAAGTGGTGCATGAGAAACCATATTATGCGATGGGTTTTGCCGCATTGGCCGGTTTGGTTGTCGGTGTGTTGTTGAACCGCCGTTAATGTGAATATGTTAAGGCCGTCTGAACAGGCGTGTACATGAAATCATGGATTTCATTGCGCCGTGCAGACGGCCTTAGCCTTATTTTTCCTGGAAAAAAGGATAATCGAGATGGGAATTCGCCAGCGTTTTGAACATGGCAAGGCTTTGTTGAATCAGGGCGCGGATTTGCTGCTGCTGCGTTTGCAGGTATTGAGCTTGGATTTGACGCGTCAGGCGGAAAATGTGTTTCGTTTGGCGATTTGGCTGGTGTTGTCCGGCGCGCTGTTGATGGTGGGCTTGGTCGGTTTGCTGTTCGGCTTGAACCGCGTGCTGTCGGATGTGGCGGCGTTATGGGTGTTTTTCGGCATTTTCTTCTTGAGCCTGCTGATTATTGCCGTATTGTTCCGCAAAGTATCGGCAGATTATCGGGAGCAGGGCAGCCGTGTGGCTGAGACCTTGCAGGATATTCGATCGGATATTGCGTATTTGCGCGGTGAGATAGACAAGGATGCGGACGATGAAGCAACAGGTGCATAGGAGTTTTCTAAGAATATTAGAACATGTCAATTCTATTGCAAATGCCGTCATAGATAGACATAAAAATATTTTCGTAGCTTTTAAGATACTCTTGAAACCTTGATTAGGCATTTGCTCTCTAATGATAAGGGGTTGTCCTCAAATAATCAGTAAAGAAAGATTTGTTCTGGTTATCTATAGCAGGGTAGTTCCAGTAATATTAATTTGGGGATAGAGTTTTATCAGGATATGAAGACTGTTAGAAAATTTAAATGATAGGTAATTACCATTTTCATCCAAATATAGCTCCGACAGATTTTCTAGATAAAGATCAATGACAATATAATCTTTTCTGTAAAACAAGAGTCGGACAGAATTTACTGTCAGATCAAAGCTCAAAGTAACTCGTTCATCACCGTTAACAAACTTAACAGTCTGAATAACATCGTCTATTTCGCAATCAAATCCATAAATAGATATAAACTCATTACAATTTGGAATCACTAATTTAGTATTATTCATTGCTAGTTCCCTCCGTTGAGTATTATGGTAGCAGAAGATCTCGAGTTGTTATTTATTATTGGAAAAAGACTCTTAAATTTTTAACTTTTTAGGACAGTTACATCTTCTTTTGTTTAAGCCTTATATTTTCCTGAAAAGAGATAATATTGAGATAGCGTTGTCAAATCTGGTGGCTTTGAGGATATTTTTAGGTATTTTTTATGAAGCTGTTGATTATACTGTATCATTTTAAACGGTATCGGCAGATTATCGGGAGCAGGGCAGCCGTGTGGCTGAGACCTTGCAGGATATTCGATCGGATATTGCGTATTTGCGCGGTGAGATAGATAAGGATGCGGACGATGAAGCAACAGGAGTATGAAGAAGCGCGCGAGCTGCTGCTTTTAGAAGCTAAGCTGGTGCGGCTGCGGATTGAAGCGGAAAATTTGAAACTGCGTAAAGCGGAAGAAGGTAATGCTCGGCAGACTAATCGCTTGGTAATGTTGGCCGATGTGGCGTATCAGTTGAGCCAAACGCGTTTGCTGTCTCAACGCTCTTTGTTCTCTACATCACGCCGTCGGCATTGGATCTGGCTAGTGTTGGCGGTCATACTGGGCTTGTCGAGATAATCGAGGGCGGAGATTTGGTCTAAATGATATTTGCAGCGAGTTGTTGGAGCGTGTGAGCCGCTTGTTGAGGACGCTGCGTTATTGTGTTGCCGAAACTGAAACTTTATCTATATTGAGTATTTTTTACAAAAGACACCGGCCGTCTGAACATTTCAGACGGCCTCAATGTTTGGAGTTTCAGATATAATGGCGGCAATTTTGAAATTATTAAATGAAGGATAAGTGATGAACCGTTTGTATCCCCACCCGATTATCGCCCGTGAGGGCTGGCCGATTATCGGCGGCGGTTTGGCTTTGAGCCTGCTGGTGTCGATGTGTTGCGGCTGGTGGTCTTTGCCGTTTTGGGTGTTTACCGTATTTGCTTTGCAGTTTTTCCGCGACCCTGCGCGTGAGATTCCGCAAAATCCTGAAGCAGTGTTGAGTCCGGTTGACGGCCGTATCGTGGTGGTCGAGCGCGCACGCGATCCGTATCGTGATGTCGATGCTTTGAAAATCAGTATTTTTATGAACGTGTTCAACGTGCATTCGCAAAAATCGCCTGCTGATTGTACGGTAACGAAAGTGGTCTATAACAAAGGCAAATTCGTGAATGCGGATTTGGACAAAGCCAGCACGGAAAATGAACGTAATGCGGTGTTGGCGACTACGGCTTCTGGTCGTGAAATTACTTTTGTTCAAGTGGCCGGTTTGGTGGCGCGCCGTATTTTGTGCTACACCCAAGCAGGTGCGAAACTGTCTCGCGGCGAACGTTATGGCTTTATCCGCTTTGGCTCGCGCGTGGATATGTATCTGCCTGTCGATGCGCAGGCGCAAGTGGCGATTGGTGATAAAGTTACCGGCGTCAGCACTGTATTGGCGCGTTTGCCGCTGACTGCGCCGCAAACTGAATCTGAGCCTAAAGCCGCAGCTCAACAAGCTGCGCCAGCTCCACAAGCGACTCCGGCTGAAACAGTGGCAAGCCAATCTACCGAACAGCAGCAAATCGAAGCAGCAGCGGCTAAAATTCAAGCGGCTGTGCAAGATGTGTTGAAAGATTAATAGTCAGTTTTAAATGATTGGTTAAAACAAGAAAAAAGGTTTTCAGACGGCCGTCTGAAAACCTTTTTTGTTTGCCTATCCGATTTTAAAACTTCACATTTACGCCACCGGTAAAGCTGCGGCCCATTTGCGGCGTATCAGAGAGGAAGCTGCTGTGGGCGTAAACGGATTGGTTGAGCAGGTTGTCGGCTTTGACGTACCAATTCCACTCGCCATAGCGCGTATTGCGGCGGTAGTTTGCGCCGAGGTTGAGCATATGGTGTCCGGGTGTGCGTGTTTCGTAGCGGGCGAGTTTGTTTTGATTGAACACGCGGTAGTAGTCCAAATTGGCATCGATACGGTCGGTCAGCGAGGCTTTCAGGTGGAAGCCGAGGCGCGCAGCCGGAACGCGAGGGGCGTTTTGGTCGTCCTGTGCGATGAAAGGACGGTTACCGTAAGCATCTTCCCTGCCGGGTAGGGAAGGCAGGTTTTTCAGACGGCCTCGTACATAGTCGCCGGAAACGCCGATGCGGTAGCGCGGTGTCGGTTTGAAGTAGATTTCGCCTTCCGCGCCGTAGAAGTCGGCGCCGGATTGGTTGTAGCGCACGAGTTTCATTTCGCTGTCGTCTTCGATGGATTTGGGGCCGCGTCCGTCGTTTAAGGTTTGGGCGTAAATGTAGTTGCCGAAGCGGTTGCGGTAGAGCGCCAGATTGTATTGCCAGCGGTCGCCTTCGTAGCCCAGCGCGATTTCGATGTTGTTGGAACGCTCTTTGTTGAGGTGTTTGTTGCCGACTTCAAAGGTGTTGGTGGCGACGTGTTTGCCGTGTGCGTACAGCTCTTGCGTTGACGGCAGGCGTTCCTGATGGGAGGTGGTCAGGCTGAGTTTGTGTTGTGGCGTGAAATACCAGTTTCCCGAAAGTGCGAACGAGCGGGCGGTTTGGCGGTGCGCGCCGAGGTCGGGCAGGGGCTGGTTGTAGTAGTTTTCCCGATCAATCAATGCTTTGTCGTACTGGATGGAAGCTTTTTGTTTTTCCACGCGTACGCCACCTTCTAGCGTGAAATTGTCCCAGTTTGCCTGTTCTACACCGAAAAAGCTGTAATGGCGCACATTGTTGTCAATCAACATCGGTTGTTGGACGGTTTCGGGAATGGCGGAAAGCGCGCTGGATTTTTGTCCCAAATATTGCACGCCCCAGCTGCCTTTCAGACGGCCTATGGGTTGGTGGCGCAACTCGATACGGGCGTTGTGTGTTTTGTTGTTGAAGAAGTTTTCTACTGCATCGCCTGCTTTTTCGTCGTGGTGGTAGTCATTGTGGTTTAGGTGTACGCGCAGGGCTTCAAAACCGGGGAATGGCTGCTTCCATTCGGCGCGGAGTTCGTAGCGTTTGTTGCGCAGGTCTATCCACGGTTTGCCGTTGTGGGCATGGGTGTGTGCATTATCGTCGTCGTGAAAGCCGCAGCTCAAGCCCGGATTATCGTAATCAACATCTTCTTCGGTCAATAGGTGCGGATAAAGCTGCAAATAGCGTTTGTTAATCAAACTTTTCTGCCAGATGATGTCGGCGTGGCAGTCGTCGTAGAGATGGCTGTGGGCAGGCAGGCCGTAGCGGTCGCGACGGTCGCTGTACGCCACGCCGAGGAACCCTTTATCGCCAACCCAAGACAGACCGATGCTGCCGGTTTTTGAATCGGCATGGCTATCGGGCAGTCGTTTCAGACGGCCTTCTTCTTTTTGATAGCGCGGTACGGCGTAATCGCCCGATTTGCGGTACAGCCCTTCGGTATGCAGCACGAAGTTTTTGTCCAATCCGACGTTGATGCCGCCGGACGTGAGTTTTTCCAGATTGCCGCTGCTCAAACGTAATCCGGCTTCGCCCGATACTCCGTTTTCAGGCATTTTTTCGGGGATTTTGCCATCGGCAACATCGACCAAACCGGCTACATTGCCCGAGCTGTACAAGAGCGTAACTGGGCCGCGCAGGATTTCGACCTGTTGCGACAAGGCGCTGTCCACCATCAAGGCATGGTCGGGAGAGAAATCCGCCATGTCGCCCGTTTCGCCGTGATGGTTCAATACTTTAATCCGTCTGCCTGTTTGACCGCGAATAACGGGAGCAGATGCGCCGCCGCCGTATTGCGAGGCATGAATGCCCGGTACGCCGTCTAAAGCATCGCCTAAGTTGACGGCTTTTTGGCGTAAGGTATCGCCGGAGATGATTTTGTCGGAGGCGGTCGAAGTATGCAGCAGCCCCGAAGTGGCGCGCGGACGGCTTTTGCCGACGACGGTAACCTCGTCCAAGTCAACCGACTGATCGGTTTCATGCGCTTGGGAGAGGATGGGGGTGCTGATTAAAAGAATAGATAAAACAATGGGTTTGAGTGTGGTTTGTGTCATTTTAGTTTCTCATCATATTTCGAAAGGCTGTTATTATATAACATTTCATTGTTTATATGATAAGATTTTTGAGAAAAAAAGGCCGTCTGAAAACGAAGCGTGGTTTTCAGACGGCCTTTAGCTTGTATCTAGGTTTAAATGAAAACGGAACAATCTCTCTACTGCCTGGTTTGGGCAAGGCAGAAAGTCATGGCAGATTATTTGCTTTCATTGAAAGCATTACTTGGTTTCGGCGGCTTTAGCACCTGCGGTTTCGGCGATCAAATCCAAGAATACCAACGGCTTTTTGCCGATATTTTTCAACGCATGGGACTGGCCTGGGCGGGCGATGGTAATGTCTCCTGCGCCGACTTCGGTTTGTTTGCCTTCGCTGTCGGTAAACAGGCCTTTGCCGGATACGATGATGTATACGTCTTCATTGTCGGTATGTTTGTGCTGACCGATGGAAGCGCCCGGCGGCAATGTGAGCCAGCCGATTTCTTTGAATGCGTCTTGGTCGGCGGTTTGATGGCGCGTGAAGGCAAAGCTGCCGAGCAAGGGGCCTTGGCCTCCGGCTGCGTTTTCGCGGTTCCATTCGGCTAAGTCGGCTTTTTTGTACACTTGGATGCTGCGGTCGGTGGGGGTGGTTTGTTCGGCAGCTTGAGCGTTTAGAGATGTGCCGAGCAGAAGGGCGACAGATAATGCGGCAAATAGTGGTTTCATGGCGGTTCTCCGTTTGTCAGGTTGAGTCAGATAATGCGGATTCCGTTTTCAGACGGCCTGCGGGGTTGAAACGATTAACCCCGCAGGCTTCCCTCAAGATTTATTTCACGTTGCGCAGATAGTTCAACAATAATGGAACAGGGCGGCCGGTCGCGCCTTTTTCACCGCCGGATTTCCATGCGGTACCTGCGATGTCGAGGTGCGCCCACGGGTAATCTTCGGTGAAGTAAGACAGGAAGGTGGCAGCGGTAATCGTGCCTGCACCCGGCGTGCCGATGTTGGGAATGTCGGCGAAGTTGGATTTGAGTTGGTCTTTGTAGGTTTCAAAGAGCGGCAGTTGCCATGCTTTGTCGTCCACGTTGCGGGAAGCGGCCAGCAGGCTGTCGACCAAATCTTGATTGTTGCCCATCACGCCGCTGACGTCATGACCCAGGGCGATGATGCACGCGCCGGTCAGAGTGGCGACGTCGATGACGGCTTTAGGTTTGAATTGTTCGGCGTAAGTCAATGCGTCGCACAAAATCAGACGGCCTTCGGCATCGGTGTTCAATACCTCGATGGTCAAGCCTTTCATGCTTTTCACGACGTCGCCCGGTTTGTTGGCTGCGCCGGAAGGCATGTTTTCACAGGTGGCGACGACGGCAATCAGGTTGATCGGCAGTTGCAGTTTGACGGCGGCGCAGAAGGTACTGATGACGGTTGCCGCGCCACACATGTCGAACTTCATTTCGTCCATGTTCAGGCCGGGTTTGAGGGAAATGCCGCCGGTGTCGAAGGTAATGCCTTTGCCGACCAATACCACAGGCGCGGCTTCTTTGTCGGCCGCACCGAAATAGCTCAGTTCGACCAAATATGGATCTTCGACACTGCCTTTGGCGACAGACCAGAACGAACCCATGTTTTCTTTGATGTAGTCTTTTTCAATGATTTTAGCGTGTGCGCCCAGTTTTTCGGCTTCGGCTTTGGCAGTACGCGCGAGGAATTCAGGCGTACATTCGTTTGGTGCGGCATTGCCCAAGTCGCGGCAGAGGCTTTGTCCGTAAACTTGCGCTTCGGCAACGCGCAGGGCTTCTTTGACGGCGGCTTCGTGTACGCTGTGGAACACGGCTTCTGCAAATTTGGTCGGTTTGGCTTCTTTTTTATAGCGGTCGAAACGGTAGGCGGCATTGCCGAACGCAATCGCAAACGCTTCGGCAACAGCGGCGGCTTGCGCTTCTTCAAAGGCATAAACGTCCACATTGACCGTTTCTTGATTTTGCGCCCATTTGGCGGCTTCGGCTGCGGTTTTGTTCAATACGGCGCGGTCGGTTTTTTCGAGGCGGGAGACGGCAATGGCTTGCAAACCGTTGTCCGTCGGGATTTTGGTGTCGGCGAAATTTTGACCTTCTTCAAGGGAAGCGAAGAGGGCGAGGGCAGTCGGGTTGCTCAGTTGCGATGCTTCGGCGCAGACAAATAATTGCGCACCTGCCTGTTGAGCCTGCAAAGTTTCGGCTTTTGTGCTAAATTTCACGTTTATTCTCCTGATTGGAACGGTTGTCGGTTGTTCAGACGGCCTGTTGACCAACCGTCCGAACAGATGAAAATCATTGTACTCCATTTGTGTCATGCCGTCTGAAGCCTTATTAATAAATATAGGTTTCCCATAAACCGTATACCACGCTCAATCTTATGATTTACCAAAGAAACTTTATTAAAGAACTTTCCTTTACCGCCGTCGGCATCTTTGTCGTCCTCTTGGCGGTATTGGTGTCCACGCAGGCCATCAACCTGCTTGGCCGCGCAGCCGACGGGCGTGTCGCCATCGATGCCGTGCTGGCCTTAGTCGGCTTCTGGGTAATCGGCATGACACCGCTTTTGCTGGTGTTGACCGCATTTATCAGTACGTTGACTGTATTGACCCGCTACTGGCGCGACAGCGAAATGTCGGTTTGGCTCTCTTGCGGATTGGCATTGAAACAATGGATACGCCCGGTCATGCAGTTTGCCGTGCCGTTTGCCATTTTGATTGCCGTCATGCAGCTTTGGGTAATGCCGTGGGCAGAGTTGCGTAGCCGCGAATATGCCGAAATTTTGAAGCAGAAGCAGGAATTATCTTTGGTGGAAGCCGGCGAGTTTAATAGCTTGGGCAAGCGCAACGGCAGGGTTTATTTTGTCGAAACCTTCGATACCGAATCCGGCATCATGAAAAACCTGTTCCTGCGCGAGCAGGATAAAAATGGCAACGACAACATCGTTTTTGCCAAAGAGGGCAATTTTTCGCTGACCGACAACAAACGTACGCTTGAATTGCGCGACGGCTACCGTTACAGCGGTACGCCTGGCAAAGCCGATTACAACCGCGTTTCTTTCCAACACCTCAGCCTGATTATCAGCACCACGCCCAAACTCATCGACCCTGTTTCACACCGCCGTACCATCCCGACCGCCCAACTGATTGGCAGCAGCAACCCCCAACACCAGGCGGAATTGATGTGGCGTATTTCCTTGACCGTCAGCGTTTTGTTGCTGTGCCTGCTTGCCGTGCCGCTTTCCTATTTCAATCCGCGCAGCGGCCATACCTACAATATCCTGATTGCCATCGGCTTGTTTTTGGTTTACCAAAACGGGCTGACCTTTCTGCGCAATGCCGTGGAAGACGGCAAAATCCATTTCTGGCTCGGACTGCTGCCCATGCACATCATCATGTTTGTGATTGCCGTCGTCCTGCTGCGCGTGCGCAGTATGCCTAGCCAACCCTTCTGGCAGGCGGTTGCCAAAAGTCTGACATTGAAAGGCGGAAAATGAACCTGATTTCACGTTACATCATCCGTCAAATGGCGGTTATGGCGGTTTACGCCCTTCTTGCCTTCCTCGCTTTGTACAGCTTTTTTGAAATCATCAACGAAGTCGGCGATCTTGGAAAAGGCAGCTATAACGGCGCAAAATTGGGGCAGTATGTTTTAATGCAGATGCCTGCGCGCGCCTATGAACTGATGCCGCTTGCCGTTTTGATCGGCGGCCTGATTTCCCTCAGCCAACTGGCTTCCGGCAGCGAGCTGACCGTCATCAAAGCCAGCGGCATGAGCACCAAAAAGCTGCTGTTGATTCTGTCGCAGTTCGGTTTGATTTTCGCCATTGCCACCGTCGCGCTTGGCGAATGGGTTGCACCCACGCTGAGTCAAAAAGCCGAAAACATCAAAGCCGCCGCCATCAACGGCAAAATCAGTACCGGCAATACCGGCCTTTGGCTCAAAGAAAAAAACAGCATCATCAACGTGCGCGAAATGCTGCCCGACCATACCCTGCTGGGCATCAAAATTTGGCAGCGCAACGATAAAAACGAACTGACCCAAGCGGCAGAAGCCGAATCAGCGGTTTTGAATCCCGACGGCAGCTGGCAGCTGAAAAACATCCGCCGCAGCATATTGGGCGAAGATAAAGTCGAGGTTTCTACCGCCGCCGAAGAAAACTGGCCGATTTCCGTCAAACGCAACCTGATGGACGTATTGCTCGTCAAGCCCGACCAAATGTCTGTCGGCGAATTGACCACCTACATCGACCATCTGGAAAAAAACAACCAAAATACCCAAGTCTATGCCATCGCATGGTGGCGCAAGCTGGTGTATCCCGTTGCCGCATGGGTGATGGCGCTTGTTGCCTTCGCCTTTACGCCGCAAACCACGCGCCACGGCAATATGGGCTTGAAACTTTTCGGCGGTATCTGCCTCGGTTTGCTGTTCCACTTTGCCGGACGGCTCTTCGGCTTTACCAGCCAGTTGTACGGCGTGCCGCCGTTTTTGGCAGGCGCATTGCCGACGGTTTTGTTTGCACTGTTGGCGGTGTATCTGATACGCCGTCAGGAAAAAAGATAAGGCAAAATCAACTTCAGGCCGTCTGAAAGGCAATCTTCAGACGGCCTGAGTATTTTGTGTGCAAAAAACAAAATGCTAAAGTAAAATAATACCTTTCCAAACCAATACGGCTATTGAAAATGTCCCAAACCATCTGCTTGAATATGATTGTCAAAAACGAAGCGGCAATCATCGAAGAAACACTGGCCAACATCACCGACCACATCAAACTTGACTACTATGTCATCAGCGATACCGGCTCGACCGATGATACCGTCGGCGTGATCCGCCGCTTTTTCGATGCAAAGGGCATCGCGGGCGAGATTCATCATGATGGTTGGCAAAATTTTGCATACAACCGCAATCAGGCTTTGAAACACGCAAAAGGTAAAACCGATTACGTGTTGATTTTTGATGCGGACGACCGCTTTGAAGGCAAATTGGAATTACCCGAACTGACCGCCGACCGCTACCGCCTCCGCATGAGAAATGCTACGGGCAGCGTGATTTATTACCGTCCGCTGTTGTTGCGCAATGACGGTACATTCTACTGGCGCGGCGTGTTGCACGAGTTTATCGAAACCGACAAACAAGATACCAGCGAAGCCACGCTTCATGGTGACTATACGGTTCTCAGCGGCCGTTTCGGCGCACGCAGCAATATGGCGAACAAATACCTGCTTGACGCCGTTTCGTTGGAAAAAGCGTTTTACAGCCCTGAAGATGAAGACCTGAAACCGCGTTACGCCTTTTATGCGGCGCGCTCTTATTGGGACTCCGATATGCCCGAGCGCGCGAGCGAATGGTTTAAAAAACGCATCGAGTTGGGCGGTTGGGTCGAAGAAGTAACGGTTTCTTACCAACAGTTGGGCGAGTGCTACAAATTAATGGGCAAACGCGATGAAGCTTTGGCAACTTGGCTGGCAGGCTACGATTACAACCCGCGCCGTGCCGAGTGTCTCTACCTTGCTCAAACCATGCTGCGTCAGGAAGGGAAATACCGCATTTCCCATGCAATCGGCCTGATGGCGAAACGTATCCCATTCCCGAACGACGATATTCTTTTTGTCCAAAACAATGTTTATCAGTTGGACATCGACTATGAATTGTCGGTTACCGCCTATGCGGCCGGCGATTTGCGCCAAGGCTATGAGTCTTGCCGCCACTTGCTCTTGCTGAATGTACGCGAGGCATTGACCACGGTGACCATGCAAAATATGTGGCTCTACCGCGAACACGCGCAAACCGAAACGCGCGAAGTGTTGGAGCAGCTGGTGGCCGTCATGCAGCCTTATGCTGCGCAGGGCGGACGTTTGGCAGAAGTAACCGAATATTTTGCCGATATTTTGAAAAACCGTTAATCAGGACTTTGCCCCGGCCATAAGGCCGTCTGAAAGGAAATTTTTTGAGCAAGCGCAATCTGTTTTCCGTCGATAAATCTTTGGAAAAGCCCGAACGCGTCCTCTTGGTCGGCGTGATGCTGACGGCGGACTATTCCGGCGCAAACGAAACGCGCGAGCGCGGCTTTCAGACGGCCTTGACCGAAGCGGCAGAATTGGTGGGCGCGGCCGGCGGCGATTTGGTTTCTATCGAAACTTCGCGTCGCGACAAACCGCATCCGGCTTTGTTTGTTGGTACGGGCAAGGTGGAAGAATTGGCGGCAGCGGTCAAGCAGCATGATGTCGGGTTGGTTGTGTTCAACCACGAACTCACGCCGACACAAGAGCGTAATCTGGAAAAAGAGCTTCAATGCCGCGTACTCGACAGAGTGGGTTTGATTTTGGCGATTTTTGCCAAACGCGCCCAGTCGCAGGAAGGTAAGTTGCAGGTGGAACTGGCCCAGCTGAACCACTTGAGCGGACGGCTGGTGCGCGGTTATGGACATTTGCAAAGTCAGAAGGGCGGTATCGGCTTGAAAGGGCCGGGCGAAACCCAGTTGGAAACCGACCGCCGTTTAATCGGACAAAAAATCACGGCATTGAAAAAACAGCTTGCCGATGTCCGCAAACAACGCGCTACGCGCCGTAAATCGCGCATGAGCGGCCGTCTGAAAACCTTTGCCATCGTCGGCTATACCAATGCCGGAAAATCCAGCCTGTTCAACCGCTTGACCAAAGCAGACGTATTGGCGAAAGACCAGTTGTTCGCTACTTTGGATACCACTGCGCGCCGGCTTTTCCTGTCGCATGAGGCGAGCGTGATTTTGACCGATACCGTCGGCTTCGTCCGCGATTTGCCGCACAAGCTGGTGTCGGCGTTTTCCGCCACCTTGGAAGAGACGGCGATGGCGGATGTGCTACTGCACGTCGTTGATGCGTCCAATCCTGATTTTGAACGGCAGATGGACGATGTCAACGAAGTCTTGGAAGAAATCGGCGCGCATGAAATTCCGCAGTTGGTGGTGTACAACAAAATCGATTTGCTGCCGCCGGGTATGCGTGAAGCAGGCATTTTGCGCGACAATTCCGGGCATGCCGTCGGCGTGAATGTTTCCGTTGCCGAAAGTTTGGGCTTGGACGGTTTGCGTGAAGCGATGATTGAATTGACCGTACAGAAAAGTGCTTGATGGTATGGAATGAAACAAGGCCGTCTGAATGTTCAGACGGCCTTACCGTAAAATTTTAAATCTGAGGATTATGCCGACAGAGGGCTTTTCTTTTTAAACACGCTTTCGTAAAGCATCCAAGCGGCGAGGCTCAGGTATACGGTGCTGGACAAAATGCCGATAACGGCAAAGATAGGCATAAGGCGATCAATCATGGTGAGGTTTCCCAATAAGTTAGTTTTATAAGTAAATGTGTGTTTTTTGATTTCCGTCTTCGCGGAATGCCTAAAGTATGCTGCTTAAGTGGGCTGAGGTCAACAAAGAATGTATCGGAATTTTTAAAAAAGTTCCATTTTTACATTAAAATAATCGGAAGTTTTTAAAGATAAACGGTATTTATATGTTACCGTTCATCGTTTGATGAACGGTCAATACTTTGTTTTCCATATTTTTTACAAAGTCCGACAGTCTATTGATTCAAAAGTAAATGAAATGAAGCAGAAAAACGCTTTTTGCTAAAATGTAACACCCTGGGACGGTTGTTTCAGGCCGTCTGAAAAATAAATCGAACACATGATGACATCTTCCACACATCCCCAAAAAAACTGTTTCCATTGCGGACTTGAAGTCCCGGAGCATCTGCATCTGACGGTTCGTTTTGAAGACGAAGAACACGAAACCTGCTGTGCCGGTTGTCAAGCAGTGGCGCAGAGTATCATCGATGCAGGTTTGGGCAATTATTACAAACAGCGTACCGCAGACGCGGAAAAATCCGAATTGCCGCCACCGGAAGTGTTGTCGCAATTAAAGCTATACGATTTGCCCGAAGTGCAGGCGGATTTTGTCGAGGTCGGCGCAGGGGATGAACGCGAGGCGGTGTTGATGCTGGGCGGCATTACCTGCGCCGCGTGCGTGTGGCTGATTGAGCAGCAGTTGTTGCGCATGAAGGGCGTAGTGCGCGTGGATTTGAATTACAGCACCCACCGCTGCCGCGTGGTGTGGGACAGCGCCCACATCGAATTGTCGGACATTTTGCTGAAAATCCGCCAAACCGGTTATACCGCTGCGCCTTATGATGCGCAAAAAATCGAAGTGCAGGCGCAGAAGGAACGCAAACAGTTTATCGTCAGATTGGCCGTGGCCGGTCTGGGTATGATGCAGACGATGATGTTTGCCCTGCCGACTTATTTTTACGGCGGCGACATCGAGCCGCTTTATTTGGAAATCCTGCATTGGGGCGGCTTTTTGATGGTGTTGCCCGTTGTGTTTTATAGCGCGTTGCCGTTTTACCGCGGCGCGTGGCGCGACTGGAAAAACCGCCGTGTCGGCATGGATACGCCGATTGCCATTGCCATTGTGATGACCTTTATTGCGGGTATTTACAGTTTGGCCACCAACGCAGGGCAGGGCATGTATTTTGAATCCATCGCCATGTTGCTGTTTTTCCTATTGGGCGGGCGTTTTATGGAACAGATTGCCCGACGCAAAGCAGGCGATGCGGCGGAGCGGTTGGTCAAACTGGTTCCGGCATTCTGCCACCGTTTGCCGTCTTATCCGGAAAGCGAAGTCATCGAGGAAGCCGCAGTCGTCCGCCTCAATATCGGCGATACGATTGTTGTGAAGCCTGGCGAAGTCATTCCGGTGGACGGTACGGTTTTGTCCGGCGAAAGCGAAGTTAACGAAGCCATGTTGACCGGCGAAAGTTTGCCGATTGTCAAAAGGCCGTCTGAAAAAGTAACCGCCGGCACGCTTAACACCAGCAGCCCTTTAATCATCCGCACCGACCATACCGGTGGCAACACGCGCCTGTCCCATATCGTCAAACTGCTCGACCGTGCGCTGGCGCAAAAACCGCGTGCCGCCGAGTTGGCCGAAAAATACGCGTCCAGTTTTGTGTTTGGCGAACTTTTGCTTGCGATTCCTGTTTTTATCGGCTGGGCTTGGTATGCAGATGCGCACACCGCCTTGTGGATTACCGTTGCCTTGCTGGTCATTACCTGCCCATGTGCCTTGTCGCTTGCGACTCCGACTGCGCTGGCTGCTTCTACCGGTGCGCTTGCCAAAGACGGGATTCTCATCAGCGGCAAACAAAGCCTGGAAACGCTTGCTCAAATTGACGACGTCGTGTTCGATAAAACAGGTACGCTGACCAAAGGGCAGCTTTCCGTCAGCCGTATGTTGTCAGCAGGCCGTCTGAACGAAGTCCAAGCCCTTGCCGTTGCCCAAGCATTGGAACAGCAATCCGAACACCCCATCGCCCGTGCCATTTTGAACCATACGCTTTTAGACGGACCTGTATCCGCGCTTGATGTGAAAGTGCAGCAACGGGTCAACCGTATCGGACACGGTGTCAGCGCACAAATCGAATTGGATGGCAAAACCCAAGTTTGGGCTTTGGGCAAAGCGGCGTTTGTTTCGGAAATCGCCGGTAATCTGCCTGAAACATTTGCCCATATCGACCACACAGGCGGCATTATTTTCTTGGGCAATCAAAGCGGTTTTCAGACGGCCTTTTTGCTGGAAGACCAAATCAAAGACAGCGCCGCTGAAATGTTGCAAAACCTGAAACAACACGGCATCCGTCTGCACCTTTTAAGCGGTGACCGTCAAGCTGCCGTAGCCCAAGTCGCGCAAGAGCTGGGATTGGATGCCTATCGTGCCGAAGCCACGCCTGAAGACAAACTTGCTTATGTGGAAAATCTGCAAAAACAAGGGCGTAAAGTCATGATGATCGGCGACGGGATCAACGATGCCCCCGTCCTTGCCCAAGCCGACGTGTCGGCCGCCGTGGCCACGAGTGCCGATGTGGCGCGAGACGGTGCGGATGTGGTTTTGCTCAATGATGATTTGAACGTTTTGCCCGTGATGATGGAACAGGCACGCCGCACCCATCAAATTATCCGCCAAAACCTGACTTGGGCTAGCGCATACAATCTGGTTGCCGTTCCGCTGGCCGTGTTTGGTTACGTTACCCCGTGGATCGCCGCGCTCGGCATGAGTTTCAGCTCGCTGCTGGTGTTGGGCAATGCCTTGAGATTGTTGAAAACCAAAAAGGCCGTCTGAAACCGGCCAATCCATTGCCTAAACGAAAGAATACGCCATGCCTAAAGCCACTTTTTATACACACGTCGCCCGCCCGGCCGCCTTTGCCTGCCGCCTGATTGCGCGCGCCATACGCGATGGCGGGCAGATTTTGGTGTGGTCGGATTCTGCCGCGGCAGTGCAGCAACTAGACGTTGATTTTTGGCAGCAAATTCCCGAAAGCTTTATTCCGCATGAAGTCTGGCTGCCTACCGACCCCATGCCGTCTGAAACGCCGGTATTGCTTGCGTTTGGAAACGCATTGCCGAATATTTCGCAAGATTGCACGGTTTTGAACCTGTCTGCTGATTTCTGGAGCCAAGCCCCGGCCATTCCAAACCGTATCCTTGAAATTGTGGGCAACAGCTTAGAAGATTTGGCCGAAGCCCGAGACCGTTTTCGAGCTTATCGTCAGAGCGGATTTGAGATTGAGCATTTTTCGAGAGGAGGGAAGGATTGAGTGTTGGAGATATTCAAGGCCGTCTGAATATAAACAAAGGGACATTTTGATGATGTCCCTTTGTTTTTTAGATTGATTATCGGAAGGCTTCGTGCCATATACCATAAAACATGAGGCAACAGCAGAAAGAGTAGAAATAGTGGAAAAAGCGTTCAAAAAGGGAAGTATTGGCAAGATACCATTGAACAGACTGATGGTGGTGTTGGGGATTTTTGAGGATTAAGTTGGGGAAACGGACAATCGAAGGTACGGCAAGCAAGTCAAACAGATTGAGGAAGACTGTAACCGATAATGAAAAACCGATTGTCTCATGAAATACGTCGAATGGCTGTAATGACAGGGTGTGTGCAAATAGGGAGGTTAGGGCAGATTTGTTGGACATCCATAAATAAAACAGTCCACCGATAGACAAGTAAAGTGCCAAACGAATCCATATAGATAGCTTGCGTCGCAAATAGAGGATGAAGAATAAGTTGAGCAGGATAAAGAAAATAGGAAAAACTGATTTCATGGGTTTGTTTGCTTACAGTTTGGTATTTAAAGCTGCTAAGGGAAACGCATTATTGCTTGTATGAAGGGCTGCCTTAGGAAAAGACAGTCTGAAAAGGCCATTCTATTTTAGGCCGTCTGAAAAAGATTTGCGTAAGGGCAAGGGTTTCAGACGGCCTTAAGTTTTTTTGAAGTCAAAATCCGATGGTTTAGGATTCGGTTTTTGAGGCCGCATTGGCGAAATAGCGGTTGGATACCGGATTGAAGATGAGGAGCAGCAAAACAGGGTGGAGAATGGATTGAATAATGATTTGTTGAGAACTATAGCTCGCCATATCGCTATACACCATGATTAGCGAAGAGGCCGCTAGCACAATAGCCAGCCAACGGGCAGAACGGTTGCCTGAAAGCAGGCCGACAGCAATAAATACCGGTAAGGAAAGGAGGATGAAGTATAGGGGCATAGACAGCCACCAAGGCAGGAAAGGGAATGCCAAGGCTGCAACCTCTATCAGTAAATCGCCCGAATAAATCGCAAGAGCAACCGTAGTAAAGCAAGTAAGGGCAGTTATGATGAAATAGAGAACGGTGGCGATGGTAACAGGGACTGGACGTTTCATGTAATAAAAGCCTTGGAGGGGATATCGGGGATAAGGATTAAAATCGGTATTGGCCAAACCTTGTTATCGAAGGCGATGGCCGTCTGAAAGCAGGCTATTCGTCTTTCTCAAATGAAGAATGCTTGATAATGGCAGGCTGGAAGACTGCAACCAAATAGAGCATGATAAGAAGGATGAGATACGTAAAAGGAATATCTGCGCGAAATAGTGCAATCAGAAAGGCAAGGTATAAGGTCAGCAGGGCAAGGAAAATAATGCTCTTTTTCCATGTCGCTTGGCGGATTTCTTTTGCAGTTGGCTGCTTATAGCGGACTTTTTTGTGGCAGGTCGGGCATTCTTTAATGCTTTTCAGTCCTTTGAATGCACTACCTCGAATCGGATTGGAGCAATGCGGACAAAAAAATGGGGACGATTTCATTATTTTTTATTGGGCCGTATAAAGTATTGCCCATCCGGAAAAGTGGGTTGGATGGGCAAAGTATATGTTTATTCGTCTTTTTCAAAAGATGAAAGTTTGTTTTGAATCGGGATAATGTAGTAGACGAAAAAGCCGATAACTAATGCCATACTGATATATTGGGGGAATGTACCAAACAGGCTGATCAGTATTGCCGCTACGATGCAGACAACTACTACAAAAATAGCGAAAGGTTTCAGCAAAGCTTTGAAATATTCGCCAACAGGCGGTTTTTTGAATTTGACTTTTTTATGGCAGGAAGGACATTCTTTGACTGCGGCCAAACCTTTAACCAATCCGCCTTGGATCGGGGCATGGCAGTGTGGGCAGGGGAGTGAAGGGTTTAGATTATTCATTGTGTTCAACCTGACTTAGGGTTTGGAAAGGTGGTATCGATGTTGCCGATACCACCGATATTTATCGGAAACAATAGGCTTATTGGGAGTATTTTTTGCCTAAAGCTTCGGCAGCTTTTTGTACTTCTTGATTGGCTGCACGTAGGGTTTCTTGCAATTTTTGAGATTTTTCTTGGAAATCATTGGCAAATTTGAGCGAATCTTTATCTTTGCCGTTGATAGTCAGCTCAGAAGCATGTTTGCCTGCATAAATCATCATGTTGTTGGCAGCACTGCTGACTTGTAATGCACGATCCAGAACTGCTTTGATTTCAGGATCTTTGATGTCGAGGGCAGCTGCGCTCTGATGGAATTGTTCCAGTGCGGCAGTCAGTTTGTTCATCTGCTCCAAAGCTTCTTTTTCTTTATTTTGGTTAGCCAAGTTTTGCAATTCTAGGCCTAGCTGAGTAATTTTTTGAGCTTCTTCACCGGTGGTGAAGTGAATGAATTTTTGCAATTCGGCAAGACCGTCTGGAGATTTTTTATCGGAAATGACGATAGGTTCGGCCAGTTTAGGATCTGCTTCCGGGAATTCGCTCAGAGCTTTTTCGTATTTGTTGGCAGAGCTAGATTCGCTTTGAGCAACTTGTTCTGCCGGTTTGTCGCTGCTGCCTTTATTACCGGAGTCGCCGCAGGCTGCCAGCAGGGAAGCGGTCAAGATCAGCATACCGAATTTGTTTAATACGTTCATATTAGGATTCCTTCTTAAGTTAGGAGAAAATTGGGGGAAATTTGTTTTTATTGATGAGCGTAGATAATTGTTTGTACTTTTGTCCTATTTTATCACAGATTTGTTTATTTTTCTCAAATTAGGTTAAGTGGTATGTTTTTGGAATTAAACGGCGAAGGTGGATGGTTGTAAAATATTGAATATATAATGAAATTAACAAGGGTAATAATAAGCCAGGCTACACTGTTTTGAGCTAAAGTTGATTTTTTTTATTAAGATGTTGTTGATTTATGTAATGGAAATAAAAAAGGCCTTCTGAAACAATAAAGTTTCAGAAGGCCTTTTTGACTGGTTGGAATTAGTTGCCTAAGTCGAATGCTTTGTGCAGAACGCGGGTAGCCAGTTCCATGTATTTTTCGTCAATCAGGACGGATACTTTGATTTCGGAAGTTGAAATCATTTGGATGTTGATGCCTTCTTCTGCGAGGGTGCGGAAGATTTTGGCGGCTACGCCGACGTGTGAACGCATGCCCAAGCCGACTGCGGAGACTTTGCATACGGTGTCGTCGCCGTCGATGTAGGCGGCGCCGATGCTGTCTTGGCGTTGTTGCAGGAGTTCGATGGTTTGTTTGTAGTCTCCGCGTGGAACGGTGAAGGAGAAGTCTGTTGTGCCTTCGCTGCCAACATTTTGGATGATCATGTCGACTTCGATGTTGGCATCGGCAACTGCGCCGAGGATTTGGTAGGCAACGCCGGGTTTGTCAGGTACGCCGCGTACGTTGATGCGTGCTTGGTTTTTGTCGAATGCGATACCGGTTACGGCTGCTCTTTCCATGTTGTCGTCCTCTTCAAAGGTAATCAGGGTGCCGTTGCCGCCATCTTGCAGGCTGCTGAGTACGCGCAGGCGCACTTTGTATTTTCCGGCGAATTCTACGGAGCGGATTTGTAAAACTTTTGAGCCGAGGCTGGCCAATTCGATCATTTCTTCGAATGTGATCGTGTCCATGCGGCGTGCTTCGGGTACGACGCGCGGGTCGGTGGTGTAAACGCCGTCTACGTCGGTATAAATTTGGCATTCGTCGGCTTTGAGGGCTGCGGCGATGGCAACGGCGGAGGTATCCGAACCGCCACGGCCGAGGGTTGAGATATTGCCTTCGCTGCTGATGCCTTGGAAACCGGCTACGATAACGACTTTACCGGCAGCCAAATCGGCACGCATTCTTTCGTCGTCGATGTTTTCGATGCGGGCTTTGGTGTGGGAAGTGTCGGTTTGGAGGGCGACTTGCCAGCCGGTGTAGCTCTTGGCGTCAACGCCGATGTCTTTCAGGGCCATGGCCAGCAGGCCGATGGTCACTTGTTCGCCGGTAGCGAGAACGACGTCGAGTTCGCGCGGATCGGGATGCTCTTGCATTTCGTGCGCCAGTGCGACCAGTCGGTTGGTTTCGCCGCTCATGGCGGATACGACGACTACGATGTCGTGTCCTTCGGCGCGGGCTTTGGCGACACGTTTGGCTACGTTTTTGATGCGTTCGGGCGAGCCTACTGATGTGCCGCCGTATTTATGTACGATTAACGCCATGTTTCGTGCTTTCTTGTGGGGGTTGTCGGGCAGCTTGGTTTGCTGGAAAAAGGGTTATTATTACTATTTTTTACATGGAATTCAAGGATAGAACGCGCTTTTTTGAGTAAATACGCATAAAGGGGTTTGGTTAAAAAAGGCCGTCTGAAAGTTTTCAGACGGCCTTGCTGATTATCGGGCCAAAAGAGCGGCCTGCTGGTGTTGAACCAATTCAGCAATGCCTTTATGCGCGAGGGCAATGAGTTTGCCTAATTCTTCGATGCTGAAGGGTGCGCCTTCGGCTGTGCCTTGGATTTCGATGATTTTGCCGGATGCGGTCATGATGATGTTAACGTCGCTGTCGCAGCCTGAATCTTCTGGATAGTCCAAGTCCAAAAGCGGTACACCGCCCACCACGCCGGCGGAAACGGCGGCAACGGCTTCACGGATGGGGTTTTCGCTGATAAGGCCGTTTGAAAGGAGTTTGTCTACGGCGATTTGCAGGGCAACGTAGGCACCGGTAATGGAGGCGGTACGCGTGCCGCCGTCGGCTTGGATGACGTCGCAGTCAATCAGGATTTGGCGTTCGCCGAGTTTTTCCATATCGACGACGGCGCGTAGAGAGCGGCCAATCAAGCGTTGGATTTCTTGTGTGCGTCCGGATTGTTTGCCCGCGGCGGCCTCGCGGCGCATACGGGAGGCGGTGGAAGCCGGCAACATACCGTATTCGGCCGTTACCCAGCCTTGTTCTTTACCGCGCAGGAACGGTGGGACATTTTCGTCGATGGAGGCAGTGCAAATCACTTTGGTGTTGCCGCACTCAATAAGGCAGGAGCCATCGGCATGGGGGAGGAAATTGGGGGTAATTTTGATGTCGCGCAGGCTGTCGGCGGCGCGGCCGGTGCGGGTGTAGTTACTCATGATGAACCTTTGGGGGGAATAAAAAATAGGTTGCCTTGAATTATAGAGGAATTTGGCACCAAAGGCCGTCTGAAAATCGTCGGTCGGGTGTGTTATAGTGTCCATACTTTCACTCGTATTTGGAAACGGAGTAAAACCATGGCTACAAGACGAACTATTCAAATCCACAGCATGACCGGCTTTGCCAATGCCGCAGGCGAATGCGGAGGCAAGCGGATTAATTTGGAAATCCGCGCGGTCAACCATCGTTATTTGGATGTTCAATTCCGTATGCCGGAAGAATTGCGTTATTTGGAAGGCGCGTTGCGCGAGCAGATTGCCGCGGCTGTGGCGCGCGGTAAATTGGAATGCCGCATCCAGCTGCAGGATGCCTCCTCGGGCGGACAGACTTTGGAGGTCAATCAGGATTTGGTTGCCCAACTGGCGCATTTGAACAAAGAATGGCGCAAGGAACACAATTTCGGCAAGCTGAGCGTGGCAGACGTTTTGCGTTTCCCCGGCGTTTTGGCAGGCCAGGGCGAAGATGCCGAGGCTTTGGCCAAAGGCGTTAAAGATTTATTGACCGGCGCTTTGAAAGAGTTTACAGCCGCCCGCAAACGCGAAGGCAAAAAACTGGGTGAGCACCTGCTGCAACGCCTGGATGGCATGGAAGAGATTGTGGACGCTTTGAACGAATTGTTCCCCAGCCTTCTGCAAGCGCATATGGATAAAGTCAAAACCCGTTTGGCAGAAGCCGTCGGCAATATCGACAACGACCGCTTGCAACAGGAATTTGCTTTATTCATCCAAAAATCCGATGTGGATGAGGAATTCAGCCGTTTGCGCACCCATATCGCCGAAGTACGCCGTATCGTTACCGAAGGCAAGGGCAGCGTAGGCAAACGTTTGGATTTCCTGATGCAGGAGTTGAACCGCGAAGCCAACACTTTGGGCAGCAAAGCCATCGCCGCCGAATGCACGCAAGCGTCGGTTGAACTGAAAGTCTTAATCGAACAAATGCGCGAACAGGTTCAAAATATCGAATAAATCGATAATGAACGGATAAAACAAGGCCGTCTGAAAAGGTTTCAGATGGCCTTTGTGTTGATATTGGGTGGAGTTAGTGTGGTTTGTTTTTAAACATTATTGGATGATGGATTTCCTGTTTCGTTACTGTCATTGCGCACAAGAGTTAATATGTGTTAAATTATGGCAATTATTGTCATGATAAAAACATACAAAGGAGTAAAATATGAACTTTCTGACCGCTATCAGTCGGCAAATGACCCGCTTCACCGCCTTGATTATCGTCCTTGCCTCCATTATCGCCTTTATCGAACCTGCTACGTTTTCATGGGTAAAAGGCGATACTCAAGTCGTTGTACTCGGTATCATCATGCTCGGTATGGGCATGACTTTAGGCAAAGAAGATTATCAAATTCTGGCGCAACGTCCGCTCGATATTTTTATCGGCGCCATCGCCCAATACACGATTATGCCCCTGCTCGCTATCGGTATTGCCAGAGCCTTTGACCTCTCGCCTGGATTAACGCTGGGTCTGGTTTTGGTCGGCACCTGCCCGGGCGGTGTTTCGTCCAATATCATGAGTTTTTTGGCTAAAGGCGATGTCGCCTTTTCAGTCGGTATGACCACCGTCTCCACCGTCCTTGCGCCTGTGATGACGCCGCTGTGGATGACTTATTTGGTCGGACAAACCGTCGAAATGGACGGCTGGGGTATGTTCAAATTTATGTTGCTCGTTACCTTGTTGCCTGTGGTTATCGGTTCTGCCGCCAATATATTGCTGCATAAAAAACACTGGTTTGAAGACGTGCGCGCGATTATGCCTGCTGTTGCCGTTGTCGCGTTTGCCTGCATCGTCGGCGGCGTTGCTGCCGTTCACGGCCACCGCTTTGCTGAATCCGCCTTCGTTATGGTACTCGCCATCGCTGCCCACAACATCGGTGGCTACATCCTCGGCTATTACAGCGGCGCACTGACCGGCATGAACACCGCCAAAAAACGCACTCTTGCCATCGAAGTCGGCGTACAAAATGCCGGACTTGCCACCGGTTTGAGTGCTAAATTTTTCCCCGGTAATGCCGAATCTGCCGTTGCCGCCGCCGTTGCCTGCGTTTGGCACTCTGTGTCAGGAACGGTTTTGGGCAATTTGTTTGCCTGGTGGGACAAGCGTAAGCAATAAGCTGTAAACATTGCCAGATAGCAAAAGGCCGTCTGAAATATTTCAGACGGCCTTTTGATTGCCTTTTATTATCAATGCGCTTTATGCGTCGTGCTGTACACGATTTTGTCCGTTAAAGCCATGGCGAGGGCGGAAATCAGGAAGCAGATGTGGGTAATACATTGCCACATGATTTGTTTTTCCGACAGATTGGCGGCGTTGAGGAAGGTTTGCAGCAGATGGATGGAGGAAATGCTGATGATGGACATCGACAGCTTAACCTTCAAAACCGAAGCATTGACATGGCTGAGCCATTCGGGCTGGTCGGGATGTTCGTCAACGTGAAGGCGGGAGACGAAGGTCTCGTAGCCGCCGACAATGACCATGGTCAGCAGGTTGGCAATCATCACAACATCAATCAGGTTCAATACGGCGATCATGATGGTGTTTTCATCCATGATGCTGAAATTGGATACCAAGTGCCACAAGGATTTGAGGAACTTACAGGCATAAATGACTTGGGCGATAATCAAGCCTATATAAATCGGCAGTTGCAGCCAGCGGCTGGCAAAAATGAAATGCGCGAAGATGCCCATTCGGTCGTGGGCTGTGCGTTTGGTCGGGGTGGAATGTTCCATAAAATGTGTTGTGTGTAGGAAAGATAAGGGGCGGCATTTTAATGGAAAAATTTTTAAGCCGCAATTTGAGCGGTTGAATTTAAAAAGAAAGGCCGTCTGAAAACAGGATATCGTTCCTTGTTTTTCAGACGGCCTTGTAGGTTGTCAGGACAGGCAAATACGCGCAAAATCGCTTTGCTTTTTAGAGATGGACATTATGCTTGCAGATTCGTTTTTTTATTATCTGGTGTTGGTCGGCTTTGCCGCAGGGCTGATGGATGCGGCGGTTGGCGGAGGCGGGCTATTGCAGATTCCCGGATTATTCAACCTATTGCCAAACGCTACACCTGTGGCCTCGGTAATGGGTGTCAATAAATTTGCTTCCTGCTGCGGCACGCTGACTGCGACGGGGCAATACCTGCGCCGAATCCCCGTGCCGTGGAAAATGCTGCTGCCTGCCGCGGTGTTGGCATTTGTCGCTTCATATTTGGGCGCGAAAACGGTGGTGTATTTCCCCGTGCAATACATGAAACCGACGATGTTGGTCATCATGATTGCCATGTGTCTGTACACTTTTTTGAAAAAAGACTTGGGACAGACGGTGCGCACTGAAAAGCTGACGCGCCGCGAAACTTTATGGGGCTTATTTTTCGGCGCGTTAATCGGGTTTTACGACGGCGTGTTCGGGCCGGGAACGGGCAGCCTGCTGGCTTTTGTGTTCGTCCGCTTTTACGGCTATGATTTTTTAGCGGCTAACGCCTCGGCAAAGGTCATCAATTCGACCACCAATCTTGCTGCGCTGACGTTTTTTATTCCGCAAGGCCATGTTGTGTGGGCATGGGCGATACCGTTGGCGGTGGCGAATTTGTGCGGCGGCGTGGTCGGCGCGCGCTTGGCAATGCGCGGCGGAACCAGGCTGCTGCGTTATGGGTTTATGTTGCTGCTGTGCCTGACCATCGGAAAGTTTGCTTGGGATTTATTGGGTTGATATCGAATGAAAAAAAGGCCGTCTGAAAGTTTCAGACGGCCTTTGCGTTTTACAGTTTAACCGAATGCTCGCGCGTTTCGTGGAACACGATGTCCGGCCAGCGTTCCTGCGTCAGGTTTAAGTTGACGCGGTTAGGCGCAAGGTAGGCGAGGTTGCCGCCTGCGTCTATCGCCAGATTGCCTGCGTTAGCTTTTTCAAATTCCGCCAGCTTTTTCTTGTCTTCGCACGATACCCAGCGCGCCGACCAGATGGATGCGCTGTCGAACACGGCTTCTACGCCGTATTCGTTGGCCAGCCGCGAGGTAACGACTTCAAACTGCAACACGCCGACCGCGCCCAAAATCAAATCTGCGCCGCTCATCGGTTTGAAGACTTGTACCGCGCCTTCTTCGCCGAGTTGCTGCAAACCTTTTTGCAGTTGCTTGATTTTCAGCGGATTTTTGATGCGGACGCTGCGGAACAGTTCGGGTGCGAAGAAGGGAATGCCGGTAAATGCCAGTTGTTCGCCTTCGGAGAAGCTGTCGCCGATTTGGATGTTGCCGTGGTTCGGGATGCCGATGATGTCGCCGGCGTAGGCTTCTTCCACCAGCTCGCGGTCGTGCGACATGAAGGTTACCACGCTGGAGGCGGCGATTTCGCGGTTGATGCGCAGATGTTTCATCTTCATGCCGCGCTCGAATTTACCGGAGCAGACGCGCAAGAAGGCGATGCGGTCGCGGTGTTTCGGGTCCATATTGGCTTGGATTTTAAAGATAAATCCGGAAAACTTCGGCTCATCTGGCTCGACCATGCGTACGGTCGCATCGCGCGGTTTCGGCGCAGGCGCCCATTCAATCAATGAATTGAGGATTTCCTGAATACCGAAGTTGTTAATTGCCGAACCGAAGAACACGGGCGTGAGTTCGCCGGCGAGGAATTCGTCGAGATTGAACTCGTTGGAAGCCGCCTGCACCAATTCGATTTCGTCGCGCAACTGTTGGATTTCCAACGGAAAGCGTTGTTCCAATTCGGGATTGTCGATGCCTTTGATGATGTCGAACTCGTGCGGCAGGCGTTCACCGCCCGCTTCAAAGAGATAGATTTCGTCGTTCAGGATGTGGTACACGCCTTTGAAGTTTTTGCCCATGCCGATTGGCCAAGTTACGGGCGCGCAGCGGATTTGCAGGATGTTTTCTACTTCGTCCAAGAGTTCCAGCGAATCGCGCACTTCGCGGTCGTATTTGTTCATGAACGTAACAATCGGCGTATTGCGCAGGCGGCAGACGTTCAAGAGTTTGATGGTTTGCGCTTCCACGCCTTTTGCCGCGTCGATGACCATCAAGGCGCTGTCGACGGCGGTCAATACGCGGTAGGTATCTTCGGAGAAATCTTGGTGTCCCGGCGTGTCCAAGAGGTTGACGGTATGGTCTTTGTAGTCGAACTGCATCACGCTTGATGCCACGGAAATGCCACGCTGCTTCTCGATTTCCATCCAGTCGGAGGTGGCGAATTTGCCGGTTTTCTTGCCTTTTACCGTACCCGCGCTCTGAATCGCGCCTGAAAACAGCAACAGTTTTTCGGTCAGCGTGGTTTTACCCGCGTCAGGGTGGGAGATGATGGCAAACGTGCGGCGGCGGCGCACTTGGTCGAGGATTTCTTGGGACATGGTTTTCTTTGCAAAAAGTTTCAGGCCGCTTTTTCAGACGGCCTGAAGGGTATGGGTGTTGGAAAACAGGCTAAAATAAGGGCGTGTGCGACACGCCCTGCAATAGATTGAAAGATGCGGAATTGTACAAAAAAATGCTTGATAATTCAATGTTTGCACCAAACCAAAGGCCGTCTGAAAAGTTTCAGACGGCCTTGTGCTATGAATCGATGATTAAATATCCATCGGTTTCCATTCCGCGCCTTTTACCGGCGGCAGCCATGATTGCGTACCGCTGGAGGCAAATCCCCACAAGGTGTCGGGGAGGCCGTAATGGTCGGCGCGTGTCGGGTCGAGTTGCGTTTCGATTTCAGCTTCGCGGCCTTCGCGGATTTGCGTGGCGATGTGCGGATTAATCATCACGGTTTTGCCCAAGGCGATAAATTCTGCCCAGCCGGTTTCATAGGCGGCCAAAATTTGGTCGGCGGTAAACAGGTTGCCCACGCCGATAAGCGGCAGTTTGCCGTTGATGCGTTCGTGGATAAACTGCATACGGGTTTGGGCGGTATCGCCGCCGCGACGGATTTTTTTATCAAATTCCCACAGGGAAACGTGCAGATATTGCAGCGGTTTTTGTACCAATGCGTCAATCAGTGCGCCGGTTTCGGTCATGGTTAAGCCGTCTTCGCCCGGCTCTTCGGGGGAGAAGCGGTAGCCGATAATGAAATCGTCGCGCTGGTGTTTTTCTCGGACGGCAACCACGGCATCGACAACGGCCAGCGGGAAGCGCATTCTGTTTTCCAAGCTGCCGCCCCATTGGTCGTTGCGGCGGTTGCTTTGGGCAGAGTAAAACTGTTGGATTAAATAGCCGTTCGCACCGTGGATTTCCACGCCGTCAAAACCGGCACGAAGCGCCAAATCGGCGGCTTGCGCATAAGAGGCGATGAGTGCTTCGACTTCTTCTGCGGTCGCTTCGCGTGCGTGTTCGGCTTCGTTGGCGGAAGCGCTGATTTTGTCGAGACCGTCCAAAAGGTCATCAATGGCTTTGGAACCGCCGTGATGGATTTGCAAAATCGCTTTTGTGCCTTGTTGTCGCAGGATTTGTGCGGTTTCTTTCAGGCTGTCGAGGCAGTGTTCGCCTGTGGCTTCAGGTTGGCCGTGAAAGGCTTTGCCGTCTTTTTGAACCAAAGTGGCGGCCGTGATAAACAGGCCCATATCGCCTGCGCGGTTGCTGAGGAAGGTACGCTCTTGGTCGCTGATTAAACCGTCGGTTTGTGAACCGAAATGGGTCATGGGGGCGACGGCAAGGCGGTTTTTGATGGTTACGCCGTTATTGAGGGTGTATGTTTGAAAGAGTGGGGCGTATTTTGGATTCATGAGATTTTGCTCTTGATAAGTGAATGGTTGGCAGAGGATTGGGCCATTCGGGAATTTATCAAGTAAACAGGCCGTCTGAAAAGTTTCAGACGGCCTGTTTATTCTTTAAGCCTTAGGATTAAAGATTAGGATTAACAATGATTTTTACTGCGGATTCATTGTTGTGGATCAAGCGCTCGAAGCCTTCGGAAATCAATTCGTCCAGTTTGATGCGTTGGGTGATGAAAGGCTCAAGGTTGATTTTGCCTTCTTCAACCAATTTGATGGTTTCGGCGTGGTCGTTGCAGTAGGCGATGGTGCCGCGCACGTCCAGCTCTTTCATCACAACGCTGTGGACGTTGATGGTAGCGGGGTGGCTCCAAATGGATACGATGACGACTTTCGCAGTCGGACGGCATGCTTCGACCATGGTGTCCAGCACTTTGTTGACGCTGGTGCATTCGAATGCAACGTCTACGCCTTCGCCGTTGGTCAGTTTTTTCACTTCTTCAACGACATCGACTTCGGATGGGTCGAGGATGTAGTCGGCCACGCCGGCTTCGCGTGCTTTGTCTTTACGCGCTTTGCTCAATTCGGTGATGATGACTTTGATGCCTTTGGCTTTCAGTACGGCAGCCAACAGCAAACCGATTGGGCCTGCGCCGCCGACCAATGCGACGTCGCCTTCTTTCGCGCCACTGCGTACATAAGCATGGTGGCCGACAGACAGAGGCTCAATCAAAGCAGCTTGGTCCAATGGGATTTTGTCGGAAATAGGGTGTACCCAACGGCGTTTAACGGCAATTTTTTCAGACAAGCCGCCACCGCAGCCGCCCAAGCCGATGAAGTTCATGTCTTTGGAGAGGTGGTAGTTGCTGCCTTCGCCGGTCGGTACGTCGTCGCGGATGATGTAGGGTTCGACAACAACGTGTTGACCGACTTTGATGTCGTCCACGCCTTCGCCTACGGCATAAACCACGCCGGAGAACTCGTGACCCATGGTGACTGGCGCAGACTCGCCGGAGATTGGGTGCGGATGGCCGCAAGGCGGAATGAAAATCGGGCCTTCCATGAATTCATGCAGGTCTGTACCGCAGATACCGCACCAAGCAACATTGATGCCGACAGTACCCGGAGCTACGGTTGGCTCGGGAATGTCTTCGATGCGGATGTCGCCTTTGTTATAAAAACGTGCTGCTTTCATTGTAACGCTCCTTTTTTAAAGTGGAGGCCGTCTGAAAAAGACGGTCAATTGGGGAAAGGGAAGCAGTGTGGCGTGTGAAATGTTTTTATTGATATGTTTTATGTTTGTTATTTTACTACTGATAATATGGAAATGGTTTGTCTTTGCTCAAATTAAAGTTTGTAAATGAAAAAAAAGGCCTTCTGAAATGGATAATCTGTTTTCAGACGGCCTGGGCAATAGTTTGAATGCGTTATGGTGTAGGATTGTTACTTTTGCCGCGCTTCAGATGCTTTTGGTAGGCGATGACGTAATCGGCCTTGCTTAAGCCCGCCAATACGCGGATGTGGGCGGCGGCGGATTTGGACATGGATTCCAAGGTATAGCCGCCTTCCAGCACGGAAACAACACGTCCTTGGCAGCTTGCCGTTGCTTGGACGATTTTGTGCGTCAGCCAGGCAAAATCGGCTTCATGCAGGTTCAGACGGCCTGTTTCGTCTTGTTTATGCCCGTCAAAACCTGCCGAAAGCAACACCAACTCGGGGCGGAAGGCCGTGAGCTTGGGCAGCCATTGTTCGCGGATGGTCGTGCGGAAGATACGGCTGCCTGTGCCTGGTTTGAGGGGCGTATGCAGCATATTTTTATTGCCGGCGTATTGTTCCGCCTGAGGGAAGGGAAAGATATCGGTTTCAAACAGGTTGAAAAACATCACGCGCGGATCGTCTTGGAGAATCTCCGCCGTTCCATCGCCGAAGTGGACGTCGAAATCGATGACGGCGATGCGTTGCAAGCGGTATTGGGCAATGGCGTGCATCACGCCGGTGGCGGTGTTGTTGATCAGGCAAAATCCGCCGGCGCTGTTGCTGTGGGCATGGTGGCCTGGCGGGCGGATGGCGCAAAAAGCATGCCAGGCTTTTTTATTCATCACCATATCGACTGCCTTGACAACGGCTCCGGCCGCAAAACGGGCGGCTTGAAGGGAGTCGTGGCAGATGACCGTATCGTCATCGATGCGGTGGATTTTGCCGGGGAGCGGCTGGGCGGCTTCCAACTCGTGCAGATAGTTGCGCGAGTGGACCAATGCCAGCTGCGCATCTTTGATTTCCGGTGCTTCGGTGGTTTGCAGGCGACGCCAAATGCCTTCTTGTTTTAAGGCAGTTTGAATGGAGCTGATGCGTTCGGGCCTGTCGGGATGGTTAGGCCCCGGCTGGTGCTGTAGGAATATCGGATGCGAAATCCATACGGTGCGGGCGTTTTTGCCAAACAAACGGCGTAGGCGGGTGCTGATGCGCCAAAGGATTTTTTTGAACATGGAACAGTATGTGTCGGACAAGTCGTAAAGACTGCTAAATATGGTTAATAAATACGGAAATACTTGGAAATTTTTCAGACGACCTTTAGAATAGCTCAATTTTACAGTCCAACCAATGTATTTGATTGCAGTGTGCAGTTTTTTACTTAATCTAAAACTTGAAAGAACGGATATATTATGAATCAAGCAGTGGCTCAATTTGCCCCTTTAGTGCTGATCATGGTGGTGTTCTACTTCCTGATTATGCGTCCTCAACAAAAGAAATTCAAAGCGCACCAAGCGATGTTGGCCGCTTTGAAAGTCGGCGATAAAGTCGTTTTGGCGGCAGGCTTCAAAGGCCGCGTGACCAAAGTCGGCGAGCAATTCTACACTGTCGACATCGGTCAAGGTGCGAAAATCGAAGTGGAAGTTGAGCGCAACGCGATTGCCGCGAAAGCCGAATAATCCGTTTTTTTGCAAAAAGCCGCCTCATTTTCCGAGCGCGGCTGTTTGCCTTTATAAATAAAGCAAAGGTTTACCATGAACCGTTATCCTTTATGGAAATACCTGCTGATTGCGTTCACGATTGTGGTTGCGGCTGTTTACTCGCTGCCCAACCTTTTCGGTGAAACGCCTGCCGTACAGGTATCGACCAACCGACAAGCCATCGTTATCAATGAGCAAACCCAGTCTAAAGTGGATGCCGCGCTGAAACAGGCAGGTATTCAGACTGATGGTATGTTCATCGTCGACAACTCGCTGAAAGTGCGTTTCAAAGATACCGAAACGCAACTGAAAGCGCGCGACGTCATCGAAAATACTTTGGGCGAGGGCTATATTACCGCGCTCAACCTGTTGGCAGACAGCCCTGAGTGGATGGCGAAAATCAAAGCCAATCCGATGTTCCTGGGTCTGGACTTGCGCGGCGGCGTGCATTTCACCATGCAGGTGGACATGAAAGCCGCGATGCAGAAAACGTTTGAACGTTATTCCGGCGATATCCGCCGCGAATTGCGCCGCGAAAAAATCCGTACCGGCACGGTGCATCAGACTGAAAACGGTCTGACCGTGCCTTTGCAAGATGCTGCCGATGTACAAAAAGCCTTGCCTCAGTTGCAAAAATTGTTCCCTGAAGCCACGCTGCTGCCGGACGGTAACAATATCGTGCTGACTTTGTCTGAAGAGGCAATCAATAAAGTACGTTCTGATGCAGTTAAACAAAATATCAATACGTTGCACAACCGTGTGAACGAATTGGGCGTAGCCGAACCGGTTATCCAACAATCCGGCCTTGACCGCATTGTCGTACAGCTGCCGGGCGTGCAAGATACTGCCAAAGCAAAAGATATTATCGGTCGTACTGCGACTTTGGAAGTGCGTATGGTGGAAGACGATCCGATCAAACTGCAAGAAGCTTTGAACGGCAATGTGCCGACCGGTTACGAATTGCTGTCAAGCGGTGGCGATCATCCGGAAACTATCTTGGTCAACAAACAAGTTGAACTAACCGGCGACAACATCAACGATGCGCAACCTAGCTTTGACCAAATGGGCGCGCCTGCCGTGAGCCTGAGCCTGGATAGTGCGGGCGGCAGCATTTTTGGCGAATTGACTTCGGCCAATGTGGGTAAACGTATGGCTATGGTGTTGATCGACCAAGGTAAATCCGAAGTCGTGACCGCGCCTGTCATCCGAGCCGCCATTACCGGTGGCCGCGTGGAGATTTCCGGCAGCATGACGACAGCCGAAGCCAACGATACTTCATTGTTGCTGCGCGCCGGTTCGCTGGCCGCGCCGATGCAGATTGTCGAAGAACGTACCATCGGCCCGTCTTTGGGTAAAGAAAACATTGAAAAAGGTTTCCACTCTACCTTGTGGGGCTTTGCCGCTGTTGCTGCATTCATGGTGATTTACTATCGCTTGATGGGTTTCTTCTCTACCATTGCCTTGAGTACCAATATCTTGTTTTTGGTGGGTATTTTGTCTGCCATGCAGGCAACGCTGACCTTGCCGGGTATTGCCGCCTTGGCTTTGACCTTGGGTATGGCGATTGACTCCAACGTGTTGATTAATGAACGTATCCGTGAGGAACTGCGTGCCGGTGTCGTACCACAGCAGGCCATCAACCTCGGTTTCCAACACGCTTGGGCAACCATTGTCGATTCCAACTTGACCTCCCTGATTGCCGGTATCGCTTTGTTGGTATTCGGTTCCGGCCCGGTACGCGGTTTTGCGGTTGTACACTGTATCGGTATTCTGACTTCGATGTATTCATCCGTGGTCGTGTTCCGTGCTTTGGTCAACCTGTGGTACGGCCGTCGCCGCAAATTGCAAAATATTTCCATCGGTTCGGTATGGAAGCCGAAAGCTGAAATGGCAGAAGGCAAGGAGTAAAACATGGAATTATTTAAAATCAAACGTGATATTCCGTTTATGAGCTACGGCAAACTGACGACTTTTATTTCGTTGGTTACGTTTATCGCCGCCGTGTTCTTTTTGGTAACCAAAGGCCTGAATTTCTCCGTCGAATTTACAGGCGGTACGGTGATGGAAGTCCAATATCAGCAGGGCGTGGATGTGAATAAAACGCGCGAACGCCTCGATACGCTGAAAATGGGTGATGTACAGGTTCAGGCCTTGGGTACGAATAAACACATTATGATTCGCCTGCCGAACAAAGAAGGCGTAACGTCTGCACAGCTGTCCAACCAAGTGATGGATTTGCTGAAAAAAGACAACCCTGACGTTACCTTGCGCCAAGTCGAATTCATCGGCCCTCAGGTTGGTGAAGAATTGGTTACCAATGGTTTGATGGCATTGGGCTTCGTGGTGGCAGGTATTATTATTTACTTGTCCATGCGTTTTGAGTGGCGTTTTGCAGTATCCGCGATTATTGCGAATATGCACGATATCGTGATTATTCTCGGCTGTTTCGCCTTCTTCCAATGGGAATTCTCATTGACTGTCTTGGCAGGTATCTTGGCTGTTTTGGGTTATTCCGTAAACGAATCTGTGGTGGTATTTGACCGTATTCGCGAAAACTTCCGCAAGCCGCATATGCGCGGCCACACTGTGCCGGAAGTCATCGACAACGCGATTACTGCAACCATGAGCCGTACCATCATTACCCACGGTTCGACCGAGGCAATGGTTGTTTCTATGCTGGTGTTTGGCGGTGCAGCCTTGCACGGTTTCTCTATGGCGCTGACTATCGGTATCGTGTTCGGTATTTACTCTTCCGTATTGGTTGCCAGCCCGCTCTTGCTGATGTTTGGCTTGAGTCGTGAGAACATTGCCAAAGAAGTGAAGAAAAAAGAAGAAGTTGTAGTTTAATCGCTGCAATGCTGCGATAAAGGCCGTCTGAAAATTGATTGAATCAGTTTTCAGACGGCCTTTTGTATTTAAATTTCAGAATATTTTGTTTTAATGAAACAGGAGGGGATAAATGTGAAAGAAAAAGAAAAAATAGGAACAATATAATTTTGTGATGAATCAAGTTTATTGTCTGATATTCCCTTAATTGCTTGTCAGTCCCAATATTTTAAAACATAATACTTTTGCCCCCGATGCTGGAGTTTTACTACAAGTACATGATTTGCAAAAATCTGTCGGGTGTGCAGACCCTGCCAATCAACCTCAAAAAAGGAAGGCCAAGAATGAAAGTAACCAGTTTCGGCGAAGTGCTGTGGGACGATTTTCCAAACGGAAAGGTATTGGGTGGTGCACCCCTAAATGTTGCTGTCCGTTTGCAGTCTTTGGGTATCGATGCTGTCATCATCAGTCGTCGCGGCGATGATGCCGATGGCGAGGAATTGCTACGTCAAATTCAAAGTAAAAACGTCAATACTGATTATTTGCAGGTTTGTCACGAATGTGCGACCAGCTTGGTGAAAGTACACTTGGACAAGTCTGGCAGTGCGTCTTATGAGATTGTTTATCCTTGCGCGTGGGACAGGATTGCGGTTGATGATGCGGCAATCAAACGTGTGGCAGAATCAGATGCTTTCGTTTTTGGCAGCTTGGCAACCCGCGATGAAGTTTCGCGTAAAAGCTTGGCGGTTTTGCTGAAAGAAGCCAAATTCAAAATTTTTGACGTTAATCTGCGTAAGCCTCATTACGATATTGACCGCTTGCTTGAGACCATGAAACAGTCCGATATGGTCAAACTCAATGATGATGAGCTGTATGAGTTGGCTGCGGCTTACGGTTCTCCTTATCACAGTATCGAACAAAATATCGGCTACCTCGTTGAGCTGACCGGCGTCAAAATCTTGTGTGTGACTTTGGGTAGTCATGGCGCGGTTTTGTATAAGGACGGCGAGTTGTACCGTCATTGCGGTTTCCGCGTCAAAGTGGTGGATACTGTCGGCTCCGGCGACAGCTTTCTTGGTGGTTTGACTTACAAGCTGCTCAATAATGCGCCTCCTCAAGAAGCCATTGCTTTTGCTTGTGCGCTGGGTGCATTGGTGGCTTCACGTCATGGCGCGACGGCGGATATTTCTTTGGAAGAAGTTGAAGCGTTTATGAATCCTGCTTGATATTTTGACAAGAGACATAAAAAGGCCGTCTGAAAACCATTAAATCAGGTTTTTCAGACGGCCTTAGTATTTTCAGGCTTTACCAATAAGTTGTAAAACATTCTAAGTTGGTATTTTTCGGGCCGCTTCCTTCTTCGGTCGGCGAACCAATCATCATCAGGCCGATGATTTTGTCTTTGTCGGCACACTCAAATGCTTCGCGCAACAATGGGCTGTTGACCCACATGCCCGTAATCCAAACATTGTCGAAGCCTTGAGCAGAAGCAGCCAGTTGTAAAGCATAGGCGGCGCAGCCTGCAGTCAGCATTTGCTCCCATTCAGGTTTGGGTTTCGCCACTTCACGGTTTGGCGCAAATGTAACGCCAATAATCATAGGCGCCATGTTGCCGACGCGTTCGGCCTTTTTCATGGCATCATCACCGAAGTTGAGTTCGGTAACGGTCTTGCCCAAAAGCTCGCGGAAACGTTGTAAGCCGGCCTCGCTTTGAATTACAGTAAAGCGGTAAGGGCGCATATTGCCGTGATCAGGTACTTGTGTTGCCGCTTGCAGCATTTGTTCCAGTTGCTCGGCATTGGGTGCAGGAGCAGTCAGTTTTTTGGAAGAGCGACGAGTGGTGAGGAGATTTAAGGCATCCATTTTTATTCTTTCTTGTGAATTCGAATGAGAATAATTATATAGCAGAACGATAAATAAATCAGCAAAGGACTAAGGCCGTCTGAATTAAGGTTTCAGACGGCCTTTGAGTTTTACAGGATACCGTTGTTTTGTGTATTTTCAGTAATCAGTGCTTTGCTGATTTCATCGGCGGTGTAGCTCTTACCGTTTCCGAATACAAAGCTGTCGACATTATTGTTGGCAATGTCATGGATGGTCAGGGTGTCGCCTGTATCTTTGATGGTTAAGACCCAATCATCGCCGGTTTTCAACTGTAAATCTTTCAGCGTCAGCCCTTCTTTGAAAAGGACTTGGGTATCGCTGCCACCATACGGATTAAAGGTGTCGTTGCCGCTGTTTCTGCCAAACATGATAACGGTGTTGTCGGCACCCGGGTCGGTAATGGTATCGTTGCCGCCGGCCGTATCAACGATGTTGATGCCTCGGCCCAAAGTAATGGTTTCATCGCTTCGGTTGCCCCTGTATTCGACAACAGAAGTGTAATGCGACAAATCTAAATCGCTGTTGTCGCTATCGGCGTGGATGGTGTGATTGAAGTTGTTGTACACATCACGGTTGAGTTCTTCAACGGGTTGGCCTGTGTATTGGACGATGTTTTTGTTGCCGATCATGTGCGGGATAGACAGTTTGAAGTGGTTGATCAGCTCGCCTGTGCTGTATGAGGTATTGCCGTCAAACTGAAACTCGGAAATCGCACCATAAATACCGCTTTGGTTTTTGATGGTTAAAACATCGTCCGTGCCTTTAATGCGGATATGCCAAGTATCGCCATCCAACAGGGGGGGGGATACAAATTGGTTGCTGTCGGGTATGTCGGCAATCCCGGTTTTGTCGTAACCTTTTTCAACGGTAATTTCGAGGTCGTCAAGGGTAATGCCGCCGGTAAATTTAACGACATTAGCGTTGAGTCTGTGTAGGCTTGCCTCGCTATCAAAACCGAAGTTGTAGTCGAAAATGGTGTCGTGGCCGTAACCTTTTCCGAAAACATAGGTGTCGTTGTGTTCTCCGCCTTCCAGATAATCATTGCCTGCGCCGCCGTCGAGTAAGTCGGTGCCTACATGGGCATAGAGTTTGTCGTTACCGTTGCCGCCGTAGAGTTTATCGTCGGAAGCGGGTTCGTTGCCGTAATAGGTTTCGCTGTGTTCGCGCAAGATGTCATCGCCGTCGTGGCCATAGAGGATGTCGCGGCCGTCGTTGCCGCCGTCGATTTCATTGTTGCCTGCATTGCCATGCAAAGTGTCGTCGCCGTTTGTGCCGACAAAGTTAATGTTTTTGGCTTTCAGCGCTTGGAAGGCTTGTTGGAACTGTGCGGCAGTGTAAGTTTGGTCGCTGAACTGGAAACGGTCGATGGAAATGCTGCCATCAGCACCGATTTGGTTTTGAATCAAGGCTGAACCTTGCTCCGAAGTAATTTCCCAGCTTTGGCTGCCGTCGTCGTTATGAATGGTCTTCAGGTTGAGCTTGGCATTGTCCAGGCCGTCTGAAAATTTGAGGGTATTGATGCCTTGGTTGTCGATAATGGTATCGTTGTCGCCGTAGATATAGGTATCGTTTCCGGCGCCGCCTTTCAGGATGTCTTTGCCGTTGCCGCCCACCAAAACATCGTCGCCAGCATCGCCATTGATGGCATCGTTACCATCGCCGCCATCCAGATAATCGTTGCCGTCGCCGCCATTGAGGTTGTCGTTGCCGCCCATGCCGTAAACGGTATCATCACCGCGTCCGCTGTTGAGGCGGTTGCGACCTTCGTTGCCGGTCAGGATGTTATTGCTGTTGTTGCCGGCGGCAAAAATATTGGCCGAGCCGGTCAAGGTAACATTTTCAACGTGGGTGGCGGCAGTATATGAAATGCTGCTGAATACGGTGTCTTCGCCGCCGCCAGCTTGTTCGATAACTACGTCTTTTGCGTTATCAACATAGTAAGTGTCATTGCCGTCCCTGCCTTCCATGATGTCGGCACCGGCTTTGCCGTCGATAATATCGTCGCCGGATGTGCCGATCAGGTGGTCATTGTCGTCGCTGCCATCGATGGTCTTACCGCTTTCGGTATGCTCTGTCAGGGAAATATCAAAATATTTGGCAAAGCTGTTTACATCCAGTTTTTGTGTGCCGATGATGAATTGGGAGACTGCCGGCGTTGTACCGTTTTGCGTGTATTGGTTTTGGATGGTTAAAACGGCATTGCTGTTTTTCACGGCAATCAGCCAGTCTTGACCACCGGTTTCGTTGTTTCGGACTTCGACGGTTAAATCGTTAAGGCTCAGGTCGGTATGGAAGCGGATGCTGTTGTGGCCTTGGTCGTCGATGATGGTGTCTTGCTCGCTTTTGGCAGAGAAAAGGTAGGTATCGTCGCCTTCGCCACCTTCAAGCACATCGTTGCCTGCTTCACCGTTGAGGGTGTCATTGCCTGTTTCGCCGAAAAGACGGTCGTTGCCTTCGCCGCCGTTGATGAAATCGCTGCCGCCGCCGCCGTAAACGATGTCGTCACCGCGCCCGCTGTTGAGGCGGTTGCGGCCTTCATTGCCGATGAGGATGTTGTTGCTGTTGTTGCCTGCGCCGAAGATGTTGGCCGTACCGGTCAAAACAAGGTTTTCAACGTAGTTGGGGAGGGTATAGCTGACGTTGCTGTAAACCGTATCATCACCGCCGTTTGGGTCTTCAATGATTTTATCGTCGCTGCGGGTTACATAATAAACGTCATCTCTCGAAGTACCTGTTGTTGCTTGTGCAAGGGGAGATGGCTGCAATTGCTCTAAATGTCGTAATTCAAATTGCGCATTGCGGATGCGCATTGCTTTTTCGATTGTCATGATATTTTCTTTAGATATTGATGAGAGTAACAAGGAAGTAAACGTATCCGGCATATGGCCGGTATTGCTTAATTTGTATTGTGTTTAGGCTGTATATACTAGTGCCGAAATTTGAGAAAAACAACAGAAACGTTAAGATATGACAATATATAGAGAGCCTTATCAGGCTTAGTTTGCCGTCTATTCTTTTGCCAAATGGCTTTGCCTTGTGCGGCTGTTTTGTTTCTTACATACCACACATCAATTTCCATAGTTTCAAACTATGAATGGTTGTAAAAAGGCCGTCTGAAAAAAAGAAGCAGGTTTCGCATTGCAAAACCTGCTTCTGATTTTTCAGACGGCCTGTCTGATTACAGAGTACGGGCAACTTCGACGATGTCGAAACATTCGAGTTGGTCGCCTTCCATAATCTCGTTGTAGCCTTTGAGCATCAGACCACACTCGAAGCCCATACGGACTTCTTTGACGTCGTCTTTGTAGCGCTTCAAAGAAGACAGCTCGCCGGTATGGATAACCACGTTGTTGCGGATGAGGCGGACATGGGAATCGCGTTTGACCACACCGTCGGTAACCATACAGCCTGCAATATTGCCGACTTTGGAAACGGAGATAACCTGACGGATTTCGACCGTGCCGGTTACTTGCTCTTTCTCTTCCGGAGAGAGCATACCGCTCATGGCGGCTTTCACGTCGTCGATGGCATCGTAAATGATGTTGTAGTAACGGATTTCCACGTTTTCATTCTCAGCCAGTTTGCGTGCGGAAGCATCTGCACGGACGTTAAAGCCGATGATGAATGCGCCGGAAGCGATGGCCAAGTTGACATCAGATTCGGTAATGCCGCCAACGCCGCTGTGCAACACGTTCACTTTCACTTCGTCTGTGGACAGTTTTTTCAGGCTGCCCGCCAAAGCTTCGTAAGAACCTTGTACGTCTGCTTTGATGATGACAGACAAGGATTGGGCTTGGTTTTCGCCCATGTTGTTGAACATGTTTTCCAGTTTTGCGGCCTGTTGTTTGGCCAAGCGTACATCGCGATATTTGCCTTGACGGAAGAGGGCGATTTCGCGCGCTTTTTTCTCGTCGGCCAATACCATTGCATCTTCGCCTGCGTTCGGAACGTCGGACAAGCCGAGGATTTCGACAGGGATAGACGGGCCGGCTTCATTGATGGCTTTGCCGTTTTCGTCAACCATTGCACGGATTTTACCGAATGCAGTACCGGCCAGCAGCATATCGCCTTTTTTCAGCGTACCGCTTTGAACCAGTAATGTGGCAACCGCGCCGCGGCCTTTGTCCAAACGTGCCTCAACAATGATACCTTTGGCAGGTGCATCGACTGGGGCAGTCAGTTCCAAAACTTCAGCTTCGAGCAAGACGGCTTCGAGCAATGCATCGATGTTCAGGCCTTTTTTAGCGGAAACGTCGATAAACTGTACATCGCCGCCCCATTCGTCAGGCACAACTTCGTGTGCAGTTAGCTCTTGGCGGATACGCTCTGGGTTGGCGGCTTCTTTATCGATTTTGTTGACGGCAACCACCATCGGTACACCCGCGGCTTTAGCGTGGGCAATTGCCTCGATGGTTTGCGGCATCACGCCGTCGTCGGCTGCAACCACAAGAATCACGATATCGGTTGCTTTCGCACCGCGCGCACGCATGGCAGTAAACGCTTCGTGACCCGGAGTATCCAAGAAGGTAATCACGCCGCGTGGGGTTTCAACGTGGTATGCACCGATGTGTTGGGTAATGCCGCCTGCTTCGCCTTGTACCACTTTGGCGCGGCGGATGTAGTCCAGCAGGGAAGTTTTACCGTGGTCAACGTGACCCATCACGGTAACAACCGGCGGACGCGGCAATGCTTCGGCTTCTACTGCTTCAACGCCTTCATCCAAGAATGCTTCAGGATCGTCGGCGGCTGCAGGTTTACCGATGTGGCCGAGTTCTTCCACCACAATCAGAGCAGTGTCTTGGTCGATAGATTGGTTGATGGTTACCATCATGCCCATTTTCATCAGGGCTTTCACCACTTCGACGCCTTTAACGGCCATTTTGTGTGCCAAGTCAGCAACGGTAATGGTTTCAGGTACCAAAACTTCGTGTACGACAGGTTCGGTCGGCGCTTGGAAGGCATGTTGGTTTGGCTCAAGTTTGAGTTTTTTGCCTTTTTTACCGCCGCGTACGCGCTCGTCGTCGCCATTGCGCGCATTGTTGCGGTCACGGCCGCCTTTTCCGCCTTTGCCTTTGGCATTACGGCCTTGGTTTTCTTCGTCACGCTCACGACGGTCTTCTTTTTTACCGCGCGCGTTATGTTCGGATTTGCCTTCGCCGGATGCCGCTTTTGCTTTCTCGGCAGGTTTGCTGCGTTCGCCTGATTTGGCTTCTTTAGTAGGTTTTGAGTCTTGATCGGCCTGTTGTTTCATGGCTTCACGGCGTGCTTGACGCTCTTGTTTTTCTTTCAACAAGGCTTCTTGATGCGCACGCAGGGCGGCGGCACGACGAGCCTCTTCATCGCGTTGAGCCTGTTCTTCCACGCTGACGACAGGTTGCGGTACGGCAGGAGCGGCAGGTTTGGCTGCCTTTTTCGCTTCTTTGCCTTTGCCACCTTTGTCTTGTTTGGCTTTGGCAGGTTTTTTGGCTTCGGCTGGTTTTTCAGCTTCAACGGATTTTTCAGACGGCTTGTTGTCTGCTTGAGCTTCAACTTTTGCTTCGGCCTTGGCTTCTACGGCTTCAACCGGTTTGGCTTCTTCTTTTTGGGCTTCGGCAGGTTTACCTTCTGCTTTTGGTGCGGCTTTGGCTGCTTTCAGTCTGGCTGCTTCAGCCTCTGCTTTGGCACGGGCTTCGGCTTTGGCGGCAGCTTCTGCTTCAGCTTTGGCTTTTTCTTCGGCAGCTTGGGCGGCTGCTTTTTCTGCTTCGGCTTTTTGGTTTTCCGCTGCTACTTTGGCTTTGGCTTCCGCTGCCAATTCTTCGGAAGAAGGAATGGTAACGGCACGGCTGCGGCGGCGTGTTTCCACTTTTACGCCATCAACGGTGCTGACTTCGGTTTTTTTGCGGCGGATGCTGATGGTGCCGCTGTTGCTGCCGTTTTTCTTTTGCAGGTAAGCGGTCAGCAATTGTTTGTCGTCAGTGGTTATGCTGTCATTACCGCTGTTTTTATTGACCCCGGCTTCTTTCAATTGTTTAAGCAAATCATCGACGGGGCGGTTTAGTTCGGCGGCAAATTGCGCTACGGTTGTATTACTCATTCAGTACCCCCTTAGTTGTTTTCTTCAGTAAACCAGTGTTCGCGTGCAGCCAAAATCACTTTTTTGGCTTCTTCTTCGTCAACACCGGTAATTTCGACCAATTCGTCAACAGACAATTCGGCCAGATCATCGCGTTGGGTAACGCCGGCTTCGGCCAGTTTGCGCAACATGTCGGAATCTACGCCGTCTAAATTGCGCATGTCTTCAGACACCTCACCCAGTTTTTCTTCTGCTGCGATGGTAATGGTCAGGATCGCGTCGCGTGCGCGGTTGCGCAGGGTTTCAACGATTTCTTCGTCAAAGCCGTCAATGGCGAGCAATTCTGCCGCTGGAACGTAAGCAACTTCTTCCAAAGTGGCAAAGCCTTCTTCCACCAAGATATCGGCGGTTTCGTCGTCGATGTTCAAGTGGGTGGTGAAGAGGTTGCGGATAACGGCGTCTTCGGCGGCATTGCGCTCGTCGGCTTCTTCAACGGTCATGATGTTCAGCTGCCAGCCGGTCAGGATGGAAGCCAGGCGGACGTTTTGACCGCCGCGGCCGATGGCCAGCGCCAGTTGGTTTTCATCAACAATCACGTCAACGGCGTGTTTGTCTTCGTCAATCACGATGCGGCTCACTTCGGCAGGAGACAGCGCGTTCATCACGAATTGGGCTGTCTCAGGAGACCACAATACGATGTCAATGCGTTCGCCGGACAATTCGTTGCTCACGGCGTTAACACGGGAACCGCGCACGCCGATACAAGTACCTTGCGGGTCGATGCGTTGGTCGTTGGCTTTAACGGCAACTTTGGCGCGTTGGCCGGGGTCGCGTGCTACTTCGCGGATTTCCAACAGGCCGTCTGCAATTTCAGGTACTTCGTTGGCGTAGAGTTTGGCCAAGAAGTCGCCGCTGGTACGGCTCAAAATGACTTGTTTGCGGCCGGTATTGCCGATTTCGTCCACACGCAGGAAGAGGGCGCGGATGCGGTCGCCGCTGCGGAAGTTTTCGCGCGGAATCATTTCTTCGCGCGGAATCAGTGCGTCGAGTTTGCCCGCGACGACTTCAACGATGATGCCGTGGCGCTCGACACGTTTTACCGTACCGGAAACGATGTCTTCTTTAGAAGCGAGGAACTCGTTCAGGTTTTGCTCGCGCTCCGCATCGCGGATGCGTTGCAGAATGATTTGTTTGGCAGTTTGAGCTGCTTGGCGGCCGAAGCCTTCGTTTGGCAGCTGCTCTTCGTAGTATTCGCCGATTTGGATGGTTGTGCCGGGAATTTCTTCTTGGATTTCCTCGATGGTTTTTTCTACGTCAGGGTAGGTGTAGTCTTCATCGGCAACAATCAGCCAGCGGCGGAAGGTTTGGTATTCGCCGGTATCGCGGTCGATTTCGACGCGCACGTCCATGTGCTCACGGTCGGCTTTTTTCTTGGCAGCAGTAGAGAGGGCGAATTCAAGGGCTTTGAATACGACTTCCGTTTCAACGTTTTTTTCACTTGCCAGCGCTTCGGCCAGCTGTAACATTTCGCGACTCATTTTCTAGAATCTCCAAGTAATCGGTTTTTAAAATTTAAATTCGGGGCGCAAACGGGCTTTGTCGATGTTGCTCAATTCGATTTGGGCAGTTTTGCCGTCGAAAGAGACGGTAACGATGTCGTTTTCGCAAGATTCGATGCGGCCGATGAAGTTTTTCTGACCATCAATCGGCAGGCGTGTTTTGATTTTGGCGTTCTGGCCGGCAAAGCGCACGAAGTCGGCGGCTTTTTTCAACGGACGGTCAAGGCCAGGGCTGGAGATTTCCAAACGTTTGTAGTCGATGTCTTCAACCATAAACACGCGGCTCAGATGGTTGCTGACAGTGGCGCAGTCTTCGACGGTGATACCGCCTTCTTTATCGATGAAAACGCGCAAATCGCCTTGTGCGGTCAGTTCGAAATCGACCAGCTCGTAGCCCAAGCCGGGCAGGGTTTTATCAAGAATGCTTTGAATATCCATGCTTCTCCTGAAGTACATAAACAAAAAAATGGCCGCGCGGCCATTTTTCGTGTGATTTGAAAAATTGGCCTATTATAACTGTTTTCAAGATAAAAGAAAAGTGTTGATTTGGCGTGGATTTTTTGAAGTGATTGCTTAAATGTAAAGGGTAGGGTTGAGGCCGTCTGAAAAGGGAATTGTTGACAAGTTTTGATATGATAGTTTTGAAATTATTTTGGAAAACAAAGAATTGGTATTGCTTTGTTTTCAGACGGTCTTGAATTTCCGGATTTTTCGTGCTTGCACAATGTGCAAGGCGGTTCTACAATTTCTTCATACCCACCGAATAAGAAAGAAGGCCGCCATGTCTGCACATCCGATTTACAATTTTTCCGCCGGTCCTGCCGTATTGCCGGAAGCGGTATTGCGTACCGCACAACAGGAGATGCTCGACTACAACGGTACGGGATTCCCCGTGATGGCGATGAGCCACCGTTCGGATATGTTTTTGAGTATTCTGCATCATGCCGAACAAGACTTGCGCCAGCTTTTGAATATTCCGTCCAACTATAAAATCTTGTTTTTACAGGGCGGTGCGACCACGCAATTTAATATGGTGGCCATGAATTTGGCGCACGGTTTTGCGACTGCCGACGCGGTGGTAACGGGCAACTGGAGCCGTATTGCCTATGAACAGATGAGCCGTTTGAGCAATGCCGAAATCCGTTTGTCCGCGCATGGCGGCGAGCAATATGCCTATAAAAACCTGCCTGCGGTTGAGGATTGGGATGTCAACCCGAATTCTGCGTTTGTTCATTTTGCGATTAATGAAACCGTAAACGGCTTGCAGTATCAAAACGTCCCCAAACTTTCAGACGGCCTGCCGCCGTTGGTGTGCGATATGTCAAGCGAGATTTTGTCTCGTGAGTTTAATGTGTCCGATTACGGCTTGATTTATGCCGGCGCGCAAAAAAATATCGGTCCTGCCGGTGCAACCGTGGTCATTATCCGCGAGGATTTGCTGGAGCGTTGTCCAAACGATATTCCCGATGTGTTCAACTACCGTTCGCACATCAACCGCGACGGTATGTACAACACGCCTTCCACTTATGCGATTTATATGTCGGGTTTGGTGTTCCGCTGGCTGCAAACGCAGGGCGGTGTGAAAAAAATTGAAGCAGTCAATCGAATAAAGGCGCAAACCTTGTATGAGACGATAGACGGCAGCGGAGGTTTTTACATCAACGATATTCATCCTGATGCGCGCTCCAAAATGAACGTGGTCTTCAAAACCGCAAGCGAAGACTTGGACCGCCGTTTTGTGTTGGAAGCCGAGTTGCAGGGCTTGTGCCTGCTCAAGGGTTATAAAACCGTCGGCGGTATGCGTGCCAGCATTTACAATGCGATGCCGCTTGAAGGTGTGAACGCGTTGGCCGACTTTATGAAAGATTTCCAACGACGTTACGGTTAAGATGAAGATATAAAAAGGCCGTCTGAAACTGGGTTTCAGACGGCCTTTTGATTTGAACAAGCCTTATTCGGTCACTTCTTCAGTGATGCTGTCGCGGTAGATGGTGCTGTCGTAAGTCGGAACAGGAGGCGGCAGCAGGCTGTCGAGTGTCAGCGCGGACGGGTTCAGCGTAGGATAGCCGCTGAAGGTTACGGAATAACCGCCGTTGCCGGTACTGCGGACTTTGGTATGCGCGCCCAAAGGGAAAGTGGTTTTGTTGGTGATGTGGCCGAATGGGAAGCCGGTCAACACAGGAATCTTGGCGGTGCGCGAAATGTGGTTGACTACAGCGGAGAAATCGTAGCTGGAGTCGTACACGTCGCGGATGGTGCCCATGCGGAAATCGCCGAAGATGATGGCGCGTTGTTTTTGCAAAACACCTGACAGATAAAGCGTGTTGAGCATGCGCTCGATGCGGTAGGGTTGCTCGCTGACGTCTTCGATAAAGAGGATGCCGCCTTGAATATCAGGCATGTAAGGCGTACCGGCGAGGGAGGCGAGAACGCTGAGGTTGCCGCCCCACAATGTGCCTTCGACGTTGACATCGGCGCGTTGGATGGTCGGAACATCAACGATGTTGACGTTGTTGGTCGTGCCGCGGATGAACGAATCCATGGTAAAGACGCTGGGGTCAGCTTTGCCGAATTCGCTGTACACCATCGGGCCTGCAAAGCTCATCATATTGCCTTTGGCCAACAGGGCGAGTTGGACGGCGCACACGTCGCTGAAACCGAAGAATAATGTGCCGCGTTCGCGCATTCTGGCGCCGAGTGAGGCAAAGTCGATTTGCGGCAGGATGCGTGCCGCGCCGTAGCCGCCGCGCAGGCCCATCAAGACTTTGGGCGTTTCGACACGGCCGCTGGCAACGTCTTGGAAGTCGGCAGCGCGTTGGGCGTCGCTGCCGGCAAAGCGTTGGTAACGGCGGCTGCCTGCCTGTTGGTTGGTTACGGTAAAGCCTGCGTTGTAGAGGCGGGTCAGGCCGGTGGTCACGCGGTTGGGGTCTTCGGCGAAGCCTGACGGCGCAACAACGCGCAGGAGGTTGTCGCCGGAACGTGGCGGATGGGGTTGCTTAGGTTGCACGGTTTTGGCTTTCGCGGTGGTAGAAGTGGTTTTGGTTTGCGGCGTGGTGGTCGTGCCTGTGCCGCAGGCTTGCAACAAACCTGCGCCTGCCGCGGCAGAGCAGGTACGCAGGAAATGGCGGCGCGTGGTGGAGTTCATTGAGGTTTTCCTTTCGTTATATGTTCAGACGGCCTGAACTGGGCGTGTCGGACCTTGTAGGCTGTCTGAAAGTTTAAGCGATTAAGTTTTTGATTTGTTGCGGCCAGTTTTCGGGCAAGGTCATGCCGTGTTCGCGGACGGGCGCGGCCCAAATCGGCGCGGGGAAGTTGGCGTCGTTTTCAAAACGGGCGATGACGTGCCAATGCAGATGGGGCACAACATTGCCGAGGCTGGCCAAATTGATTTTGGCCGGGCGGAAGACTTGGCGCATTGCGGCTTCAACCTGATACACCATTTCCATGATTTTGTTGCGTTCGGCAGGTGAAAGGTCGGTCATCTCGGAAACATGGTCATTCCAAATGACGCGGCAGAATGCCGGTGCGCCGGCTTCGTTGTGGACGGCGATCACGCGCAGGTTTGGCGTTTGCAGTAAAATGTCTTCGTTGTCGGCAGTGCAGATGGGGCAGGTCATGGGTTTTTCTTTCTCAGTCTGAATAGGAATCGGATGATTGCCATCAGGATTTTTAGAATGAGGTAAATAGCAGTCAGCGTGATGAATGTGAACAGCCACGGTTTGGGTATAAACCACCAAAATAAATAGGAAGGCGTGATTAAGTCGTCACATTCTTCGGCACTCTCAATGTGATCGCACAATCCAAAGTTAAAATAATCATTGACATCATGAAAGGGCGAATAGGCGAACATAAGTGCTTTTGGTGTCACACAAATCAATGCAATGATAGCAATCCAAAAGAATGGTTTGAGATGTTTGAGTGCAGTCATGGACGAAGTGTTATGCAAATTTTGCTGCACCGCGGTTGGCGAGCTCGTCGGCTTTTTCGTTTTCAGGGTGTCCGGCGTGGCCTTTGACCCACGTCCAGCGGACATCGTGCTGTTGAACCAGACTATCCAGCTCTTTCCATAAATCGTCGTTTTTAACCGGTTTTTTGGCGGCGGTTTTCCAGCCGTTTTTTTTCCAACCGCGTATCCAGCTTTCCATGCCGTTTTTGACGTATTGCGAGTCGGTGCAGATGACGACTTGGCAGCGGCGTTTTAGGGATTTCAGGCCTTCGATGACGGCAGTCAGTTCCATACGGTTGTTGGTGGTTTCGGCTTCGCCGCCGAACAGTTCTTTTTCGTGTGTGCCGTAGCGCATAAATACACCCCAGCCGCCTGCGCCGGGGTTGCCTTTGCATGCGCCGTCTGTGTAGAGGTAAACGGGTTTATCCATGGGCATGTCTTTGTCGAATAAGGCGGTATCATTATCATAACATAAGGCCGTCTGAAATATCGGCAAATACGGTTTACGCGTGTAAAATACCCTGCGCTTTATCACTCGTATAGAAAGAAGGCAGATATGGGATTGTTCAGCGGCCTTTTGGGCAATGCTTCGCAAAAAGACGCCGATGCGGTGGAACGCGATTTGGCGAATATCCTGATTGATGGCGAACAGGTAAAAATGGCATTCAGCCTGGTGCGCGATTTGATTGTGTTTACCGAATATCGGCTGGTGTTGGTGGACAAGCAGGGGTTGACCGGCAAGAAAGTGTCTTACCGTTCGATTCCATACCGTTCAGTATCGCGCTTTTCGGTGGAAACCTCGGGTCATTTTGATTTGGATGCCGAGCTGAAGATTTGGGTTTCTTCCGGCGAGGTGCCAACCGAAACCTTGCAATTTAAAAGCGACAAGAGCGTGATTGCCATTCAAAAAGCCTTGGCAGAAGCTGTGTTGAAACCGTCAAAATAGAAAGGAAACATGATGAGCGAACAGCAAGAATTGTTTTGTTACAAGCAGATGCCGGTGTGGACGGCGGACGAGATTCCCGAAGCCTTGTTGTCCAAACACAATACTGCCGCCGGTACTTGGGGCTGCCTCAATGTCCTCCAAGGCCGTCTGAACTTCAATGAAGTGGACGAGGCGGGCAATGTTACGTCCACGCACGAGCTGACGCCTGAAAGCGATGATTGGATTATCCATCCGCAAGCATGGCACTTTATCGCGCCGCAAACGCAAGACACGGAAATCCAACTGTCGTTTTACTGCGAGGCGGCAGACTATTTCAATAAGAAATACGGCATGAGCGCGACACATTCGGCCGTCCGTGCTGCCGAAGGCATCGTACCTGTCGGCAAGGTTTTGGATATGGGCTGCGGTCAGGGCCGCAATGCGCTGTATCTGGGTTTGAAAGGTTTTGACGTTACCGCTGTCGATAATAATCCCCATGCGGTTCAAAACGTGGAAGAGCTGGCGCGTATCGAAGAGTTGAATGTCCGCGCGTTTGAATACGACCTCAACGCCGCCAATATTCAGGAAAACTTCGATTATATGGTGGCGACCGTGGTGTTTATGTTCCTGATGCCGCGTTACGTTCCTGACGTGATTGCCAATATAAAGGAACACACCAACCCCGGCGGCTACAACCTGATCGTGTCTGCGATGGATACGGAAGATTTCCCTTGCCCGATGCCGTTCCCGTTCAAGTTTAGTGAGGGCGAGCTGCGCGAATACTATAAGGATTGGGAATTGGTGGAATACAAGGAAGAGCTGGGTTCGATGCACGCGAAAGACGAATTCGGCAATCCGATTCAGTTTAAATTCGTTACCATGCTGGCGAAGAAACCGGAATAAAGGTTTTGCCGTCAAAAGGCCGTCTGAATTCAGTTTTCAGACGGCCTTTGCCGTAATCAATCCACAATCCTTTTGCCCAAAATCACCACGTCTGCCAACATGGTTTCCAAGTCGCAGACTTGTGGCAGCCGCCCCCATTCTTCAAAACCGAAACGGTGAAACAGGTTCAGGCTCGGATAGTTGTGGCCGAACACAAGCGCGATGACGTTGTGGATGTCTAAGGACGGTGCGCGTTCGAGCATGTGCCGCAACAGGATTTTGCCCACGCCTGCGCCGCGCATATCGTGGCGGACATAAATGCTGACTTCCGCGCTGATGTGGTAGGCGTAGCGCGGATGGTAGTCACTGAAACTGCCCCATGCCAATACGGTGCCGTCGGCATCGTAAAGGGCGTAGATCGGGCGTTTGTCCGTGTGCGCGGCAAACCACATTTCACGCTCGGCAACCGTGGTCGGCGACAAATCGGCCGTGGATTGGCGCGTGGCCACGGTGCTGTTGTAAATATCGACGATGGCGGGCAAGTCTTGGCGCAGGGCAGGACGGATGGTGTATTGCATTTCAGACGGCCTGTTATTGAATTAGTTTGGAGATAGTCTTAAAGGCCGGATGTTTGGCATCGCCGAGCAGTTGGAACAAAATACTTTCGACATTGGAAACGATAATGCCTTGACGGCTCATTTGCGCCAAACCATTGTCGCGGTTGGCCGTTGTGCGCGAGGCGGTGCATTCGAAAGGCAGGAATACGGCGTAACCTTGCGCCTTCAAATCCAAGGCCGTCTGAAGCATACAGATATGCGCTTCAGCACCCATCAAAATAACGTTTTTAATGTCGTTTTTGCGTAAGATTTCCTGAATTTCGGGCAAAAACGCCGAAAATTGGGTTTTCTCGACAATCGGCGTGCCTTCGGGCAACAGCAGCGATACGGCGGATACGGTGCTGCCCAAACCTTTCGGATATTGTTCGGTTACGGCAAAGGGGATGTCCAAAGCCGTCAAACCTTGAATCAGCAGGCGGCAGCGTTCCAACATTTCATCCGCGCCGGAAAGGGCGGGCAGCAGGCGTTCTTGAATATCGACAATCAGACAAAGCGTATTTTTCGGGTTCATGGCTTTTCCTTTCAGACGGCCTTTACAGCAAAATCGTTGAATCAGAATGCAATCATATAACAAGCCGCTGGAAAAGTATTGCAGCTTGCCCTGTTTTAAAGCCCGAAATTCTTTTAAAATACCGCCTGATTTGAATTGATAGAGACCGACAACATGAATTTATACCAAACCGTCGAACGTGAAGCCCAAGCAGCCTTTGCCGCCGCAGGCATTGCCGACAGCCCCGTTGTTTTGCAGCCGACCAAGAATGCCGAACACGGCGATTTCCAAATCAACGGCGTGATGGGTGCGGCGAAAAAAGCCAAACAAAATCCGCGCGAGTTGGCGCAAAAAGTGGCCGAAGTATTGGCGGACAACGCTGTGATTGAAAGTGCGGAAGTAGCCGGCCCGGGCTTTATCAACCTGCGCCTGCGTCCTGAGTTCCTCGCCCAAAACATTCAGACGGCCTTAAACGACGCGCGTTTCGGCGTAGCAAAAACCGACAAACCTCAAACCGTCGTTATCGACTATTCTTCGCCTAATCTTGCCAAAGAAATGCACGTCGGCCACCTGCGTTCCAGCATCATCGGCGACAGCATTTCGCGCGTGTTGGAATTTATGGGCAACACCGTTATCCGTCAAAACCACGTCGGCGACTGGGGTACGCAGTTTGGCATGTTGGTCGCTTATTTGGTTGAGCAGCAAAAAGACAATGCCGCGTTTGAGCTGGCTGATTTGGAACAGTTTTACCGTGCCGCCAAAGTACGCTTTGACGAAGATCCTGCCTTCGCTGACACTGCACGCGAATACGTTGTGAAGCTACAAGGCGGCGATGAAACCGTTTTGGCGTTGTGGAAACAGTTTGTCGATATTTCGCTCTCGCACGCCCAAGCCGTTTATGACACGTTGGGCCTGAAACTGCGTCCAGAAGACGTGGCGGGCGAATCGACATACAACAACGATTTGCAGCCCGTGGTCGATGATTTGGCTCAGAAAGGTTTGGCAGTCGAAGACGACGGCGCGAAAGTCGTGTTTTTGGACGAGTTCAAAAACAAAGAAGGCGAACCTGCCGCATTTATCGTGCAAAAACAAGGCGGCGGCTTCCTTTATGCTTCCACCGACTTGGCGTGTTTGCGCTACCGCGTCGGTACGCTTCATGCCGACCGCCTGTTGTATGTCGTCGACCACCGCCAAGCCCTGCACTTTGAGCAACTCTTTACAACTTCCCGCAAAGCAGGCTATCTGCCGGAAGATGTAAAAGCCGAGTTTATCGGCTTCGGCACCATGATGGGCAAAGACGGCAAACCGTTCAAAACGCGCAGTGGCGACACCGTGAAACTGGTTGATTTACTTGATGAAGCGATCAATCGAGCCGAACAAGTCGTAAAAGAGAAAAATCCAAAATGGCAATTAACAACAGAATTAGAAGATGGATTAAAAAAGATTTCTTCTTTAACTAATTCTGATAATTTAAAAAATAAATTAAAGTACAACTTAGAAAATAAAAAGTTGGAAATTACTTTGGAAAACGATGTTGTGTATCATCTTCCTATCGATAAGATTGACAAGATTGTCAGAGGAGCAGAGGAATATACTGATACAGCATTAAGTGATGCAGAGAAAATTGCCCGAGTTGTCGGCATCGGCGCAGTCAAATATGCCGATTTGAGTAAAAACCGCACCAGCGATTATGTGTTCGACTGGGATGCCATGCTTTCGTTTGAAGGCAACACCGCCCCCTACCTGCAATACGCCTACACACGCGTGCAAAGCGTGTTCCGCAAAGCAGGCGAATGGGATGCAACCGCGCCAACCGTTTTGACCGAACCTTTGGAAAAACAACTGGCCGCCGAGCTGTTGAAATTTGAAGACGTACTGCAAAGTGTGGCAGATACTGCGTATCCGCACTACCTCGCCGCCTACCTCTATCAAATTGCCACTCTGTTCAGCCGCTTCTACGAAGCCTGCCCGATTTTGAAATCAGAAGGCGCAACCCGCAACAGCCGCCTGCAACTGGCGAAGCTGACCGGCGACACGCTGAAACAAGGCTTGGAATTGCTGGGTATTGATGTATTGGATGTGATGTAAGTTTTTGAATAAAAACGATGAAAGGCCGTCTGAAACTTTGCGGGTTGCAAGGTTTCAGACGGCCTTTTTTTATGCTTTGAAAAATATTGTGATACCGTTGATTTTGAGCCTAAGCGGTTTTGAATTTGCTCAGGTAATGCGTTTAGACGGCCTTATCTTTATTTCAAATTGCTTGCCAACAACCAAGCCTGTGCTTCGGCAGCATCGCTGAAATATTTGGGATGTTGGTTGGTCAAGAGGCTGGAAAGGCGCGCGCCGAGTTTGATCCAAATGTCGTCGGTAATGACGGCAACGCGGCCGAAGTCGGTTTCGTGTTGGTTGAGGAATTTGATTTGCTCAACCGCCATATCGATGGTGAAGTCTTTCAGCATGGACAAGTCCAACAGGATGTCGGGCAGATGGACTTTTTGTTTCGCGGCCAACAAGGCTTCTTCCAATTGGCGGAAATCGTCCAAAGTGAACTCGTTGTACAGCGCTACGTTTAAGCCGTAAGATTGTTCGCGGATGGAAATCATGGTGTTCTCCTTGTTAAATTATTGCTTCATCAGAAATTTTTTGATTGAGGCCGGAGTAAAACTGCTGAACACGCCGCCTGCAACAATGATAACCATGCCGACAGCTTCCTGCCAAGTGATTTTATCGCCGAAAAGCAATACGCCGGATAGGGCGGAGAAAACGACGGTCAGGTAGGAAAGCGAGGCAACGGTAAATTTCTTGCCGACCTTATAGGCGCGGGTCATGGCCAATTGTGCAATCATGGCGGAGATGCCGTTGCCGGCCAGATAGGGCAGGGAAGAGATGGTCAGCGGATGCCAGCCTGTGATGGTGCTCCAGACTGCGCCCATAATCAGGCCGGTAAGCGAGAGGTAAAACACCACGCGCCAGCCCGGCTCGCCCAAAAGAGAGAGTTCGCGCACCTGCAAATACGCCCAGCCCGACATGGCGCCACCTGCCAAACTGACCAGCGCGGCAAATTCTTGTCCGCCTTGAAAAGATGGGTTGAGCAAGAGGATAACGCCGATAAAGCCCATAACCAAAATGGCTTGGGTATAAAGCGTAATTCTTTCTTTTAAAATGAAAAATGAAAAGATGGCCAGCCAGATGGAGGACGTGTAGTTGAGCGTGACGCCTGTTGCCAGCGGCAGGTGCATGACGGAATAAAACGTGCACATCATGGCAAGCGTGCCGATGACGCTGCGGTTGAGATGGGTTTTCCAATGCGGCGTGGAAAACGTGTTGCCTTGCGCTTTGGCCATGATGCCTAAGAACAGGGTGGAGACCAGCATGCGCCAAAAGACCAGCTCGCCGCTGGAAAAGCCGAATTGCGTTGAGGCGGCTTTGATGGAGAGGTTCATGACGGTAAAGCCGAGCGCGGCAATAACCATCCATGCCGAGCCGAGCGGATCTTTTCTGACGGTTTCCATTTGATGGGTATATAAAGCGATTTTATTAATAAGAAAATATTATACAGATCAATCAGGCCGTCTGAAAAATATCGTTGGGTTTCAGACGGCCTTTAGATTAAGAAATGAGAATTATTATTGAACAATATAGTGGTTTTTTGTAGAATGAAAGCCCTATTTTCAAGAAAGGCTTGTCATGAAAGTTGCCAATATTTCTGCCGTATTGCTGTCTGCTTTGTTTTCCGTTGCTGTTTCTGCCGCGCCTTTGGGAGAGGTTTCTTCAGAAAACGGTAAGATTTTCAGCGGCGAAAATTACATGGTCGTTAAGAAAGACATGAAGAAAGGGGAGCAGATTAAGCCGCACGATCATCCGGGTTTTAAAACGTTGATTTTTGCCGTTGGAAAAGGAAGCTTTGACGTAACCTTGAATCAGAAGGAAAAACATACGGTTGGCGCAGGCTCGGTGCTGCGATTTGGCGGAGATGTCGTGATTGAGGCCGTTGCAACTGAAGATGCGAATGTGGCAATTACGTTGATTAAGTAAGCCGATAGATGATAAAAGGCCGTCTGAAGATGATGTTTCAGACGGCCTTGTTTATTCAGTCAACCATTGCCATTAAGCGCAAATCAAATAGATGAAGCCGGAGCCGAAGATATCTGCCAAGGCGTGAATCAGGAAAAACGGCAGCAGGTTTTTGACTTTGTATTTATAGAAGAAGTAGTACATCAAGCCGAAAACAACGCCGATAACGGTCGCCCAAAGCATGCCTTGATAAGTATGGAAGGAGATGCGCACCAAGGTCGAATAGGCCAATGCCTGCCATTTGTATTTGTCTTCCACGCAGGTCAAGAGGCCGAGGAAACAGAATTCCTCATAAAAGCCGTTTAAAAGGCCGTAGAGGATGGCCATCGGCGCAAGGGCGGCGAATTTGTCAAAAATGGATAATGGTTTGATGTATTGGAAGATTTCAGTGGTGAAGTAATTGTAGCCGCCGCTTAACGAAGTTACCGCATCGGCGGTCAGACCCATCAGGATAAAAATCACAGGCGTCCAAAACAACACGCCTAAGTTAAAACGAATCGGCAATTGTTTGAAGTCGAAACGGCGGATAACGAGGTAAATCAGAGCAATAGCAAGCAGCGTCAACTGCAGGCTCATGTTTTCAGAATAAGCCACGCCGGTTACCGCAGTATCGCGCGCCTCTTCGGCAACCGCGGCTGTTTCCACTTGCGGCATCAGGCTGGCGATATAAAGTTGGGTAGAACGGTAGGCAAATTGACCGAACAGGATAGCGGTCACAATCAGCATGTCAAACCAGCGCAAATGGCGCAAAGGCTCTTTAGGGCGGATAGCGGCGAGTATGCTCATATTCTCCTCTTTGCTCTAATAAATAACGGTGCGCAATAGTTACATAAACATACAAAAATCGTCAACGATTATCACAATAAAACATGAATTAAAAATCAGACCGTTTCAGACGGCCTGAAGCGCTTCTAAAAATGCCATATTTTTCGAAGGGTTTATCTTCAAAAATATGGCATAATCACTTTATTGCAAACCAAGGAATCTTATCGTGAGTATTTCTCTGTCCCAATATCTGCTCTACCTGCAATACATGTTGGCAGGTATCGCCATGACCGTTGTTTTTGCTGCCGTATATCTGCGGATTACACCCGTTGAAGAATTGCGCCTGATTAAAAACGGCAACCTTGCCTGCGCCTTGTCATTTGGCGGCGCGTTGGTCGGTTTTTGTCTGACGCTTGCCTCAAGCATTGCACACAGCGTCAGCTTCATCGATTTTATCCTGTGGGCCCTTGCCGCAGCCGTAATTCAGATTTTTGTCTATTTCGCTGCGACAATGATGATTAAAGGCGCTACCGCAGAACTCATCGGTAACAATGTTGCCGTCGGCGCGTTGTTTGGTGCAGTGTCCATCTCGATCGGCATTTTGAATGCGGCTTGCTTGACTTGATTTTGATGGTCGGTTGGATAGCAAAAGATGTGCTGTTCCTGACTCCTACCTAGAAAAATTATCGGTAGATTTTTTTGACTGATAAGGTCTTATGTCTGATGGTATTGGCGTTATAGTGAAATTCTGAAAGCATCAAAAAATTCAGACGGCCTGTTATATACAAGGCCGTCTGAAATGTTTTAACTACTTAAGTTTGCTAAATTAGAACGAGTATTGCAATCTTATGCCTGTTTCACGGGTGCGGTTTTTAGGTTCGATCGCGCCCAATTGAATGAAGCCATAGTCTTCTGTAACGGTGAAGTTTGAATCTTTGACTTTCCAGCCGCGATAGAACGGGGTCAGACTGATTTTAGAACCGTTAGAGAATTTTTTAGATACAGGTACTTCAACCTCAATACCTTGTCCACCGCCTTGTTTCATTCTGGTTTCTTCTCGATCTGGCTCGTAAGAATACTGGCGGCCCTTAACGGCACGATTGTAGGCAATACGAGGAGCAATCTCAAAGTTTGCTGGAAGTGCGATATTTACACCGGCATTGATTTGCGCATATGTGGTTCGGTTTTTGCGGTCATAATCATCAGGATCGACACGTCGGCTCAAATCTCTCAGAACACGGTGTCCCAAGCCTGCACCGGCAGTCAGGCTAAAGCGATCGTTAATTGGATGTGTATATTCATATAAGGCACGGATATCGTATGCGCGGCGAGGTGCATTTTTGAGTGTGGCAGAACCATAACCTGTGGATTCACCAAATCCATTTTGGAAGCTTCCTGTGTAATCTGATTTACCACGGGAATAACGGCCTTCCAATTTTGCCGCATGGCGATCGTTGAAACGGTATTTAACCCCCGCATTAATAGACCACAGGTTGCCTTTTTGTTGCATTATTCGACTACCATCTTGTTCATATTCGCGATAGGTTTCGTTGTAATATTCGCTGCCAACGGTAAATTCAACAGGGCGGGCAGCCTGTGCGCCTACTGCAGCAGACAGTGCTAACACAGCAAGACAGAAATGAGCAGAATTTTTCATGTAAATTCCTTTTAGTTTGGGAAAATCAGTGTGATAATTTAATGTTATTGCATGGCAAAGTTTATAATATTTAATGAACATTAACAATGCTGATGGGGTAATATATTTACTTTTATTATATTCTTTAATGATTTATCGCAAATATTTGTCTTTTTTATGAGACAGTATGGATAAAAAACCTGGAAATAGTGTAAAACTGAGTCGGTAAGAGGTTTAATTTCGAAGTTTTCAAAAGTTAATATCTATATAGTTATTATTTAGTTTGCGATAAAAGTATATGCAGCCACCCACTCTATTCCCATGCATAAAGACATTTTGAATGTTTATATCATATGACATTCTATTTGTATAAAATAAGCGATATAACCGATCAGGCAAATTAACCTGACTGCCCATAAGTTATCCCTTCTTCTTCAAATAAGGAACTGCGATGTTCAACTTTATCAAGAAACAGTTTATCGACGTTATTCAATGGCCAAATCCCGATGACAGCCTGCTGATGTGGCGTTTTCCGATTGCCGATGAGGAGATTCAAAACGGTGCGAGCCTGACTGTGCGTGAGGCGCAGATGGCGATGTTTGTCGATGAAGGCGTAACCGCCGACGTGTTTGGGCCGGGGCGTTACACGCTCAATACGCAAACGCTGCCAGTGCTGACCAACTTGAAAAACTGGGACAAGCTTTTTGAGTCTCCGTTTAAATCGGATGTTTACTTTTTCAACACCAAACAACAGCTTGCACGTAAATGGGGTACATCCCAACCTGTTACCGTGCGCGATGCCGAGTTTGGCGCGGTGCAACTGCGTTCGTTCGGTATGTATTCTTACCGTATCAGCGATCCGGCAAAATTCTTCAAAGAAGTCAGCGGCGTGGCGGCGCAATACAGCGGCGTAGACTTGGAAAACCAACTGCGTAATATTGCAGTTACCCAATTGGCGGCCGCGTTTGGCAGCTCCGGTATCCCGTTCTTGGATATGGCGGCGAACCAAGTTTTGCTGTCGCAAAAAATCGGCGAATTGCTTGGAGCGGAATTTGCCAAGCTGGGTTTGGCGCTGGAAAACTTCACTGTTGAAAGCATTACCTTGCCTGCATCTATTCAGGCTGCGTTGGATAAGAAAATTTCGATGGGTGTTATCGGCGATTTGGGACGCTACACCCAATATCAAACTGCCGAATCCATCCCGCTTGCGGCACAAAATGAAGGCGGACTTGCCGGAATCGGTGCAGGCTTAGGCGTGGGTGCCGGTATTGGTCAGGCGATGGCGGGTGCCATGTCTGGCATGATGCAGCCGAATGTGCAACAAGCACAACAAAATGCTCAGCCGGCTGCCGAAGATCCGCAGGCGAAATTGGTGAAACTCAAGTCTTTGCTGGATGGCGGTTTGATTTCGCAAGAAGATTTTGATAAAGCCAAGGCTGAAGTGTTGAAACAGCTGATTGGTTGATCAATTGAAGGCCGTCTGAAAAATATCATTCAAAAGAAGCGTTGAGCTGCTTCTATGAAAATGTTTCAGACGGCCTTTCAAATGATTTGATTAAGCCTGTCCGACTTCAAAAACGTTAAGGCCGTCTGAAACACTCCAACCCATTCTGAAAAAGCAAACCCATGTCTCAAACTCCTTTCTTCAAAACCGACTGCCCAAGCTGCGGAGCACCTGTCGAGGCGCATTCTGCTTCTGCCGTGACGCTGGTGTGCGGCTATTGCAACAGCATGCTGGTGCGGAAAGATAACGGCGTTGTCGATTCCGGCCGCGATTCCGCATTGCTGGAAGATTTTAGTCCGCTTCAAATCGGAACCAGCGGCACATTTGTCGCTCAACGCTTTACCTTGGTTGGACGGCTTCAGGTGCAATACGATGATGGTGCGTGGAATGAATGGTATGCGCTGTTTGACGACGGCAGGGCCGGTTGGCTTTCTGAGGCGGGCGATTTATATGTGATGACCATGCCGGTCGAAATCGATAATCCGCCGAAATTTGAAGACACGCGAGCCGGATTTAGCGAGCTGACTTTTCAAGATAAGCACTATATTGCTTCCGATGTCCGCAAAATCAGCTTGAAACGCGCCGCCGCGCAGGGCGAATTGCCGTTTGTTTTGAAAGAGGATACAGAAAATCGGGTTTCCGACTGGCGTTGCGAAAACCTTTTCATCACGCTCGATTACAACAATGAAACACCCGAAGCCTTCTTCGGGCGGATGGTAAACCTAGATGATTTGAAGCTGGAAAACACGCGCCACGAAGATGAAATTAAAGAAAGCGCAGGCCGTCTGAAAGGCAGTATTACTTCAGAAAACTGTCCTAACTGCGGCTCGTCCATTCATTGGGTAAACGGGCTGACTTCCCATCTTAACTGTCAAAGTTGCGGCAGCGAATTGGCGGTTGGCAAAGATAAAGCGGAGCTTATTACCGCGAACAATCTGCGTTTGTCACAAAATACGATGTTTACTTTGCCTGTCGGCTCGACAGGCCGTCTGAAAAATAAAGAATTTCATGTTATCGGCGCAATCCGATATTTAGAAACAGATGCGCAGGAAACATTTGATAACTTGTTCAAAGGTGCCAAACATACATTGGCACCAGAAGGGCAATGGACGGAGTATCTGCTTTACAACCCAACTCAGGGTTTCTTATGGCTGGTTGAAACTGATGAAGGTTGGAATATTTCCGAAACCTTGAACGATTGGCCGCGCCTTGACCGCAACTGCCAACCGCAAGGATATGGCAAACTTTATGACTATGGCGGACGGGTCAGGATTGCCAGCGGCGCGTTTTATTGGCGTGTCCGAAACGGTGATTTGAACTATTACAGCGATTACCGAGACGGACAAAGCCGTAAGATTGGCTCCGAACTAAACAGTCACGAAATGGCATGGACTAGAAGTGCCCCAATTGCTTATCGGGAAATTGCAGATGCGTTTAATCTGACCAATAAAATATCATCTTATACCGTGAAAATGAGTGCGGATGATATCGATGAAAAATTACGACTTCTGATGATTGCTATTTTGGTTATCGTCAATATTCCGTCATTGTTTATGAATGGCTTCGATATACTGTTCGATATATTTCTTATCGGTTGGGGTGTCTATACTCTTTTTATAGTTGGACGGAAGAGAGATGAAAATGGCGAACAGAGTATCTCTCGAGTGGGATATGTTATTTGTGCAATGGCTTTGATTGTTTTTGTTACGATGATGAATTATGCAGATTTGTCTGATTTGGATGATGACAGCAGCCGAGTTCATTCAGGCGGAAGCTACGGTGGCTTTTCCAGCGGTAGCTATTCTGGAGGCCATAAATGACCCACATGCCCGGTAATCATGGCCTATTGGACTTATATGGCTGCGATGAAGCCATCTTAAAAGATGAAGGCCGTCTGAAAACCGCTTTGATGGCTGCTGCACAGGCCGCAGAAGCCACCATATTGACCGAACACTTCCATACCTTCGGCGGCGCAGGCGGCGTAACCGGTGTTTTGCTGCTTGCCGAGTCCCATATCAGTATCCACACTTGGCCGGAACACCGCTTCGTCGCCATTGACGCATTTATCTGCGGTGGCATGAAATTGGAAAAAGTGAAGGAAGTGTTGTGCAGGGAGTTGGCGGCGGAAAGGGCTGTTTGGACGGTTGCGCAACGTGGCGAAGGTATACTGGACGATATATAACCATCGGTTGAACAATAAAATCTGTCAGGCCGTCTGAAAGCATATTCAATCCGTTTTCAGACGGCCTTAAACCTTGTTCTGATTAAACTGAAATATTGACGTTATATGGAAAAAACGCCTTTTTTTAAAACCGATTGCCCAAGCTGTGGTGCGCCTGTGGAGGCGTATTCCGCTACTGCCGTGACGCTGGTGTGTGGCCATTGTCACAGTATGCTGGTTGCTAGAATCGGTAAGGGGAGGAGCGGATATTTTGTTGCCAATTCAGGGCGTGATTCTGCGTTGCTGGAAGATTTCAGTCCGTTGCAGATTGGAACGCGAGGCGTTTTTGATGATCGGAAATTTACGCTGATTGGGCGATTGCAGGTGCATTACGATGTCGGCGCATGGAATGAATGGTATGTCTTGTTTGATGACGGGCAGACCGGCTGGCTTTCCGAGGTTGGCGATTTATATGTGATGACATGTTTACTTGCCCAGAAGAGGAGACGGGGGCCGAAAAATTTTAAGTCGGTGAAAGCCGGTTCCAGTTCGTTGATCTTTAATGGCCAAACCTTTATTGCGTCAGATGTCCGCACCATACATTACCGTAATACCGATGCGCAAGGCGAGTTGCCGTTCAACTTATCTGAGAACCAAGCGGCAGGCGAGGTTTGCGACTGGCGACGGGGCAATTTGTTTTTGACCTTGGATTATTCGACGTTTCCAATGGACTCCTACTTCGGACGCATAGTCAGTTTGGACAGTTTGAAGCTGGAAAATAAGCGCAGTGATGATGAAATCCATGAAAGTGCAGGTCGTCTGAAAGGAGAGATTCTTTCTGAAAACTGCCCGCATTGCGGCTCTCCTGTTCATTGGCCAAGGGGTGTTACTTCTTTCCTTTTATGTCAGTCTTGCGGCAGCAGTTTGAATACGACAAAAGATACTGTTGCGTTGATGGAGGCAAATGCCCAAAGGAAAGAACAAGAAAATCTGTTCACACTTTCCATTGGTACGAAAGGCCGTCTGAACGATACAGAATATCTGATTATCGGGGCTGTAAGATTTGTCGAGATATCGTCCTATAATCAAAATCAGTCCGAATACTGGACGGAATATCTGCTTTATAACACTCAACAAGGTTTTGCCTGGCTGATTGAGTCTGGAAAACGCTGGCGGCTGTCAGAAACCTTACAAACATGGCCGGACTTTGATTCAAGTGGCAATCCTGCCGGTGAAATGTTGATTGATCATTACCGCGGGCAGGTCGAGGTAGCGGCTGGTGCTTTTTATTGGAAAGTCAAACAAGGCGATTTGCTTCATTACAAGGAATATAGCGGCAAGAAAAGTTATGGCCGGAATGTCATTCTGTGTTCCGAGCAGAGCAAGGACGAAATTGTCTGGAGTAAAAGCAGTCCTGTGTCTTACCGTCAAATGAGAAAGGCATTCGGTCTGTCTTTTGATACTAAGGAGATGCTCTCTTACTGGCTGAAGGGCGACAATAGAAATGTTGGGAGTAGAGATAATGTAGCCCGTATCATTGCTATGCTGATTCTTATCATCGTCAACCTTCCGGCCTGGCTGTCGCCGCATCTACGTAGTCCTGTCGGTATAGTGGTCAGTCTGTGTGCGTTGGTATGGATATGGATTTCTGACAGATATAAAAACGATCGTGATTACGAAGAAGAACGGGTAGGGATGATTATTTTCTTTGCTTTCATCATTTTTCTTACCGTCTTATTCAACTATGTCCAAGCGGAAGACAGTGATTCATCGCATTCCGGCAGATCCTATCATGGTTATTCGGCAGGGCATAAATAACGTGAGATCTGCTTAACCTCGTTGTATCGTTTTACTTTTATTTTTTCAGACGACCTTTTTATAAAACATGCTAACCCGCCGTCAATTTCTCAGCTATACCGCCGTGCTTGGTGCCGCCTCTGCTTTCTCTTGGCAGACTTATAAGTACCTCAACCGCAAACCGCCGGTTTCTATTAACCGTGTCGGCTTGCCGTTGGGGCATTTGTTGCGTGACGGGGAATTGCTCAGTTCGCCGACCCGTCGTTATGAATGCAATACGTTGATACTCGGCGGCGGTGCGGCTGGGTTGGGAGCATTGTGGTATTTGGCGAAGCATAATCACCGCGATGTATTGTTGGCAGAAGGGTTTGAACGTAATGGCAACAATGCCGCCTATACGTCTTCAGACGGCCTGAAAGCGCCGAGCGGTGCGCATTATTTGGCTTTGCCGTCGAAAGAAAGCGTGTATGTGCGCGAGATGTTGGCGGATTTCGGTATTTTGCAGTCGGATGGCAGCTTTAGGGAAACCGATTTGGTCTATGCGCCCGAATCGCGCCTCTTATATCAGGATAAATGGGTAGAACATTTATTGCCGAAAGAAGATGCGGATTCCAAACGGTTTTTTGATTTGATAGGCCGTCTGAAACAGGCTTACGGCAATGACGGTAAGAAAATTTTTGCCATTCCGATTGCGCTGTCATCGATAGATGAAACATGGCGAAAGCTCGATCATCTGACGTTTCAACAATGGCTTGATCAGGAAGGTTACCATTCGCCCGAGCTTTTGTGGTATCTCGATTATTGTTGCCGCGACGATTACGGACAAGGCATCGGGCAAGTATCTGCCTTTGCCGGATTGCATTATTTTGCCGCCCGCAACAATGCAGAAACTGTCCTCACTTGGCCCGAAGGTTTGGCACATCTTTCTGAAAACCTGCGCCGTCATGCCGATTTGCAGGAAGGCTGGCAATGGCCGTCTGAAAACAGTATCCGTTTGGAGAAACCTGCTTCGGTTAATGCTTCTGCCGTCAAAATCAAACCGCTTTCAGACGGCCGGATTGAAGTGTGGCTGCGTGATAATGCAAAAGGGGAAACCGTTGCCGTCACCGCGCAACACGTTATCTCCGCCATGCCGCTGATGGTTGCCGCCCACATTATTGAATCTCCCGAACAATTTGGTCTGAATATTCCCGAATACGCGCCATGGCTGGTTTCCAATTTTGAACTGCACAGTTTTCCGAAAGAAAAAAACAACAGCGAACTTGCGTGGGACAATGTGGTTTACGGCAGCCAAGGACTGGGCTATGTTGTTGCGACCAACCAGCTTATCCGGGTTGCCCGTCCTGAACGTACGATTTTTACCGCCTACGCCGCGCTCAATCACGATACGCCACAAGCCGTCCGCCGCCAGCTGCTTGAAGCAAGCGATGAAGAGCTGCTCCAGTTTGCCGCACAAGATCTGCTTACCGCTTACGGCGAAGGCTTTTGGCGGCATGTTTCCCATGTTGACATTACCGTTCGCGGGCATGGCATGAGCGTGCCGAAACCCGGCTATTTAAGCGATGAGGCTTTATTAAAAATCAGAAATCGAAATACTGGATTATTATTTGCACACAGTGACTTAAGCAGCTATTCGGTGTTTGAAGAGGCTTTGTATTGGGGTGTGGAAGCGGCGCGGAAAGTATTGGCTTAATTGATATAAAAAGGCCGTCTGAAATCATATTCAGACGGCCTTTTCTCTTTTAACTTAATAACCTGATTAGGCTTTTGGTTTCAAAGCGGCAGCTTCGCGAGCCAGACGGGTGATGGTATCCCAGTCTTTGTTTTTGATGGCTTCTTTTGGGGTCAGCCATGAGCCGCCGACGCACAAGACATTAGGCAGCGCCAAGTACTCGGGAGCGGTTGCCAGGCTGATGCCGCCGGTCGGGCAGAAGCGAACATCGGCGTAAGGGCCGTACAGGGCTTTGAGCATGGCTTTGCCGCCAACGACTTCGGCAGGGAAGAGTTTGAGGGTGTCGATGCCGTGTTCCAAAGCCAGTTGGACTTCGCCAGGAGTGGCAACGCCCGGAATCAGGGGGATGCCACTGTTGTGGCTGGCTTTGGCGAGGGATTCGTGCAAACCCGGGCTGATGGCGAAAACCGCGCCTGCGTCTTCGACGGCTTTGAGCTGTTCGGGATTGGTTACCGTACCCGCGCCGACGATGGCGTTAGGAACTTCTTTGGCAATCAGGCGGATGGCGTCGAGACCGACAGGGGTGCGCAGGGTGATTTCGAGGGTGGGAATGCCGCCTTCGACAAGGGCGTGGGACAAATCGACGGCAGTACTCAAGTCGTCAATCGCCATTACCGGCACAACTGCGCCGGCAGTCAGAATTTCACGAGGGGTCAGTTTAGACATTTTAGGTCTCCGTTGGGGACTGTATCGTAATAGGGTCGTTAACATGGTTTCAGACGACCTGATTGTTTTAAGAGGCCGTCTGAAAAGGGTTTAGGCAAATTCGCCGCCGAAGCTCATGGCACCGGTTTCTGCGCTGCTGGTCATGCTGCGGAAGTTGGCGAAGAGTTCGCGGCCGCAGCCTTGTTGATTCGCGCTCAAGTCGATACGTTCGACTTCGCGGGCGTTCCATTCGGCTTCGTTGATCAGGACGTTGAGTTCGCCGGTAACGGAGTCGAAGCGGATCAAGTCGCCGGTACGGATTTTGGCGATGTTGCCGCCCATCAGGGCTTCAGGCGTCATGTGGATAGAGGCCGGAACTTTACCGGACGCGCCGGACATACGGCCGTCGGTCAGCAGTGCCACTTTAAAGCCGCGGTCTTGCAGGATGCCCAAAGGAGGGGTCAGTTTGTGCAATTCGGGCATACCGTTGGCGCGCGGGCCTTGGTAGCGGACAACACAGACGAAATCGCGTTCCAACTCGCCGCGTTCAAATGCGGCCAATACTTCGCGTTGGTCGTTGAACACGATGGCGGGTGCTTCAATGATGCGGCAGCCTTCGCGCACGGCGGACACTTTAATTACGCCGCGACCGATGTTGCCTTTCATTAGGCGCAGACCGCCGTCTGGGGAGAACGGGTTGTCGGCTTTGCGCAGGATGTCTTCATTACCGCTGGTTTCAGGGGCTTCGCGCCATTCAAGTTTGCCGTCAATGAGGAAAGGCTCTTTGGTGTAGTGGCGCATACCGTGTCCGACAACGGTATCGACATCATCGTGCAACAGGCCTGCGTCCAGCAATTCGCGGATAACGAAAGGCAGGCCGCCGGCAGCGGTAAAGTGGTTTACGTCGGCTTTGCCGTTGGGGTACACACGGATCAGCAATGGGATGATGGAAGAAATTTCATCGAAGTCGTCCCAGTTCAAAATCACGCCTGCAGCACGCGCCATAGCAACGAGGTGCATGGTGTGGTTGGTCGAGCCGCCGGTTGCCATCAGGCCGATCAGGGCGTTAATGAAGGATTTTTCGGTCAACATTTCGCCCAATGGTTTGATGGTGCCGTTTTTGATGCCGCGTGCGAGGTGTCCGGCTGCGTAGCGGGTCAGTGCTTCGCGCAGGTCGGTATAAGGGTGGACGAAGGCAGCAGCAGGCAGGTGTACGCCCATCATTTCCATCATCATCTGGTTGGAGTTGGCGGTACCGTAGAAGGTACAAGTACCCGGGCTGTGGTAAGAGCCCATTTCGCTTTCAAGCAAGGCGTCGCGGCCGACTTTACCTTCGGCGAAAAGCTGGCGGGTACGGGCTTTTTCTTTATTGCCGATACCGCTAGACATCGGGCCTGCCGGAACGAAGATGCCAGGAATATGACCGAAAGACAACGCACCGATCATTAAGCCCGGAACGATTTTGTCGCATACGCCCATAAACAAGCTGCCGTCAAACATTTGATGCGACAGACCGATGGCGGTACTCATGGCAATCACGTCGCGGGAAAACAGCGACAATTCCATGCCGGCGTAGCCTTGCGTGATGCCGTCGCACATGGCGGGCGTGCCGCCGGCGACTTGGGCGGTCGCGCCGTTTTTTTGTGCTTCGTCTTTGATTTGGTCAGGGAAGTCTTTAAACGGCTGGTGTGCGGAAACCATGTCGTTGTAGGCAGTGATGATGCCTAAGTTGGGGACGGTTTCCTGAAGCATTTCGATTTTGATGCTCTTAGGCATGGAGGCATAGCCGTGTGCCAAGTTGCTGCAGCCGAGCTGGTTGCGCTCTAAGCGTCCCATCTGTTTGGCGCTGCGGATTTTCGCCAGATACTTTTCACGCGTCGGGCGGCTGCGCTCGATGATGCGCTCGGTAATTTCGGCGAGTTTCGGGTGAATAGGAGTGGGGTTCATGTGCGGTCTCCTGGCTAAACGATATGATAGGGATTTTGTTTGCGCGTTTCTGATTTTTGTATTGGGTGTTTTCTTCAGACGGCCTTGAGCTGTGGGAATGAATAATATGGGCCGTCTGAATATTTGAAGATTTTCTCTTCGAAGCGTCCGCATATTATAGTACAAAATCTGTAATTTTGTTACAAAATAATTTACTAAGTGGAAGAAATTTGATTTAAATCGAGGTATGGTCAATTCGTAAAATGGCAGGCTGCAAAAGTCATCAAACTTTTATGTTAAATCAAACAATTTGTAAAAATGAGAATAGACAAAATGTGTAGCCATGTGTAGTATTACTACTCATTAGCCCGCTTGTTTGAAATTTTGGTGCAGGCGATTGGTTCTTTACTGCTTATTGCTTAAAGGCTTTTGATTTTAATCGATTTTTATGGATGACGACAGTCCAAAAGTTTTGAAGCAAGCTTCCTCAACGAGAGATGAAACAATGAGTACACAGACAAATTTTGATTTGGTGTTGTTTGGCGCGACCGGCGATTTGGCAATGCGTAAACTTTTGCCTTGCCTGTATCAGGCGCATGTAGCCGGTTTGCTTCATCCCGAAGGTCGTATTTTGGGCGTAAGCCGCAGCGAATTGGATACCGCCGGCTTTTTGGCTAAAGTGGAAACGAATTCTAAAATCCATGTCAAACAAAACTTCTCAGATGAAGCGTGGGCATCGTTTATCCAACGTCTTGAGTATTTGAAAGTCGATGTGACAAAGAAAGACGACTTCATTGCTTTGGGCGACTTGGTAAAAGCGCGCAAGAATACTGAGAATGTCGTGATCTACCTCTCAACTGCGCCGAAATTCTTTGCACAAGCCTGTGAAAATCTTGCCGAAATCGGTTTGAATGCCGATAACGTGCGCGTGGTTTTGGAAAAACCGTTGGGTACGGACTTGGCTTCTTCCCAACAAATCAATACAGATGTAGCCCGTTATTTCAAAGAAGAACAAATCTACCGTATCGACCATTATTTGGGTAAAGAAAGCCTGCAAAACCTGCTGGCCTTGCGTTTTGCTAATGTGATGTTCGAGCCTTTGTGGAACAACAAATATATTGAAAGCGTACAGCTGACCATCGCCGAGCAGTTGGGCGTGGAAGAACGCGGTGAGTTTTACGACATTACCGGCGCATTGCGCGATATGGTGCAAAACCACTTGATGCAAATGCTTTGTATGACTGCGATGGAAGCGCCGGCAAGCTTGGATGCCGATGCCGTACGCGACGAGAAAGTGAAAGTCATCAAATCGCTGAAACCGCTGACCATCGAATCCGTCAACGAAAATGTTATTCGCGGCCAATATGTTGCAGCAAACGGTATGAACGGCTATCTGGAAGAAGTCGACGTACCGAAAGACAGTTTCACTGAAACCTATGTTGCCATCAAAGCCGAAATCGAAAACGAGCGTTGGAAAGGCGTACCTTTCTACCTGCGTACCGGCAAACGCATGGCAGGCAAAGTGGCGGAAATCGTGTTGAACTTCCGTCCGCTGCAAAACCATATTTTTGACAACAGCCAACCTGCGCCGAATCGTTTGGTTATTGAACTACAACCGACCGAATCCGTCCGTCTTTACACACAAGTGAAAACCCCGGGTGCTGGCAACAAAGTCGAAGTGACACCGATTGGCGTGGACTTGGGCACAGCCGTCGAGGGTCGCCGTGCCGAGGCTTATGAACGCCTGCTGCTGGATGTGATTAACGGCAAACTCGCTTTGTTCAACCGTCGTGACGAACTCGAAGCTGCTTGGGAATATGTGATGCCTATCCTGGAAAACTGGGCGAACAATACAACGCCTCCACATGCTTACGAAGCCCATTCTTGGGGTCCTGAAGCTGCGCGCGCGCTGTTGGCCCGTGACGGTAACAAGTGGCACGAAGAGCAATAATATTTCTTTCAGACGGCCTTGTTTTCCAACAAAAGGCCGTCTGAAACCATGAAAGGACGAAACATGTTTGTTTGGCACGAACAAGAAAATGCTGCAACTGCTGCGCAAGCTCTCGCCGATGCCGTTGCCGCCGCATTGCAAGCCGCGTTGAATGAGAAAGGCCATGCGGTTTTGGCCGTTTCCGGCGGTCGTTCGCCGATTGCGTTTTTCGAGGCTTTGTCGCAAAAAGATTTAAATTGGCAAAACGTCGGCATTACTTTGGTGGACGAGCGTATCGTTCCGACCACGCATGCCGACAGCAATACAGGCTTGGTACGCGAATATCTGCTCAAAAATAACGCGGCCGTTGCCACATGGATTCCTGTTGTTGAAGACGGAAAGTCTGAAACTGAATTACAACCTGAAGTTGTCGTTGCTTACGCATTGAAACATTATAAGCAACCTGATGTGCTGGTGTTGGGCATGGGAGGGGACGGACATACGGCGTCGTTGTTCCCTCAAGCGCCTCAATTACAGGCAGCAATCAATGAAGCCAATGACCCGACATTGATTCATACTACGCCGGTTACCGCGCCGCATGAGCGTGTGAGTATGACTTTGGGTGCGATTGCCAAAACGCCGAATGTATTTTTGGCCATTCAAGGCGCAGAGAAAAAAGCGGTATTCGACAAGGCTGCAGCAAGGGTCGATACCGAATATCCGACCAGCCTGATTCTCAATCATCAAGGGATTAACTGCCATGTCTACTATGCACACTGAAGCTTATCCTCGTTTGGTCGCCGATATCGGCGGTACGAATGCCCGTTTTGCACTTGAAACTGCACCACAGGTCATTGAAAAGGCTGAAGTCTTGCCTTGCCAGGATTACGACACCATTGTTGATGCCGCCAAAACTTATTTGGAACGCGCAGGCAGTCCGAAAGTTTTGCACGCCGCCTTTGCGATTGCCAATCCGATTTTGGGCGACTGGGTGCAGATGACCAACCACCACTGGGCATTCTCCATCGAAACCACCCGCCAGGCTTTGGGTTTTGAAACGTTGATTCTGTTGAACGACTTTACCGCCCAGGCTTTGGCGGTAACAAAAACCGATAAGAAAGACTTGATACAAATCGGCGGTCAAAAACCAATCGAATTTGCGCCTAAAGCCGTTATCGGTCCGGGTACCGGTTTGGGTGTCAGCGGTTTGGTGCACAGCGCTGCCGGCTGGGTGGCGTTGGCAGGCGAGGGCGGCCATACCAGCTTCCCGCCGTTTGACGATATGGAAGTATTGATTTGGCAATACGCTAAAAACAAATACGGCCATGTTTCTGCCGAGCGTTTCTTGAGCGGCGCAGGTCTGAGCCTGATTTACGAAGCATTGGCCAAACGCGACAACATCAAACAATGCCGTCTGAAGCCTTCTGAAATCACCGATAAGACATTGAGCGGAACATCGCCGATTTGCCGTCAGACTTTGGATATTTTCTGCGCCATGCTGGGTACGGTTGCTTCCAATTTGGCTTTGTCATTGGGTGCGCGCGGCGGCGTGTATTTGTGCGGCGGGATTATCCCGCGCGTGTTGGATTACTTTAAAACGTCTCCATTCCGCAGCCGCTTTGAAAACAAAGGCCGCTTTGAGGCTTATCTTGCCGCTATTCCCGTGTATGTCGTATTGAGCGAATTTCCGGGCATCGTCGGCGCGGCGGTCGCATTAGACAATCATTTAAATAACGTTTAAACACACAAACGGCGGTGCAGGGCAGGGGGTGGAAAAAAACCTTGTCCTGAACGTCAAAGAATCAAAGGGTAGAGTATATGTTAAGCAAAATCAGCGAATCATTGTCCAACCTCTCCGGCGCAGAACGCAAAGTTGCCGAATCTGCGTTGGCCGAGCCGAAATGGTTCGTTCATGCTGCTGTGGCGGAAATCGCCGAGCGTGCTTCCGTCAGTCAGCCGACTGTAATCCGTTTCTGCCGCAGCTTGGGTTACAAAGGCTTGCCTGAGTTCAAACTCGCTTTGTCTGCCAGCATCGGCCACGAAGGCATGCCTTACGTTCATGAAGAATTAAACGCCGATGACAACATGGGCAGCGTGGTCGAAAAAGTATTGGGCAATGCCGCAGCCTCCCTCTTGGGTGAGCGCCGTTTCCTGAAAGAATCCGAGCTGGAAAACGCGATTGCCATTCTGATGCACGCGCGACGCGTTGAGTTTTATGGTGTCGGCAACTCCGGCATCGTTGCCCAAGATGCGCAACACAAATTCTTCCGCTTCGGTATGTCCACCGTTGCCTATGTCGATACACATACCCAGCTGATGGCGGCTTCCGTATTGACCGAGCAGGATGTGTTGGTGGCGATTTCCAATACCGGCTCATCTATCGAATTGTTGGATGCGGCCAGTATCGCCAAAGAAAACGGCGCAGCCGTTATCGCGCTGACCCGCAATGATTCACCGTTGGCTCAAATGGCCGACTGTGTATTGAGCATTGCTACTCAGGAAAATGCCGAGCTTTATACGCCTATGGTGTCCCGTCTTCTGCAGCTGGCCGTTATCGATATTCTTGCCATCGGCTTGGCCTTGCGTTTGGGCGATACTGCCAGTACGCAACTGCAAAAAAGTAAAAAAAGCATACATAACAAGCACATCGAATACGATAAAGATTGATTCTTCATTGATATCTTCAGACAGCCCCAACCCACATCAAGGCCGTCTGAAACCTCAAAAAACGGAAACCACCCCGTTCCCGTTTCAGACGACCTCACGGCCGTTTTCTCAACAAAACTGTCCACTATCCAGGAGAGCATCCGATGAAACACCTTCACGATTTACCAGCTTGGTCAAAATTATGGATACATTTTGACGAAACCAAAGAACAACACATGCGCGAAATGTTCGAGCAAGATCCCGAACGTGCCGAGCGCTACTGGCTGCAGGTTGGCGGCCTGACTTTGGATTATTCTAAAAACCGTATCAACGACGAAACCATGGCACTGTTGTTCGAGCTGGCGCGTGAAGCAGGCGTACCGGAGCGGATGCAGCAAATGTTCCACGGCGAAAAAATCAATACGACGGAAAACCGCGCCGTTCTCCACGTCGCCCTGCGCAACCGCACCAACGCCCCTATCGTCGTGGATGGCGAAGATGTCATGCCTAAGGTCAACCATGTCCTGCAACGCATGGGCGAGTTCGCGCATGAAGTCCGCAGCGGCAGCTGGTTGGGCTATACCAATCAAGTCATTACCGACGTCGTCAACATCGGTATCGGCGGCTCTGACCTCGGTCCTCTGATGATGTGTACCGCGCTCAAGCCTTTCGGCCATCCGCGTTTGAACATGCACTTCGTCTCCAATGTGGACGGCTCCCAACTGCGCGACGTATTGTCCAAAGTCCACCCTGAAACTACGCTGTTCATCATTGCGTCCAAAACCTTTACCACCCAAGAAACCCTGACCAACGCCCTGACCGCGCGTAAATGGTTCTTGGATCATGCAGGCGATGAAAGCGCCGTGGCCAAACACTTCGTTGCCGTATCGACCAACCAAAAAGCCGTTGCCGAATTCGGTATCGATACCGCCAATATGTTTGAATTTTGGGACTGGGTCGGCGGACGATACAGCCTGTGGTCGGCCATCGGCCTGCCGATTATGCTGTATCTCGGCGAAGAAAACTTCATCGAAATGCTCAACGGCGCGCACTTGATGGACCAACACTTCATCAACACGCCGCTAGAGCGCAACATGCCCGTCATCCTCGCCCTCATCGGCATCTGGTACATCAATTACTACGGCGGCGGCAGCCATGTTATCGCGCCTTACGACCAACATCTTCACCGCCTGCCCAAATTCATCCAGCAGCTCGACATGGAGAGCAACGGCAAACAAGTTACCCTTGACGGTAAACCGGTCGGTTACGAAACTTCGCCGATTATTTGGGGCGAAACCGGCATCAACGGCCAGCACGCCTTCTTCCAACTGCTGCACCAAGGTACGCACATCACGCCGATTGACCTCATCGCCTCCCTTGAAAAACGCAGCAACCTGCGCGGTCACCACGAAATCCTGCTGGCGAACGTCTTTGCCCAAGCCGAAGCCTTTATGCGCGGCAAAACGCCTGACGAAGTCCGCACCGAGCTTCAAGCCCAAGGCATGGAAGCAGAGCGTATCGAAGAGCTGGTTCCGCACAAAACCTTCTCAGGCAACCGCCCGACCAACCTCATCCTAATGGACAAAATCAACCCGCGCAATATGGGCAGCCTGATTGCCATGTACGAACACAAAACTTTCGTTCAAGGCATTATTTGGGGCATCAACAGCTTTGACCAATGGGGCGTAGAACTCGGTAAACAACTGGCCAAAACCATTCTTGCCGAATTGACCGGCGAGACCGAAGTGCAAAAACACGACAGTTCCACTACACGCCTAATTAATCTTTATTTGAACGCCAACAAATAAAGCATTTATTTAAAGCTAAGGCCGTTTGAAAGTTTCAGACGGCCTTTTGTTTTATTCCGGATCATCCGTAAACGCATTTTCCCGAAATATCGGTACAAACGTGAAAAGATACAGTACGAACACGGCGATGGTCAGAATCGTAGGAATGGTGATGAAGAATATCGGGTTCACGTTCATTAAAACAGCGCGCGAGACGGCGGCGGCGAAGAGGATGGGGACGGCAATGCGGCAGAGCTTGGGGTAGTCGAGTTTGGTAAAGCCGCTGTGCCACAGCCCGGCGGTCAGCCACACCATCATCACGCCCCCCATCATGCCGCCGAGGGTAATCAGGTGTAATGGGGCGGAGGAGGGCAGATTTTGCAGTTTCGCCGCGCCTGTCCACAGATAGCCTGCGGCGGCAAAGAGTTGGAGCAGGTAATAAGTGCGGACGTAGTGTTTGCGCAGGAGTTCGTGATGGTGAAGCTCACTCAGCTTGGCGAGCAGGATGAAGCCGACGGCAAGCGCGGTAAAACCGGCGGTTTGCGCGGGCAGCCAAAGTTCGGCGGCGGCGTGCAAGAGCAGGAAAGTAATGGCGATGTTTTTATAGACGACGTTGGGGATGAATACGGGGTCTTTCAGACGGCATTCTTTAAGGGCTTCCGCGCCCAAAAGAATGCTGACACGCACGGATACAAACATCACTGCCGCCATGTTCAGATGTACTTGCACGCGCAGTAAGTTCAAATCGCCGCTGACAGCATAGACCGTCTGAAAAATGGTAAACGCGGCAAGCAGCATCAGCAGGGCAAAGTTGTCGGTGTTGCGGTCGAGCCAAATCAGCCAGGCGCAAAACAGCAGCAATACCAGCCAATAGGCGGCAACGAAAAACGAGGCAGTTTGTGGCGAAAAGGGCAGTATGGCAGATGCGGCGAGCAGTAATGCCGCCATCAAAGTAGCGACAGGTTTCAGACGGCCTTTATAACCCGTCCATTCGAGCATGGCTGCAGTCAGGAAGCCGCCGTATGCCGCAGGCAGCATGAGTTCTAAGAAGATTTGGCGGTGCAAAATGACGGCACCGGGGCTGATGAAAAACACCAACGCGCCGAATATGGCAAGTACCGCCGCACCGACAAAAAACGGCCGCATGGGGTGGGTGAAAAATTTATTCATGGCTTGGCTTGATTCTGCATGAAGATGCTTTCGGATATGGATTTATTGGGCGGACAGGGTTGTATTTTTCGCCAAAGAGGCAAGCCTGCGGCTTGCTTGCCCTCTCCCTAGCCCTCTCCCACGGGGAGAGGGGATTAGGCTGTCGAGCGCCCTCTGATTTTCAGAAACCTGATTCCCTCTCCCCGTGGGAGAGGGTTAGGGAGAGGGCAACGAACCGCAAGGTTTGTCAGATACTCAAATGCCCGTATCATTCATATTATTGATATTATTGTTCGAATTGTATTATTTTCAATAATAATAAATAACCCTAAACCAATATAAATAACAGCCATTATCCAACGACTAAACTTCTCTACAATTTCACCAACACCTGAAATATTAGCCAATCTTTGTGCTGTATATACTAAAACAAAAATCAATATTAAAAATACAAGAAGAGTAACTAATAAGTCGACAAGATCTAAAGTCACAAAGTAAGGAACAAAAAGTCCAATATTATCTGCACCACAACTAGCAACTGTAACCAAAGCAACAATACCGACTAATTTTGACAACCCTTTTTCATCCAATTCTTTTTTAGCTCTTTTTTCGCCCTCACAATCGTCGTAAATAGCAACTTTAATACCTAAGTAAATCGGTATTAAACCTAATAAACCCAACACCCATTTTTCCGGAACATAATGCAAAACAAAAGCTAGAAATAAACTAACTAATATTAAAATTACAGAACCTAAATATTGTCCGATATAAATATCTCGATATTCTTTTCTAGTATTTGCTCTAGCAAAAAATATTAATAGTATTACCAACACAAATCTACTGCTGTAGCAATATATAAAACAGCAGCAGTAATCACAGTCGAAAACATAAAGCACCTCATAATGAATCCCCTGCCCCCTTGGCACCACGGCTTTTTCAAAAACCGAATCGCGTTCGGATAACAGATTCGTATCTTTCGCTAAAGAGGCAAGCCTGCGGCTTGCTTACCCTCTCCCTAGCCATCTCCCACGGGGAGAGGGAATTGGGCTGTCGAGCCTGAACATTTTCAGGTTTACCTGACATCTGATTCCCAATTCTACGGCTCTCTGATTTTGAGAAACCTGATCCCCTTTCCCCGTGGGAGAGGGTTAGGGAGAGGGCAACGAACCGCAAGGTTTGTCAGAAATTTAAATTCCTATCACTCATAATAATGAATCCCCTGAAACTCTCTTGCCACCACGGCTTCTTCAAAAGCCGAATCGCGTTCGGACAGCGGCGTAGGCAGGGTAATCACGTTTTGCACGTTCATGCCCTTAGTGGAAAGCAGCATGATTTCATGGCTCAGGCGTGCGGCTTCGAAGCGGTCGTGCGTTACCAGCATACACGCCATGCCCTGCCGCTCGATTTTTTCCACCAGCATGGCGACCAAAATATCGCGCAAATCGCGGTCCAAACCGACGAACGGCTCGTCCAGCAAGGCAAGGTCGCAGCCGCACAGCAGCAGGCGCAAAAATGCTACCCGTTTCGCCATGCCGCCGGACAATTCGGTCGGATATTTGTTCAAATCGCCCGCAGTCAGCCCGACTTTCGCCGCCAGCGCGATGATTTCGCCTTCATCGGGTTTGTCCATAAAAATAGCGATATTCTGCATCGCGGTCAAGTTTCCCGGCAGGCGGTTTTCCTGAAACAGAAAACCCGTTTTGCGGAAAGTATTGCGTATCGTGCCCGATTTCGGCGTTTCCAAGCCCGCAATCAAACGCAAAACCGTCGTCTTGCCACAGCCGCTCGGCCCGAACAAAGCTTTCACTTCGCCATGTTGCAGGTTCAAACTGAAATCGCGCACGATGGGGTCGCGGAGAATTTCAAAACGCACGTTTTCAAGACAGAGCATCATCTCCTCCACGGCATAAACAAAATTTCCAAAGGTTTGGTAATCAGGTATTCAAACAGTGACACAAACACGATAACCAACACCACATAAGCCATCACCGTCGAAGTCTCCAGCATCGCCCTCGCGTCTGCAATCCGCGCGCCTACGCCTTCGCTCGCGCCCAAGAGTTCCGCCATAATCACCACCTTCACCCCCATCGCCACCGCCACGCCGATGCTGGAAATCACATAACCCGTCAGATGCGGGATATACAGATAACGGATTTTTTTCAGACGGCCTAATTTATAAGCGTCAAACAATTCCTCATGCTGCTTGTTCACGCTCGCCATCCCGACCGCCGCACTCGCAAACGTCAGCGGCGCAACCAACACAATGATGGTAAACAGCACGCTCGGATTGCCGAACCCGAACCAAAACAGAGCCATCACCACCCAAATAATCGGCGGCATCGCCAACAAAGTCGTAATCACAGGTTTAAGCAATGCCATCGCCGTCTTAAAACTGCCCGCCACCAGTCCCGCCGCCAATCCCGCTACCAGCGCAACCGAAATCCCCACCACCGACCGCCACAGCGAAATCCCGATTTCGTTTTCCTGAAAATGTTTCAATAAAGCCAAAGATTTTTGAAACACCTCCACCGGCGCAGGCAGCATAAACTCGCCGAACACGGCACTGCCCCACGCCCACAACGCCACCACTACCATCGCCACGCCTAGACCGGCAAAGCCGCTCCAAAGGTAGTCGATGATGTAAAACAGCGCAGGCTGCGGTTTGCGGATTTTGTCGGTTTTAATCATGGTTTGAGTGTTGGTTGATAGGGATGGTTTGGGGACAGTAGGTCGTCTGAAAAATGGTTGATTGGGTTAGATGGAACGCCGCAATCCAACGAAACGGTAATAGTGTTTTTCAGACGACCTTGGTTTGGGATTTTGGTATTTTGTTGGGTTACGACTGCGACTAAGCCAACCTAAGATTGCAGAAAAACGGTACAAGCTATAAATGATTTATAAAAATATTCCTAACTGCTTTCTTGAAGTATAAGAGTTATCAATTTTGTAATCTTTATATATAGATAAGAAATCTTTTTGAGATTTGAGAATGTCCTGTAAAATTCCTCTTCTATACAAAGCACAGAATAATGCTACTGAATATGCCTGACAGTTGAGCGATTTTTCAGGATTAAATTCAATATCACTAAATGCTGAATATTCCAGAAGCTCTTCATGAAATTCTGTATGCTGATTTAAAGCATTAACATATAGCCAATCATAATAGGCTGTAATAGGTTCAGTTCCCCATTCTTTATCTTTTTTTCCATAGGTACGAAAAGCTATTACTCTTCCAGATGATTTGAGTCTAGAGTCTTTTTTTGCTTCTTTTGATGACACTTCAAGCAAATCTAAGTATTGAATATCTCCCTCAAAAACTTTGCTGCTTTGGAAGACACACTCAACACTTACTTGTTTACCTCTTGCACTTTTAATCATCAGATTAAAAGCACTTAAGGCAACACCTAATTCGTTTTTAGATTTGCTTGAAATTTCTAAAACTTTTTCTACATCTTCAAGTTTTTTAGCTTCCAAATGTAGTGAATCTATGGACTTTTGTTTTTGTGAAACTGAAAGACCTGGAAACCATTCAAAGTCTATATTTTGGGTTTTTACTAAAAAATTGCCTTCAAATTTTGGAATAAAAATCGGACGAATTGCCATATTTAATAATCCTTAAAACCGTTTTTTCGTGCGTAAAATCTATCATTAAATACGCCCCATCTATTTTGATTGGATTTAAATTTATAATTTGGAAATTTATTCATGAATTCATTTTTTAAATCATCTGAATCAAATACACAACTAACGATATACCTCTGCTCAATTTTATCAAAGACGAGAACTTCTGCCTGCACATCTGTTGGATCTTTGGGTAAAAGATATTCACGCTCTTCATCAGCTCCCTCAAATAAAGCATTCAAAGCATCAACTCCTTGAAAGTTTGCAGTAGGTAAATGACGAACACAATTATTTGCAGCATTAGTCGGATAAAAAGCACAATTTTTATCTATTAAAACATCAGCACTTAACACAATTACAGCCCATTTAGTGCGGTTATCTGCACGACGTAATCTATAAAACATACTACTATTGGGAAATGAAATAGACAGACAAATCGCTTCTGGTTTTCCATCAAAGCGATGCTCATCATTAAAAATGCCATGAATAGATAAATTATGCTTATCGTTAAATTCCTTATTATATAAATCAGCTCTAGGAATTAATCCATGAGTTAAAATTGACTCAAGATTTTCTAATCTTGTGAAATGACATAAATATTGAATTTGTCTTTCTCTCAATATATTTTGAATACACATAAAAATACTCCCTTAATATTAAACAATTACTCAAATAACCTCGTCACATAACTTACCAATCTATCCCTTTTCCCCAGCAACTCCGTCTGATAAATCTTCATCAAAAATCAGGCTTTCCTGCAAACATAGGCTAGATTATGACTCAACTTTTTAGGTAGTCCAAAGATTATGGGGATTTCTACTCAACATCAATGGCAGATAATCCTCTAATAGATCGTCTGAAACATGATAAATCAGCAAGCGTAGATTGGCTCATAACCCAATTTTTCAGGCAATCCGACGGTTTTATTGGGTTTTAACAACCCAATCCACGGTTACCACCGATCGTCATTCCCGCCTATGCGGGAATGACGGCTTTTTGTGTACTGTTCTAATTATTATCTGACAGGCCATCTGAAAATGACAAATCAGATATTTATGGCTATTCCACTATTTTCAGACGGCCTCTTCTCCTTTTAAGCCAAGAAGAACCCATTATCTGGCAGCTTGCCACCCAAGAGTTTCGGGTTGAACTGCATCAGGATTTCGTAAAACTTTAAAATCTCGTTCTTCACTTCGCTGCCTTTGGTTACCGTCAGCCGCGCGCCGTCCAAGCCCATGACTAGGGCGGGTTCGGGGGCGGGGAGGTAGTTTTTGCCGATTTTCGCCGCGCTTTGGCGGTTGGCAAGTATCCAGTTGAGCGCGTTTTTCAAATCCTGATGGAAGATGTCGAACTGCGCTTTGTGTGCGTGGAAATATTCTTCGTTGGCGATGATGCCCGCCATCGGAATCAGCGGTTTGGTGTCAAACGCCTGTCCCCATGCTTTCACTAAATCAAAGCCGCGCACGACGTTTACGCCCATGGTTTTGCCTTTAAGTAGGCTGGCGGTTGCCATCGGTTCAGGCAGGATGGCGGCGTGGTAGTCCTTGCTCAAAAACAGTCCGACTGCTTCGGGCGGCGTGGCGGTGTAAGTGATGCCGACTTTGTGTGCGTCGATTTTCAGTTTTTTCAACAAGGCTTGCAGCACGATGTCGGGCATGTCGTTTTTAAACGGCACAAGGATTTTTTTGCCGACCAAATCCTGCGGCGAGGTAATCGCGCTGCCTTTGCACATCAGCTGCGTGATGCCGTTGGTCAAAATATTGACCATGCCGACTTTCTGCCCTTGGTTGCGCAGGTTTACGCCGACATTGCTCGGACTCATCATCACTTTAAATTGTCCGCTTGCTACGCCTGCACGCAGTTGGTCGGGCGAACGCCAGATTTTCAGCGATACATCCGCCTGTTTCGCCAGCTTGCCTTGCAACGCCGCTACGGCAATGGTAACGCTGGGCATCGCCGGTGCGCCGTACACGGTAAATTGCTCTTTACCGGCTGCCAACAATGAAGGCGAAACGCCTGCGGCTGCCAGCGCGGCGGTCATTTTTAAGAAATCGCGTCTTTTCAGTTCCATTTTTTATCTCCTAATTCTTAATAAGCCAATGCAGGTATTCTTTCAGACGGCCTGATTTTAAAATGCCGCATGCAAACTCAACCAATATGTCCTGCCCGGTGCATACACGACACTGGGCGACAGGGCGAGGACGTGGTCGCCGCTGATGTATTCGGCGTATTTTTTGTTGAACACGTTGTTCACGCCTAAGCGTAAGCCGTATTTGTCTTTGATGTTTACGCCTGCGTAAAGGTCGGCAACGGTAAAGCCTTTGGCGGCTTCGCGTTTGTCTATGCCCAAACCGCTTGCCGCGTCAAAATCGCCGCGCGTTTGTTTGGCGACAAAGCGTGTTGCGGCGCCGATGTTGTAGCTGCCGTGGGCAAAATAATTTTTGTAGTCGGCTTGGACTGCGGCTTCAAACGGACGGATTTGATAGAGCGGTCTGCCGTCGGTTTCGTTGTGTCCGTAGTTGTAGGCTGCTTTGATGCCTGCCGCCCAGTGCGGATTGAAGTTGTAACGCGCGTAGGCCTGAGCGGTAAACAATCGCGCATCCACGTTGCGTGTGATGATGCCGCCGCCTTTGGAGGCCGTACCGCTTTGTCCGTGGGCGCGGTCAAAAATAATCAGGTCTTTGACTTTATCCGCCACAAGCGTGCCGCCTACGTTCCAGCCTGCGCCTGCGAGCGAGTTCATGTAGCCGTTGTAGTAGTCGTTGCGGCTGTCGGCGGTGAGCTTGATGCGGTTGTGTTTTTCGGTTTTCAGCAGGGGATTGCCTGCGATGGCGGCGGCTGGGTTTTGGTTCATCAGCATGCCGTTCATGCGGTTTTGCACGATGGCGGCAAGCGAGTTGAAGCGTTCGGTGTTGTCGCCGATTCGTTCTAAGTGAGCAAGGGAAACGCTGTATTTTTGCGTTTCAGACGGCGTGAAATCGTATTTGAGTTCGCCTGAGAAGGCATGACGGCGCACTTTGCCGTCGAAGTCGTAGCCGTAATGGGTTTTCCAGATTTGTTGTGATGAGGCGAAGGCGAGGTTGCGGTTCATCGGATGGGCGGGCTGCGCCGTATTTTTGCGTACGTCCGCTTCGTTGATTTCGTAGCTTAAGCCCAAGCCCAGTTTGTGTCGGTCGTCAAACTTGTAAGACAGGGTATCGGCAATGCGCCAGCGGTCGATGTGTACATCGGCGAAACGGTAGCCGTTGAGGAAGTCGCGCATGGCGGTGTGGGCGTTGCGCTCGCCGTTTTGGCTGTCGTTGCGGTAGCTGACGGCGACGTTGTTGTGGAATTTACCAAAGTCCGCATCGTGTTTGAGTGAGAAGTCGTACACTTTGCGGTCAAGTTCTACGAACACTTGCTGCGGCGTGTTGTTTGGGCGCAGGGAGTAATTGTCGGCGCGGCGTTTGAGTTTGATGATGCCTGCTTCCGCGCTGACCGTATTGCTCAAATCGGCATTACCCCAACGCGCGTTGAGTTTGGCGATGTGGCGTTCGGTATCCAATGCGTCATTGACGAACTGCGGCTGGCGGTCGTTGTTAATGTCGTCGTGTAGGTAGGTGAGGCGGTATTCCTGATTTTCAGACGGCACGAAACCGAGTACCAAAGCTTGATTAAAACGGCTATATTTCCAATCGGTCTGATTGCTGTCGCCGTCTTTATAGCCGTTGGCCTTGGTGTGATTGAGGTTGACCACGCCGTACACTTTTGCTCCACGCGCTTGCGCGGTAACGGAATTGTAAAAACTTTTGCCGTAGAAGCCGCTGTTTGCTTTCAGCGGACGGAAGGCTTGGTCTATGTTTTCGGTAACAAAGTAATGATCGCTGCGGTCGGTGCGGTCGAATTGGTTTTCGGGGAAATAGCCTTGTGCGGCGGTTGGTGCAATCGGTTTGGGAGGGGAGAAGGTTTTGACAGGCTGGATTTCGTCTGGGTCTGCCAAGGTTTCGGCAAAGCCGTTTGCGGCGGCAAAACTGCTCATTAACAAGCAAATCAAATGGTTTTGTTTCATGATCTATATCCTGATAATCATTTTTATTTATTATGCTCTTAGAGAGAAGCAAAGTAAAGAAACGATAAGGTATTTATTGTCGATAAACACCTAGCGCAAAATACAAATCGGCAAGAAGGAGAATTTTTAGAAGAGGGGAGTGGCGGCGCAGGTTGTATTTGCTCCGAAATCGGGTTTTGTCTACTATTAATATTTCAGGGTAATAAAGCAAAAGGCCGTCTGAAAACCCCTCTCTTTTCAGACGGCCTTTTGCTGGGTATAATAAATTTAAGAATCATTATTATTTCTGTTTAAATATAGGAGAAACGCATGAGTACCCGTACCGAACACGACACCATGGGCAATGTCGAAGTCCCGTCCGAAGCCTATTGGGGCGCGCAGACCCAGCGCAGCCGCAACAATTTCAAAATCGGCGGCGAAACCCTGCCGCAGCCGTTGATTTATGCTTTGGCGCTGGTAAAAAAAGCCGCAGCCGCCACCAATGTTTCCCTCGGCAGGATTAAGCCCGAACAGGCAGATTTGATTACGCAGGCGGCAGATGATGTGTTGAACGGCAAGCTTGACGGGCAGTTCCCATTGGTAGTGTGGCAGACCGGCTCCGGCACGCAGTCCAATATGAACATGAACGAAGTGCTGGCGAACCGCGCCAACGAAATCGCTGGTACGGGTTTGGCAGCGTACCAGCCCGTCCATCCCAACGACCATGTGAACCACGCGCAATCGACCAACGATGCGTTCCCGACCGCCATCCACGTTGCCGCCGCGATTGAAATCAACCGCCACCTTATTCCGGCGGTAAAAGCCCTGCGCGATACATTGGACAAAAAAGCCAAAGAATTCGCCCCTATCGTCAAAATCGGCCGCACCCATTTGCAGGACGCGACGCCGCTGACTTTGGGACAAGAATTTTCCGGCTACGTTTCCCAGCTCGATCACGGTTTAGGCCGTCTGAACGATGCGCTTAAAGACTTGTATGAACTCGCTTTGGGCGGCACGGCGGTCGGCACGGGCTTAAACAGCCATCCCGAATACGCCGAAAAAGCCGCCGCCAAACTCGCCGAACTGTCCGGCCTGCCATTTGTCAGCGCGCCGAACAAATTTGAAGCCTTGGGCGGACGCGATGCCGCCGTTGCCGCTTCGGGCGCATTGAAAACGCTGGCGGCAAGCCTGAACAAAATCGCCAACGACATCCGTTGGCTGGCAAGCGGCCCGCGCTGCGGTTTGGGCGAAATCAAAATCCCCGAAAACGAGCCGGGTTCGTCCATCATGCCGGGCAAAGTCAACCCGACCCAATGCGAAGCAATGACCATGGTGTGCTGCCAAGTGTTCGGCAACGACGTCACCATCGGCATGGCAGGCGCATCGGGCAACTTCGAGCTGAACGTCTATATGCCCGTTATCGCTTACAACCTCTTGCAATCCATCCGCCTGTTGGGCGATGCGTGCAACAGCTTCAACGAAAACTGCGCCGTCGGCATCGAACCCGTACCGGAAAAAATCGATTATTTCTTGCACCATTCTCTGATGTTGGTTACTGCGTTAAACCGCAAAATCGGCTACGAAAACGCCGCCAAAGTCGCCAAAACCGCCTATAAAAACGACAAATCGTTGCGCGAAACCGCCATCGAATTGGGCTTGTTGACAGGCGAAGAGTTTGACGAATTGGTCGTTCCTGCCGATATGGTTCATCCGCGTTAAGCTTTAATAATGAAACATGCCGTCTGAAAATGTTTTCAGACGGCATGTTTTTATGCTGCGCTTGTCTTTTCTTCGAATAGGGCAAAAATCATTGGCGTCAGATTGACGACCATTAGAAATATTATTGAGCTCAAAAATGTACGCCAGGCGTAATGCCACGCATCCTTTCTATCTGCTTGGGGTAGGAGCGATGCAGAATAGCGGTTGTGTAGGGTTTTTGCGGTGTCACTGTTTTCTAAATAGTCCAACGAAAGTACCAATAATTTGCCCGTGTCCTTATGCTGTAAGAATTTGGCATGTTCAACCCAGATGCCCGGCTTGGCGTGTTCGCATAAAGATTCAATGCCGACGCAAGAGGCTAAGCTGTTTTGGTTGTTTTGCAAAATCGACAGCTCGTTTTTTTCAGCCTGCATGGTGGCGGCGGAGATTTGATGAAGGTATACGCTCATGCCGTTGCTCTCTATTGCTTGAAAATCATGGAGCTGGCTGAATCCGCCATTTTCCCAGGCAACGAATACGGCATAGCATCCGCAGCATAGGCAGATCATAACCAATTTTAAGACAATGTTTTTCATCCTTGCTCCTTTTGTTTGAAGATGGCGGCAAAGTCAGGAGGCGTGTTTTCTCGTTTGAAGGTAAGTTTAGGTTTATCTGTTTTTATTGTGCGGTTGAGTGTAACACGGGTAATCAAAAGGCCGTCTGAAAATTTTCAGACGGCCTTTTATTATGTATTTAGATGGGTTTAAGCCAACAATTCACGCCAGCGTTTAATTTGGAAACGGACTTGTTCAGGCGCGGTGCCGCCCAAGTGGTTGCGCGCGTTTAAGCTGCCTTCGGGTGTTAGCACGCTGTAAACGTCGTTGGTAATCAAACCGCTGAAACCTTGCAAGACTTCAAGCGGCAATTCGCTCAAATCAACGCCAGCTTCATCGGCATGGCGCACGGCTTGGGCAACAACTTCGTGGCTGTCGCGGAAAGGCATGCCTTTTTTCACCAAGTAATCCGCCAAATCGGTAGCAGTTGCAAAACCCTGCATTACGGCGGCGCGCATGTTGTCGGGTTTGACGGTTACGCCGCGCATCATGTCGGCGTAAATGCGCAGGGTGTCGATAAGCGTATCGGCAGTATCAAACAAAGGCTCTTTGTCTTCCTGATTATCTTTGTTATATGCCAAAGGTTGAGATTTCATCAGGGTAACCAGGCCGATCAGGTGGCCAATCACGCGACCGGATTTACCGCGCACGAGTTCGGGTACGTCGGGGTTTTTCTTTTGCGGCATGATGGACGAGCCGGTGCAGAAACGGTCGGCAATGTCGATAAAGCCGAAACGCGGGCTCATCCACAAAATCAATTCTTCGGAAAGGCGGCTCAGGTGGACCATAATCAGAGAAGCGGCGGCCGTGAACTCAATGGCAAAATCGCGGTCAGATACGGCATCGAGTGAGTTTTGGCAGATTTGCTCAAATCCCAGCAGCTCGGCGGTAATTTCGCGTTGAATCGGGTAGGTGGTACCGGCAAGGGCTGCGGCGCCGAGCGGCATACGGTTGACGCGTTTGCGGCAGTCGACCATGCGCTCGAAATCGCGGCCGAGCATTTCAACGTAGGCGAGCATGTGATGCCCGAAGCTGACCGGCTGGGCAACTTGCAGGTGGGTAAAGCCGGGCATGACGGTTTCGGCGTTTTGTTCCGCCAAATCAACCAAGGCCGTCTGAAGGTTTTGAATCAGGTCTTGAATGACGGTAATCTGGTCGCGCAGCCACAGGCGGATGTCGGTAGCGACTTGGTCGTTGCGGCTGCGGCCGGTGTGCAGGCGTTTGCCGGCATCGCCGATTTTGTCGGTGAGGCGGCGTTCGATGTTCATGTGGACATCTTCCAAATCCAGCGACCAGGAAATCGTTCCTTCCTTGATTTCTGCTATAATCTCGGCCATGCCCTGACGGATGGCAAAGAGGTCGTCTTCGCTCAAAACGCCCGACTGTGTCAGCATTTGCGCGTGTGCCAGCGAGCCTTGGATGTCCCATTCTGCCAGCCGTTTGTCAAAATCAATCGAGCCGGTATATTTTTTGACCAGCTCGGAAACAGGTTCGTTAAAACGGCCTGACCAGGTTTTGTCCTTGCTCATATCAGCATCCTTAAAATATAAATAAAAAACAGGGTCTACGTCTTCAATATAGCAGACCCGTCTATACATTATGAAAGAAAACGGTTGAAATCATGTCTATTATACGTCAAATAAACCAGAATTTCGCAGTGCCGGATTTGCGCAATTCCGCAACTTTGGTGCGCCTGCTTATTGTTTTATTAATCAGTTTGTTTATCTTTCCGTTGATGACGGTATCGGGTGTGCCTTATCCGGAACAGATTTTCCAACATTTTTCATGGGCTTGCCCCGTCATCCTCTTAATTTTACTCAAGGTCTATTTCTTACAGGCATTTGCGCCTTCCCTGCTTCGCTCGCAGTACAGCGTTGTGGTTTCCTACGTCTCCAACCTGCTGATTTTCTTGTTTGTCGATCTAGTGATTTTGAAGACGGAAATTTGGCTGCTGATTCAACACTTCTTCTTGCTGACCTTTTTTTGTTTCAGTTTCATGTACATCGAAGCAGCCCGTCGCAATAGCCTTGCGCCTTCCATTTCCGAAGCCAGACTGAGCGCGTTGACAGCGCGTATCCGTCCGCATTTCTTGTTTAACAGCTTGAATGCCGCCATCAGCTTAATCCGTCTGCGTCCGTATGACGCGGAGACTTTGCTGGAAAATTTGGCCAACTTGTTCCGCGCACAACTGCGCGACGGTAGTCAAAACAGTACCTTAGGACAGGAAATCGAGTGGGCGCAGGAATATATTGCCATCGAGCAAATCCGCATGGGACATATGCGCGTACAGGTCATGTGGCAGCACCATGCGCCTGATGATGCGGAAACACCGCATCTGTTGTTGCAACCGCTTTTGGAAAATGCCGTATTCCATGGTGTCGAATCTATCCACCGTCCAGGGATAATTACGGTATTAACAAAATTGGAAAAATCATCTATTTTCATCAGTATCGAAAATCCGTGCGGAACGGAACCCAACGAAAATACCAAGCCGCATAAAGGTAATTCTATGGCCTTGCGCAATCTGAAAGAGCGCCTGACTTTGATGTATGACACCGACGCGAAAATCAGATATATCCAATCAGACGGCCTGTTCCGCGTTGAAATCATATTGCCGTACCGTAAAAAATCAGCCGAAGTTTCCCGTCTGTTTGGCTAAAACGCCTAGAATAGGGCAGCTTTAGATAATTAGACTATTAACACATTAAATAAAATAGTTTAAATTTATTACACTTAGTAACATAACTGTTCCCATTTTTTGAAAACTGGTCTATGATACTTAAAAGGATTGTTTACAATCCTTAATTGCAAATCATTTGCAATTGTCCAGAAGAAAAAACAGAAAAAGGAACAAAGAGATGTTAGAAGCCTATCGTAAAGCCGCCGCCGAGCGCGCCGCCCTTGGTATTCCCGCCCTTCCTCTGACTGCTCAGCAGACTGCTGATTTGGTTGAGCTGCTGAAAAATCCACCTGCCGGTGAAGGTGAGTTCTTGGTTGAGCTGTTGGCTCACCGCGTACCACCCGGTGTGGACGATGCCGCCAAAGTTAAAGCCTCATTTTTGGCTGCCGTTGCCGAAGGCAGCGCATCCAGTCCGCTGATTTCCCCTGAGTATGCTACCGAGCTGTTGGGTACTATGCTTGGCGGTTACAACATTCATGCACTCATCGAACTCTTGGACAACGACAAACTTGCGCCTATCGCTGCAAATGGTCTGAAACACACTCTGTTGATGTTTGACTCTTTCCACGATGTTCAAGAAAAAGCCGAAAAAGGCAACAAATACGCGCAAGAAGTATTGCAATCTTGGGCAGATGCCGAATGGTTCACTTCTCGTGCCAAAGTTCCAGAAAAAATCACTGTTACCGTCTTCAAAGTCGACGGTGAAACCAATACAGACGACCTCTCTCCTGCACCTGATGCATGGAGCCGTCCTGATATCCCTCTGCACGCGCTGGCTATGTTGAAAAACCCGCGCGACGGCATCAATCCTGACAAACCGGGCGAAGTCGGTCCGATTAAATTGTTGGAAGAACTCAAAGCCAAAGGCCATCCGGTTGCTTACGTTGGCGACGTGGTCGGTACCGGTTCTTCACGTAAATCTGCTACCAACTCCGTGATTTGGCATACAGGCGAAGATATTCCGTTCGTACCGAATAAGCGTTTCGGCGGTGTGTGCTTGGGTGGCAAAATTGCTCCTATTTTCTTCAATACTCAAGAAGACTCCGGCGCATTGCCGATTGAAGTCGATGTATCTGCTCTGAAAATGGGCGATGTCGTCGATATCCTGCCTTATGAAGGCAAAATCGTGAAAAACGGCGAGATTGTTGCCGAGTTTGAATTGAAATCACAAGTATTGCTGGACGAAGTGCAAGCCGGTGGCCGTATTAACCTGATTATCGGTCGCGGTTTGACTGCCAAAGCGCGCGAAGCACTGAAATTGCCTGCTTCTACCGAGTTCCGTCTGCCTCAAGCGCCAGCTGAAAGCAAAGCCGGTTTCACATTGGCTCAAAAAATGGTTGGTCGCGCCTGCGGTTTGCCGGAAGGCAAAGGCGTGCGTCCGGGTACTTACTGCGAACCACGCATGACTACTGTCGGCTCGCAAGATACTACCGGCCCGATGACTCGCGACGAATTGAAAGACCTGGCTTGCTTGGGCTTCTCAGCAGATATGGTGATGCAGTCTTTCTGTCACACCGCGGCTTATCCAAAACCTGTCGATGTGAGAACTCATAAAGAATTGCCTGCTTTCATCTCTACCCGTGGCGGTGTATCCCTGCGTCCGGGTGATGGCGTGATTCACTCATGGCTCAACCGTCTGCTGTTGCCTGATACAGTCGGTACAGGCGGCGATAGCCACACCCGTTTCCCTATCGGTATTTCTTTCCCTGCAGGTTCGGGCTTGGTTGCTTTCGCAGCAGCCACGGGCGTAATGCCGCTTGATATGCCTGAGTCTGTATTGGTACGCTTCAGCGGCAAACTGCAACCGGGCGTCACCCTGCGTGACTTGGTAAATGCAATTCCGTTGTACGCGATTAAACAAGGTTTGCTGACTGTTGCCAAAGCCGGTAAGAAAAACATCTTCTCCGGCCGCATCCTCGAAATCGAAGGCCTGCCTGATTTGAAAGTGGAACAAGCCTTTGAATTGACTGACGCGTCTGCCGAACGCTCTGCTGCTGGCTGTACCGTGAAGCTCAACAAAGAGCCGATTATCGAGTACATGAAATCCAATATTGTGTTGATGAAAAACATGATTGCCGACGGCTATCAAGATTCACGCACTTTGGAACGCCGTATCAAAGCCATGGAAGCATGGTTGGCAAATCCTGAATTGCTCGAAGCGGATAAAGATGCCGAATACGCCGCCGTGATTGAAATCAACATGGACGACATTAAAGAGCCGATTATTGCTTGCCCGAACGACCCTGACGACGTGTGCTTCATGTCTGAACGCTCCGGCACCAAAATCGACGAAGTGTTCATCGGTTCTTGTATGACCAACATCGGCCACTTCCGCGCCGCCTCCAAACTCTTGGAAGGCAAGAGCGACATCCCGGTACGTCTGTGGATGGCACCGCCGACCAAAATGGATGCGAAAGAGTTGTCTGACGAAGGTCACTACGGTGTACTCGGCCGTGCAGGCGCGCGTATGGAAATGCCGGGTTGCTCATTGTGTATGGGTAACCAAGCGCAAGTACACGAAGGTGCGACTGTAATGTCCACTTCTACCCGTAACTTCCCGAACCGCTTGGGTAAAAACACCTTTGTTTACCTCGGCTCGGCTGAGTTGGCGGCAATCTGCTCCAAACTGGGTAAAATCCCGACTGTTGAAGAATACCAAGCCAATATCGGCATCATTAACGAGCAGGGCGACCAAATCTACCGCTACATGAACTTCAATGAAATCGACAGCTACAACGAAGTAGCCGAGAAAGTGAATGTTTAATATAGCAAGGTAAACCGATTTTCAGACGGCCTTAAATAATAAAGGCCGTCTGAAACGGAAAAATAAAGGGCGTGTTCATCACGTCCTTTTTATTTTTAGTTTAATAAAAGGCCGTCTGAAAGATAAGTTTCAGACGGCCTTTGCTTAGGATAAATAATCAGAAAACCGATTAATCAGCGTTGTTTACTTTACGCCAAAACCAGGTTGGAGCAGGGCGCAAGGCTGACGCTCGTGACGGCTGCGGCGTGTTCTGCCGGCAATTTTGCCGCAGACAATACCCGGATCGTTTTTCTCTTCTGCTTTTTTTGAGCTTTTATCTGATTTATTCGCGTATTCGTTGCGTTTGTTTCTATCTTCGCGGCGAGAGCGGCTGTCGTTGTGCTGAACCGGTTGTGCTTCAGCTTCATCTTGATTGTCGTTGCCCCACCAATACGGCTCAAAGCCTTCGATGCGTTCCACATTCAAATCGCTGCCGGTCAGCTCTTTAATGGATTCAAACATTTTCTGTTCGGTTTTATCCATCAAGGAAATGGCAACGCCGTCGGCACCGGCCCGGCCGGTGCGTCCGATGCGGTGGACGTAGTCTTCAGGTTGGGTTGGCAGCTCGTAGTTGATGACAAAAGGCAACTCGGCAATATCCAAACCGCGCGCAGCAACATCGGTGGCAACCAAAACGCGTAATGTGCCTTCTTTAAAGGCGTTGAGGGTTTCCAGTCGGCTTTGTTGGGATTTGTCGCCGTGGATGGATTGAGCGGCAATGTTGCGGCGGACGAGGTCGCGGGTAACTTGATCGACGCTTTGTTTGGTTTTGCAGAATACAATGACTTGATTCATATGCAAATCAACAATCAGACGTTCGAGCAGGTTGCGCTTTTTGAGTGCATCAACGGCGATGATGTGTTGCTCGACATTGGCGTTGGTGGTATTTTGCGCAGCCACTTCAACCATTTCGGGCGTGTGCATAAAATCTTGCGCAAGTTTGCGGATAGGCGGTGAGAAAGTGGCGGAAAAGAGCAGGGTTTGTCGCTGTTTGGGCAACATCTGCATGATTTTGCGGATATCGTCGATGAAACCCATATCAAGCATACGGTCGGCTTCATCGAGTACGACGATTTCAACTTTGTTTAAATTAATGTTTTTTTGTTTGACGTGGTCGAGCAGTCGGCCAACCGTAGCGACAACGATTTCACAACCAGCGCGCAAGTCGGCAGTTTGTTTGTCCATATTGACGCCGCCGAAGAGGACGGTATGGCGCAAAGGAAGATTTTTAATGTATGCCTGCACGTTTTGATCGATTTGATCGGCCAGTTCGCGGGTAGGGGTTAATACCAACATGCGGACAGGGTGCATGGCAGGGGAGGTGCTGGATGTGGCGTAGCGTTTCAGGCGTTCGAGGCTGGGCAGCATAAAGGCGGCGGTTTTACCTGTGCCGGTTTGTGCTGCGGCCAAAAGATCGTGTCCTGCCAAGGCTTTAGGAATCGCTGCGGCTTGGATAGGCGTCGGGTTTTCATACCCTTGATCGGTCAGGGCAGAGACTAATTCGCTGCCTAAACCGAGTGAAGAGAAAGGATTCATGATGGTGGCTTTCTGTTCAGACGGCTTTTTGAATGGTGAGGCCGTCTGAAAAATCTGATTCTGAAATGGATAAACCGCAGTATGATTTTGATTCTGCGGTTTGAAAAAAATGGGGAGCGGAATAATCCGTCAAGTAGCCCATTATGCCATAAAAAGATGGACTCCCCAAATGATGGTTGCGGCTAGAATTGACCAAGTTTTGATATTTTTACAGTTCAAAAACAGAAAAATTTACTGGCCTGCAAGGTTTTGAGTTTATTGAGGATTAAGCATTTGTCTTAACGTCAATAGAATTAATTTATCAAAAACTTACAGGCTGAAATGAAACTAAATTGTACTCACGTACTCAATATTGAGGTGCAGAGCTTGTTTTGTAGCCTGTATCTCCCGTTTAACGGTAAACCATAAAATCAAAATTTAGGAATATACAATTATGAAAACTTTATTGATCGCTCTTGCAACCGGTAGCCTGATGTTGGCAGCTTGTTCTTCTTCCAAACCTGCTGAAGAAGCGGCAGCGCCACGCGTCACTGTTGAAGAAGCAATGACCCAATGCCAACAGGCATCTGGTGAAAATGCTGACCGCGCTGTGTTTGACGCCTGCATGAAAGACAAAGGCTATCAACGTACCGCTGAATCAGCTGCTTCCGAGCCTGCTGCCTCTGAACCTGTAGCAGCGCCTGAGGCTGTTACTCCTGAAGCTGCCGCATCCGAGCCTGCTGCTAAAGCCGCTCCTGCAAAAAAAGCTGCTAAAAAAGCAAAAAAATAAGCTTCATAAAATTCAAGGAAGTCACTCTCATCAATACTCCGGATGAAGACAGACTTAGAGCAACTTGAAAACAAAGGCCGTCTGAATATGTTTCAGACGGCCTTTGTTTTTTTATGTATAAGGGCATTATTAGGAAATATGGTTTTGGTTTTATTAAGAAAATAAAAAAGACGTGTAACGGGTACACGTCTTTTTCGGAGAATAAACCTTATTGCTTATATTCGCTGCCGTCTTCACGGAAAAGTTTTGGCTGTTCGCCTTTTTCCACGACCTCTTTATTGATGACGACTTTTGCTACGTCTTTCAAATCTGGTAGAGTGTACATGGTGTCTAAGAGGCAACGTTCGACGATAGAGCGCAGGCCGCGCGCACCTGTTTTGCGTTCCATTGCTAGTTTGGCGATGCTGCGCAAAGCATCTTCTTCAAACTCAAGGCCGACATCTTCCATTTCAAACAAGGTTTGATATTGTTTGACCAAGGCATTTTTCGGCTCGGTCAAAATGTTGACTAAAGCATCTTCGTCCAATTCTGCCAATGTAGCAATCACGGGCAGACGGCCGATAAGCTCGGGAATTAAACCGAATTTAATCAAATCTTCAGGCTCGACTGTCTCAAACAGAGCTGAAATATCGGCGTTTTCATCTTTACTGTGCACCGCCGCACCAAAGCCGATACCGCCTTTTTCAGTACGTTGACGGATGACTTTTTCCAAGCCGGCAAATGCGCCACCACAAATAAAGAGGATGTTGGTGGTATCAACGTTGATGAATTCTTGGTTCGGATGTTTGCGGCCGCCTTGAGGGGGAACGCTGGCTACCGTGCCTTCAATCAGTTTCAGCAGGGCTTGTTGCACGCCTTCGCCGGATACGTCGCGCGTGATCGACGGATTGTCGCTTTTGCGTGAAATTTTATCGATTTCATCGATATAAACGATGCCACGCTGGGCTTTTTCAACGTCAAAATCACATTTGCCCAAAAGTTTGGTGATGATTTGTTCGACATCTTCACCGACATAACCGGCTTCGGTCAAAGTTGTGGCATCCGCCATGACAAAAGGTACATCCAGTTTGCGCGCCAAAGATTGCGCCAACAGGGTTTTACCTGAGCCGGTAGGGCCGATGAGCAGGATATTGGATTTGGACAACTCGACTTTGCCCTCCGCTTTTGGATGGCGCAGGCGTTTGTAGTGGTTGTAAACCGATACTGCCAACGCTTTTTTTGCGTGTTCCTGACCGATAACGTGGTCGTTGAGGTTGGCAACGATTTCGGCCGGGGTAGGCAGTTTTTTCTCGGTGTTTTCTTCTTTTGCTTTGGCAAGCTCGTTTTCAATTTCGCCGGATTCGTTGTCTTGCAGCATCATGCCGCAAGTTTCTACACATTCGTTGCAGATGAAGGCGTGTTCGCCTTCGATCAGATTTTTAACGTCGTTTTCGGACTTCCCGCAAAATGAACAGGTGCGTTTTTCTTCAGACATAATAATTTCTTCGTATGGTTGTATGGAGGCTGTGTTGTAAAGGGGGAACAGATATTTCGGGCGTATTGCCGGATTGAGGGAATGCCTCTGACAAGGGAGCCTAAGTATAATGACTATCTTGTGTTTTTTCAAATCAGAGCAGGCATTGCGCCGTATCGTCTAAGAAACAGATGAGGGCGCTGGATTTGAATATCTCGCAAACAAACGCAAAGTTTTCTCAACTCGCTTTACAATTAGCGAAAAATTTAACAGAATGTTGAATTAAATGTATTTTTTTGAATTGGCAGATATGAAATTCTATAAAACTTTAGGAATGGTATGGACAGGTGTGGCATTGGCTTTTGCTTCCGCGCCTGCCGTTGCCGATGATATGGATGTATTGGGACAATTTTTGGAGCAAAATTTCCCAGTGCAAAATGACCCGATGGAAGCTTTTGCGTTGAGTCATGCCGACCAAGTCGAAGCTCAAGCCGCTTTGGCCGGTCCTCTGCTTTCTTCGCAATCTGCTTTGATTTTCAATAATAAAACCGGTGAAGTGCTGTATCAGAAAAACCCTGATCGTGTCATGCCGATTGCTTCTATTTCCAAATTGATGAGTGCGATGGTGGTTTTGGATGCGCATCTGGATATGAACGAGCCGATCACGATTACCGAGGCTGAAATCGACCGTCTGAAAGGTACGGGCAGCCGCTTGAGCATCGGCACGACGCTGACACGCGGCGAATTGTTGCATTTGAGCCTGATGAGCAGTGAGAACCGTGCCACTCATGCATTGGGCCGTACTTATCCGGGCGGTATGAGCGCGTTTGTTGCGGCAATGAATGCCAAAGCGCAAAGCCTGGGTATGACCAGCAGCCGTTTCTATGAGCCTACCGGTTTGAATTTCCAAAACGTTTCAACTGCGCGTGATTTGAACCGCATGGTTGCGGCAGCCAGCAAATATCCGCTGATCCGTAAAAATTCGACTTCAAATTACGGCTCGGTTTGGACGGCAAACGGTCGTCAAAACTACAAAAACTCCAATGCCTTGGTGCGTGAGGGCAGCTGGAATATTGAATTGCAGAAAACAGGCTATATTCGTGAAGCAGGACGTTCTATGGTGGTTAAGGCCAATGTGCAGAATCAGCCGATTACCATTGTGTTGCTCAACTCTCCGTCTTCCACAACCCGCGTGAACGATGCGCGTAAGATTGAGTCTTGGATGCTGCAGCGCCGTTCTTAAATATTACGCTTAAAGGCCGTCTGAAACCGTTCAGACGGCCTTTTGTGTAAAGTGTATTAAATTTGGGTACAATGTCGTTACATTAACTTAAAAACACAGAGAGAAAACATGTTGAAAAAATGGAATAAAAAATATTGGGCCGGCATGGGCGTGATTTTGGCGTTGACCGGCTGTACTTCTGTAGCGGATATGGTTGGCTACGATACTGCGACTTTAAATGAAGACGCGGCTAAAAGTTATTCACAAGTCATTCAAAAAGCGCGTGGTCAAAAAGCTTTGGATGTTTCCTCTCCAACTGCTCAACGTGTTCAACGTGTGTTTGCACGTCTGCGTCCTCATGCTGAGCGCGCTAACAAAACCGGTGTGCCTTTCAATTGGCAGATGAACGTTATCCGCAGTGATGAAATGAATGCATGGGCAATGCCGGGAGGTAAAATGGCCGTGTACACCGGCATAGTAGAAAAATTGAAGCTGACGGATGCTGAAATTGCCGCCGTTGTCGGCCATGAAATGACCCATGCTCTGTTGGAGCACAGTAAAAAAGCTTTGGGCGGGCAAGTATTGACCGGCTTGGGTGGTTCGATTTTGGCCAGCTCAACCGGTGTAGATGGTGATTTGGTTGGCTTGGGAGCAGATTTGTTGGCAACCAAACCGTTCTCACGCCATCAGGAAAGCGAAGCGGATGCCGGCGGTGTGCGTTTGATGGCTGAAGCAGGCTACAACCCTGAGGCTGCGGTAAGCGTGTGGGAAAAAATGAACAAAGTACATGGCGGCAGCTCATTGTCTATTTTGTCGACCCACCCGACCAATCAGGCGCGTATCAATGCAATCCGCAAAATGTTGCCTGAAGTAATGCCGATTTATCAGAAAAACAAACGTTAATTTGATGTACTTATAATTTTGCCGGTTTGAACAGATGATTCGAACCGGCAAAGTTTTATGGTTTCAGTCTGACAGTTTGGCAAATTTATCCCAATTTGCCTGAACATACGCTGCCGCAGTTTCCAAGTCTTCGTCGGCAACGTCATAATAATCGCCGTCAAGCTCTTCAAAATCAGGAAAAGCTTTGCGGATTTCGTCGAAATCCCTTTGCTCGTCTGCCATTTTTTCAATGGCTTCGCCGTGTTTTTCGTACAGGGCTTTGGCTTTGTCTAAGATTTTCGGTATCGGCTTGATGCGCCAGCGGCGCAGGCTGTCGGCAACCGGGTTGCCAAAGATGTATTCTCCGTATCCTGAAGCGATAAGCTGTACGAAGCCGCCTTCTTGAATTTGGCTGTCGAGATAACAAAGTGCGATTAATGTATGCTGTTCGTCGTTGAGGCCGGACATTTCCTCATCACCTGCCTGTTCGGTGTGATCCAAATAGGCTGCGCTGAGTGTATAAAGAAATGAAGCGGAATCGGAAGTATCGAAATCTTGAAGGCGGAGCAGGGTAGTCATAATCATTAAAGGCCGTCTGAAAAAAGTGATTATATAATGTTTTCAGTCTGAACCTATCGGCCGTTTTGCTTTACAATATTGGAAGATAAGAAAACATAGTGAGGAACCAAACCATGAGTACACAGTCTGAAAAAAACGTTGTAGTCATCAAGCCGCAGGATTTGCCGCTGCATTGCTCCGGCCCTAATCATGAAACATGGAACGGCCATCCGCGCGTGTTCTTGCCGATTCAGTCCAACAGTGAGATTGAATGCCCGTATTGCGGCACTTATTACCGTCTTGATGGCGAGATTCCGCATCACCATTACTAATCTATGCCTATGTTGAACAAAATCATCTGCGCTTTGTGTGTGAGTTTGTGCGCTGCGTGCGGTTCGTATAAGGCCGTGCGTCCAGACGCGCCGTTACCGGTCATTGCACAGGCGCAGACGTATTCTGTCCGTTATCAATCCGTACAAGGTCGGACGATTACTGCAATTTATATCAACAGCCACAGCCCGATGATGGTTGAGCTGCGTGAAGGCAATACAGTTGAGAAACTGGTGCAAGTCCGCTTGCGCAGTCAGGGTGTCGAGTACGCCAATCCAAGCTCGCGTTGGCAGATTGGCGACGGGTTTGCCGTGCTGATTCGCGGCGGAAAAGAAGTTGTATTTAAAGAGATTGTGGAATAGGGCGGTTTAGCCTTTAGCCAAATATTTGATTAAAGGCTTGGGCAAACCATAATCTGCTAAATGTTCCAATGATACCCAAAGGCCGTCTGAAAGATGTTCAGACGGCCTTTGTTGCGTCTGAAAAGGGGTAATCATCAATAAGCGGTGGGTCAGGCGGTGGGTAAATGTGGTTTGTTCTTCAAGGCCGTCTGAAATAATACCGAAGCGTTCTGCGTAAGCATACAAATCGTCTAATTTTTCAAAACAGGGTACGCAATACAGACCGCCCCAAATGCCTTTGGCAGGGCGTTTTTCAAGCAATAATGCGCCGTCAGTGTTATGGATAATCAGCCAATAAAGCGGTAGGGTTTGCACTTCGGGAGCAGTTTTTTTACGGGGTAGCTCGTCAATGCGGTTTTGTTTTTTTGCTTCGCAGATGTCTGCCATAGGGCATTGATGGCACAAAGGTTTTGTTCGTTTGCAGACGGTTGCGCCCAAATCCATCAAGCCTTGCGTGTAGGCAGGCATATCAGTGTTTTCAGACGGCAGCAGGCTTTCGGCGAGTGACCAGAGCGAGTTTTCAAATTTTTTGTCTTGCGGATTGCCGTCTTGGGCAAAAACACGGCAGAGAACGCGTTTGACGTTGCCGTCCAAGATGGTTTCTCGTCGGTTAAAAGCAAAGGCAGAAATGGCGGCGGCTGTACTTCTGCCTACGCCGCAGAGTGTTTCCAAGTCTTTGCGCTCGGATGGAAAGATACCGCCGAATTGTCCGACGACTTGTTGCGATGCTTTGTGCAGATTGCGTGCGCGGCTGTAATAGCCCAAGCCTGCCCACAAGGATAAAACCTCGTCTTGCGGCGCGGCGGCAAGCGATTGTATGGTTGGGAATTTGGCTAAGAAACGCGGATAGTAGTCCAATACGGTAGCAACCTGCGTTTGTTGGAGCATGATTTCTGAAAGCCAGACGAAATAAGGGTCTTTGACCTGCCAAGGCAAGTTGTGACGGCCATGCAGCCGTTGCCAATCGATGAGTCGTCGCGCGAAGGATGTGGATGTGTTCATTAATATTTACTTTTTAATTATTTATTTTTAAAACATAGCGTTACACTATAACATACGAAATAATAATCAGGATTGACTTATCTGGTGGAGGGGTATATAAATATAGTTAACGTGGATTTACGTTGTATTGTTAAAGTTTATTAACCGCTCAAGGAGATTCACATGAAAGCAATGGTTTATCATGGCGCAAACGACATTCGTTTCGAAGAAAAAACCCGCCCTCAAATTATCGATCCGACCGATGCAGTCGTCAAAATCGTTAAAACCACGATTTGCGGTACTGACTTGGGTATTTGGAAGGGTAAAAACCCTGAAGTTGCCGACGGTCGTATTCTCGGTCATGAGGGTATCGGTATTGTAGAAGAAGTCGGCGATGCTGTAAAAAACATCAAAGTCGGTGATAAAGTCATTATTTCATGTGTCAGCAAATGCTGTACTTGCGACAACTGTAAAATCCAACTTTATTCACACTGCCGCAACGGCGGTTGGATCTTGGGCTATATGATTGACGGTACTCAGGCCGAATACGTCCGTACTCCTTATGCCGACAACAGCTTGGTTCCGCTGCCTGACAACGTCAACGAAGAAGTTGCCCTACTGTTGAGCGATGCCCTGCCGACCGCCCACGAAATCGGCGTGCAATATGGCGATGTGAAACCTGGCGATACCGTATTCATCGCCGGTGCCGGCCCTGTCGGTATGTCTGCGTTGCTGACTGCGCAACTGTATAGCCCTGCCGCCATCATCGTTTGCGATATGGACGAAAACCGCTTGAAACTGGCGAAAGAATTGGGCGCAACCCATACCATCAGCCCTGCTTCCGGCGATGTGAGCAAGCAAGTTGCCGACATTGTTGGCGAAGACGGCGTAGATTGCGCCATTGAAGCGGTCGGTATCCCTGCGACTTGGAATATGTGTCAAGACATTGTGAAACCCGGCGGTCATATCGCTGTGGTTGGTGTACATGGCCAATCTGTTGATTTCAAACTGGAAAAACTGTGGATTAAAAACCTTGCCATCACTACCGGCCTGGTTAACGCCAATACCACCGAAATGCTGATGAAAGCCATTTCCAGCAGCTCAGTGGATTACACCAAAATGATGACCCACCATTTCAAATTCAGCGAATTGGAAAAAGCTTACGATGTATTCAAACACGCTGCTGAAAACCAAGCCATGAAAGTGGTTTTGGAAGCGGATTGATTTGAAAATCACTTAATATGCCGTTAATTAAAGGCCGTCTGAACATTCAGACGGCCTTTTTGTATGGTTTTATTTTTTCTTCTTCAACCAAACGCCGCTTTCGATATGGTGGGTAAATGGGAATTGGTCGAACAGGGCGGCGCGTTCGATGGTATGGGTTTGACAGAGCGTGTCGAGGTTGGTGCGCAGGGTCTCAGGATTGCAGGAAATATAGAGGACGTTGTCGAATTGGGCAACTAATTTGAGCGTCTCATCATCAACACCAGCGCGTGGAGGATCAACGAAAATGGTTGAAAAATCATAGTTTTTCAAGTCGACGCCTTGTTCTTGCAGGCGGCGGAATTCACGGTTTTGCGTGTAGGCCTCGGTAAACTCTTCCGCAGACAGGCGGGCGATTTTGAGGTTGATAATTTGGTTGGCTTCAATATTCCATTGGGCGGCGTTGACGGAGGTTTTAGATACTTCGGTCGCCAACACTTGATTGAAATGTTGCGAAAGCGGCAGGGTGAAATTGCCGTTGCCGCAGTACAACTCAAGCATGTCTTTGCCTAAGTTTTGCGCAGCATCACACGCCCAAGTCAGCATTTTTTGGCATACTTGGGCATTGGGTTGGGTAAAGCTGCCCTCGATTTGACGATAGCGGAAGGTTTTGCCGTTGACTTCCAACGCTTCGGTCACAAAATCTTGGCTTAATACGATTTTTTGTCCGCGGCTGCGGCCGATGATGTGGATGCCCAAATTGTGCGCCAGCTCTTGCGCGGCTTGTTGCCATGCGTCGTTCAGCTTCTTGTGGTAAATCATGGTAACCAGCATTTCGCCGCTTAAAGTGGACAAAAATTCGACGGCGTACCAGCGGTTTTTCAGCTCGGGATGATTGGACGCGGCTTCAATCAGTTTCGGCATCAAGGTATTGATGGATTCGGATGCGGCAGGAAATTGGTCGCAACGGATCAGGCTTGCCCCGTTTGCTTTTTGCCCGCGCTCAAACATGGCGTAAAACATTTCGCCGCCCTCATGCCAGATACGGAACTCGGCACGCATCCTGTAATGCTGTTCCGGAGATTCAAAGACTTCGATTTCAGGGAAATCCAGTCCTTGGAAAAGTTGCTGAAGATATTGCTTTTTGTCGGCTAGTTGTTGCTGGTAGGCAGTCATTGGGGCAGTCTTTCAGAAAATAATGGCGAATTATAATATAGTTGGCGCAAAGATACGAAAGGCCGTCTGAAACATCGGTTTCAGACGGCCTTTGATTTCAAAGCATCAGCTTGTCAATCAGCCTTGCATTTGTTTGGCTTGAACGGCAGTCAGGGCGATGGTGAAGACGATGTCTTCAATCAATGCGCCACGGGACAAGTCGTTAACCGGTTTGCGCAAACCTTGCAACAACGGGCCTACGCTCAGGACGTTGGCGCTGCGTTGTACGGCTTTGTAAGTACAGTTGCCGGTATTGAGGTCTGGGAAAACCAAAACGGTTGCTTGACCGGCAACAGCGCTGCCCGGAGCTTTGGATTTGCCGATGGATGGAACGGTAGCCGCATCGTATTGCAGCGGGCCTTCGATGGCCAAATCAGGGCGTTTTTCTTTCGCCAGTTTGGTTGCTTCGATCACTGCATCGACATCAGGGCCGCTGCCCGAGTTGATGGTAGAGTAGGAAATCATGGCTACTTTTGGATCGATACCAAAGGCTTTGGCACTGTCGGCAGATTGAATGGCGATGTCGGCCAGTTGTTCAGGCGTTGGGTTCGGGTTAACCGCGCAGTCGCCGAATGCCAATACTTGGTTAGGCAGCAACATGAAGAATACGCTGGATACGAGGCTTGCACCCGGAGCGGTTTTAATCAGTTGCAGGGCAGGACGGATGGTGTTGGCAGTGGTGTGGACTGCGCCGGAAACCAAACCGTCCACGTCGTTTTGAGCCATCATCATGGTACCCAGTACGACGGTATCTTGCAGCTGTTTGCGAGCATCTTCCGGAGTCAGGCCTTTGGATTTGCGCAATTCGCACATTGGCTCGACGTATTGCTCAACCAAAGAGGCAGGATCGATGATTTCCAAAGAATCAGGCAGGGAAATGCCACGCTCTTTAGCTACGGCTTCAACTTCTTCGCGGGTCGCCAACAGTACGCAACGGGCGATGCCTTTTTCGTGACAGATAGCGGCAGCGGCGACGGTGCGTGGTTCTGCGCCTTCAGGCAGGACGATGCGCATATCGGCTTTGCGGGCAAAATCGATCAGGTTGTAGCGGAATTGGGCTGGAGACAGGCGTTTGGCTTCGCGTTTGGCCAAAGCGGATACGTCTTGTAGGTTGTCGCTGGAGCCGAAGAAAGTCAGGCCGGTTTGCTCGGCAACTTGTGCGCCTAAAGCGGCTGCTGCGCCGTCAATGATAAAGCCTTCCAATAAGCCCGGGGAGTTAGTGTAGAGCTGTTTGGCGAGGTTTAATTGTTGGGCGATGGCGGCCGCGTCGGTATTGTCGGATTTCAGCGCCAATACAACGCCAGCGTCTAAAGACAGCGCCAATTCGACGTTTTTGCCTGCCAAGAACAATTTGTCTGCATCAGGAGTGATGCCTTCGATAACGAGATTGTCTGCATTCAATGCTGCAACTTTACCGACAAGCGCGTCAAACCAGTCGTCGCTCTTGCCTTGAGCCAACAGGGTTTCTGTAGTGGAGTCAACGGCTTGGAAAACTTGCGCATTCAATGCCGCTGCAAATGCTTTTGCCGCTGCATCGGCGCTCAGGCCGGTAGATACCGGTGCGATCAGGATTTTTGCCATTTTGTGTCCTCTCTTTCGGTGATTGTAGAAGGGTGTTGCTGTTGTGCAGCTGGTGCTGCATTTTATCACTTTGGGATAACATATACACGGTCATATTGACATATGTCATCAGGCCGTCTGAAAAGTATAAACGCAATGGACCAAATCCATCAATCCCCCATTGCCGCCAAAAGCTCGGCTTGATGCTCGGCAATCAGGGCATCATGATTTTCTCTAAAAGTATCAGTTTACATATTTACTCAAAATAAATATTTTTTAATTTTAAAAAAGATCGCACTATTTTAAATATACTGTTCATAGGGGAAATTCTGGTATTCAGGTAATTTAGAAATGGAGATCAGTGATTGAAGGTTAAGTCATAATTTTTGGAAGTATTAGAGTATCAGTAAAATAGAAATGAGTAAGACAAAGTTTGATTAATTCATTGGGAAAGGCTATCTGAAATTTTTGTTTCAGATGGCCTTACTCTAGAAGGTTAGTTTTCAGGCATACTACCCCATTGATTATCCCCATTGAAGGATGGTTGGCACATCAAAACAATTAGCCAGATTGGGCCAATAATAGGAATAAGTATAATGAGAAACCACCAACCTGATTTTCCTATATCATGGAGACGGCGAATAACGACAGATAAAGATGGAATAATTACAGCTAGAGCAAATAGGTAATATAGGAGGAAGAAAATATCTCCAAGACTTCTGCTAATTTCAGACATTATTATTGCGACAATAAAAATGGAAAAATCTGCAATTATTCTAAAGAGTGTATATCCCCAAAATTCTCGTTTGGATGCTCTCCCTGAAAATTGTGCATAACGTTTAGATAGCGTTTCCAAAAATAAGGCAAACAGTGATAATTGTCCATTTTCATTTTTGGATTGCGCCACAGTATTGAATGCATTTACGACATTATTAGATGAACTGCTATTTAGTGCCTTGTAAATACCAATAGCCTGACCATCTCCATTAATATCAAAATCAACATTCATGCCTCGAGTAGGAATGTTTTGTTCTTTCCATTCTTCGCTTTTAAATGGATAACGCTTACCATCCTCCCCGTTGATCAGACCACCACCGTTTTGAATTGAAAAGTCTAAAATTTGTCCCTTCATTTGTATCACTCCTAATATTTAATTAATTTCTAAGTAGAAACTACTTTTATCTTTATTCTGCCATTTGATTGAGTAAGTGATGTTTTCACTTCCTTTTGTTGTGGTCAATTTGGCAGAACATACTCTTATTTCGGCATCATGATTAACGGCAGTTTCTTCCACATCATCCAATGAAACAAATTGACCTAAAAGAAATGAGCGTTGGTTAATGATTTTTTTAACCAAATCTTCTGCATCACTTGAACCGCATGAAGGTAAGCCCCCCATACAACCAGTTAATAACATCACTGGTAAAATCCCAGCAAAGAGATAGTGTTTAATTTTCATTTGGTCACCTCAAGATTTAAAGTTTCATAAAAATAGAAAAGTACAGTAAAACTGTATGAAGTATTGCATTTAAGTATTTTTATGTCAAGAAGTACAGCAATACAATTTTAATTGAATCTATTTCTCTCTAATATCTTTTGCATGAATATAAGTCGTGCAATTAGATTTTTGAGAAAACAAAAAGGTTGGACACAGCAGCAACTTGCTGATTTTGCAAATACTTCGAAAAGTAATATCTCCAATCTTGAGAATGGTAATCAAGGATACAGTGAGGCTATCTTAAAATATCTTGCTGATGCATTGGGATGCCGTGTTTCGTCTATTTTTCTGCTAGCAGAATACTTGGAAAGACAGCAAAACAATACATTAAAGGATTTAGAAGAAATGCCGGTCGAACTGATTTTTTTACAACTTCCTGAACCTTTACAACAGTCTTTTAAATTATTGATGATCCAGACTTTGGAGCAAATCTCAAAATAAATACTGTTTTATAGGTTTGTTTGTTTTTAAATAAAAGCCGTCTGAAATTTACATTTCAGACGGCTTTTATATTGGTAATGATGATCAGAGTGAGGCAAATATCAATCCCCCATGGCCGCCAAAAGCTCGGCTTGATGCTCGGCAATCAGGGCATTGGTGATTTCTTCCAAATCGCCGTCCATCACAAAATCCAGTTTGTGCAGGGTAAGGTTGATGCGGTGGTCGGTCACGCGGCCTTGCGGGTAGTTGTAGGTGCGGATGCGTTCGCTGCGGTCGCCGCTGCCGATCAGGGATTTGCGTTCGGCGGCTTCTTTGGCTTGGGCTTCACGTTTTTGTGCATCGTTTAAGCGGGCGGCGAGGACTTTCATCGCCTGCGCCTTGTTGGCGTGTTGGCTGCGGCCGTCTTGGCATTCGACTACCATGCCTGTCGGTAAGTGGGTAATGCGGACGGCGGAGTCGGTTTTGTTGATGTGCTGACCGCCCGCGCCGGATGCGCGGAAGGTGTCGATGCGCAGGTCGGCCGGATTCAGTTCAATGTCTTCGAGTTCGTCCGCTTCGGGCATGACGGCGACGGTACAGGCGGAGGTGTGGATACGGCCTTGGCTTTCGGTGGCAGGAACGCGTTGTACGCGGTGACCACCCGATTCAAATTTCAGACGGCTGTATGCGCCCAAGCCGATAATGCGGGCGATAACTTCTTTATAGCCGCCCAACTCGCTTTCGTTGGCGGACACGATTTCAACCTGCCAGCGGTTGCGCTCGGCGTAGCGGCTGTACATACGCAGTAAATCGCCTGCAAACAGCGCGGCTTCGTCGCCACCGGTACCGGCGCGCACTTCAATAAAGATGTTTTTGTCGTCATCGGCATCTTTTGGCAACAGCAGTTTTTGCAATTCGGTATCGAGTTCGTCGATTTTGGCTTTTGCCGCTTCGATTTCTTCGGCGGCAAAGTCTTTCATTTCAGGGTCGGACAGCATTTCTTCGGCATCTGCCAAGTCGCTTTGCGCCAGCTGATAGTTTTGGAAGACTTCGACGACGGGGGTCAGTTCGGCGTGTTCGCGTGTGAGTTTACGGTAATTGTCCATGTCGGACGTGGCTTCAGGCTGTCCGAGCAAATGTGTGACTTCTTCTAGTCGGTCGCTGAGTTGTTGTAGTTTTTCTAAGATAGACGGCTTCATAAGTTTTCCAAAATACGGATGCCGTCGGGTGGTCTGCAACGGCGAAATAAGGAGTCATTATAATGGGTTTGAATGAAAATTCAAAAAGATATGATGGATTGGAAAGGCCGTCTGAAACCTGTTTTTAAGTTTCAGACGGCCTTTTTTATATGGGCTTATTTAGGCGCAGCCAAGATGCCTGTTTGGTTCAGTAGGAATAAAACGGTAAAGCCGGTCAAATAAATCAAACCGATAATGGCGAGGAAGTTCATGCCCATCGTCAGTTTGTGGCGTTTGTCGCCTTTGACGAGGCGGTAGTTCAACCAAGCGAACACTGGGGCGGCAACGAAAGCAGTAATCATAGCGAATTTGAGCAGCTCGGCCATCGCGCTGTTGAACCAGAAAATCACGGCCAAGCCTGAGCCTGCAACCCAGACGTTCCAAGCAAACAGTTCGACGTTGCCGGTTTTATCTTTACCGCGCAACAGGCGTACCGGTTCGGCAATCGCGCGCGCGTAGCCGTCCACTACGGTAATGGTGGTGCCGTACATACAGGCAAAGGCGATAAATGCTACCAGCGGACGCGACCAGTCGCCGATGGTAACGGCGTACATATTAATCAGTTGGCCAACATATTTGCCGCCCGCCATTTGCACTTCCTCGCCGTTGCCGTATTGTACATATGCACCCAAGGCGAGGAAAACGACCGCCAAAATCGCGCTGGTGATATAGCCGACGTTGAAGTCGAAAATGCCGTCGCGGTAGCTGGAAGGGTTGATGCGTTGTTTTTCGGTAACCCACAAAGAGTTGATGGCGGAAATTTCAATCGGTGCAGGCATCCAGCCCATCAGTGCGATGAGGAAGCCCAAGCCTGCCAGTGTCCACGGGGTAGGCTCGATAAAGTCGGGTTTCATCTGCATGCCGCGAGACATGGCCACGGCGGCTGCGGCGACGGTGGCAATGGTCAGGCTGACGATGATGATTTTGGAAACGTTGTCCAATGCTTTATAGCGGCCGCTTGCCAAAATCAGCAGGCAGGAAACCATAATCATGACGGACACCATGCCGGCATCGAAAGTCAGCGATGGGATCGCCATTTTGACGATGGCGGCGGTAACGATGGCGACTGCACCGGCATTAATCGTTGCCGATGCAATACACAAAATCAAAAATACCCACAAATAAACGCGGCTTTTTTCGGCATAGCCCTCAATCAGGCTTTTGCCCGTGTCCAGCGTGTAATGTGCGCTGAAGCGGAAAAAAGGGTATTTGAACAGGTTGGTCAGAATGATAATCAGCGCAAGCTGCCAGCCGTAAAGTGCGCCTGCCTGCGTGGAGGCAATCAGGTGCGAGCCGCCGACTGCCGCCGAAGCCATCATGATACCCGGGCCGAGAGCATTGATTTTGCTCTTCCAGGTGGAAGCGTGTGTATGTTGTTCAGCCATAATTAGTTTCCGCCTTTTTCAGACGGCCTTATTATCAAAAAAAGGCATATTTTAACGTAAATAAAAAGTTTGCCCAATAATATGCGTAATACTTTTTATCAATCAAAGGGAAAATACGGTGTTAAAAAGCCGAGATGACGGAGTGAACGATATTTTGTGCCAAAAACATTTTTTCAGACGGCCTTGTATCGCTTTTTATTCATGAATATGGGGTAGGGAGGGCAGAGTGTGTCGGTTTGGAAACGAAATGGCCGGGCAAGGCTTTTTGATGCCTTGAGGTCGGCATATCAAGGGGAAGTATGGAGCAGGGAATCCACGTTTTGCTCGGTTATTTCAGCCAGTTGCGCCAGCGGTATGCCGCGCAGTTCGGCTGCAATTTCGGCGATACGGCGGATGTTGGCTGGTGTATTGGTTTCATGGCCGAGCATAAAAGGGCTGTCGGTTTCAAGAACAAAATCCGTGTCATCTAAGGCTTGTAAGGCGGCACGGACTTTTTTTGCATTGGGATTGAGCAGCAGTGAGCCTATGCCGATTTTGAAGCCGAGTTTCACCAAAATCCGCGCTTCTTCTACGCTGCCGGAGAAAGCGTGAACGATACCGCCTTGTGTGAAACCGGCGGTTTTGACGGCGGCGGCAATGGCGGCGGTGGCTTTCAGATTATGGATGATGACGCGGCGGTTGAGGTTTTGGGCGAGGATGAGTTGGCGGATAAAGACGTCGGTTTGCGTGTCGCGTTGCGCTTGGGTTTGCTCTTTGCCATAAAAATCCAAGCCGATTTCGCCAACCCATGCCTGAGGATGCTGGATTAATTCTTTCTCTAACTCTTGGAATGCCGCTTCGTTGAGGCCGTCTGCAAACCACGGATGAATGCCCAAAGCGATATGGATGTTTTCAGACGGCCTTTCCAACTGCGCAACGGGATGCCAATCTTTGGGGGATGTGGCCGGTACGATAAAACGCGCCACGCCAACGGCTTGCGCTTCGGTAAGCACGGCAGGCAGCATGTCGGCAAGTTTGGGGTCGGCAAGATGGCAGTGGGTGTCGGTGAAAGTCATATTAAATGGCGGTTTACAGCAGATTTAATTGTTGCAATTCTTGTTGCACCTTATCTGCATTCCAGTCATGGGAAATGGCAAGGGTCATCAGCGCAGTGGCAGTTTCGAGATTGCATTTGCCGCCGTTGATGATACCTGTCTGACGCAAAGCATCGCCTTGGGCATAGACGGCGGCGGCGCAACCTTGCGGCACTTGGCTGATGTTGAGCAGCAATTTGCCTTGTTGCGTAAAGGCTTGGACGGCTCGGACAAACGCATCGTTACTCGGCGCATTGCCGTGGCCGTAGCTTTGCAGAATCAGGGCTTGGGCGGAAAGGTGGGGCAGGCCGTCTGAAAGTTCTTGCGCGGCATAACCGGGAATCAGCGTGCGGACGGAAACTTTGGCTTCAGGATTTGGAAGACGCGGTTTGAGGCCGTCTGAATGTTGGGTCGAGGCGGTACGGATATTGTGCCAACCTTTATTTTCCTCCCATTCGGCGAGTGCGCCAAAATGCAGATTGTCAAAACCTGCGGCGGTTTCAGTGCTGACCTTGCTGCTGCCGACGGCGGGGAAGAGCTTGCCGTCAAAGGCAATCGCTACTTGTTTGAGCTTGAGCGAGAAAGCGGAAACGGCGGTGGCCAGGTTGCGCGGCGCATCGCTGTTGGCGGCATCGTAAGGCCATTGCGAGCCGGTCAGGATAACGGGTTTGTCCAAACCTTGCAGCGAGAGGGCGAAGAGGTTGGCGGTGTATGCCATGGTATCCGTGCCGTGCAACACCAAAATGCCGTCATAGTCAGGCAGCTTGGCGATAATAAGCTCCAACCAGTCGCGTTGGTTTTGCAGCGTTACCGCGGAAGAATCGATGAGCGGCTGGCAAACGTGCCATACGAAATCAAGGCCGTCTGAAAAGGGGGCGAGGGCTTTATCGACGAGAGCGGTATCGGGACGCAGGCCGGCGCTGCTTTGGGTCATGCCGATGGTGCCGCCTGTGTAGAGGACAAAGATTTTTTGTTTCATGGTGTTTCTGATGAATGATTGAGGCCGTCTGAAAGAGGGGAAGTGTTTCAGACGGCCTGGAATGATTTATTGATTGGTTTGTTTTTTGGCTTTTGCCGCGCGTTTTTCGTGCAGTTTCTCGCGGAAGAAGGTGTGGCGGCGGTGTTTTTTCCACCAAATCCAACCGACAATGACTGCGCCGATGCCCAGTACGATAAAGATACCGGATTGCAGGCTGTGCATTTTTTTCATCAGCCAGTCGGTATTGCGTGCGCCGTATTCACCCAAATAAATCCAAACCGGAACGGAAATCAGCGCGGCCAAACCGTCCATCAGGATGAAGCGCAGGTAGGAAACCTTGCGGCTGATGCCTGCGGTCACGAAAACGGCGGTACGCAGGCCGGGCAGGAAACGGGCGACGAATAAAACCCAGTTTCCGTATTTGTCGAATTTTTCCTGTACTTGGGCATAGCGTTTGGGCGTCATCACGCGTGCAATCGGTTTGAATTTAAGGATTTTTTGTCCCCAAATCCGGCCGGCCGCAAACATAAAGCCGTCGCCTACCAATACGCCGAGCATGCCGACGGCAAACATAATATGCGAGTTGGTATAACCTAGGCCGGAAATCACACCGCCGGTTACCAGCGTCAAATCTTCAGGAATCGGCACGCCGAAGCCGCAAATAACCAAAACGAAAAACACGGCCGCATAGCCGTATTCAACGAAAAAAGATTCTAAAAATGCAAACATGGCCGCCGTCCCACGATAGATATTGATTGATGACTGGATTAAGTTGGAATTCTACCAAAGATAAGGCCGTCTGAAAGCAATCACAAGCAGATATTGTTTAAATTTGACGGTAGTTTGCAAAAAATATGGAAATTTGGACGTGGAAAGTTGGGATATGGACGGATTTGGCAGGTACAATAGCTGCTGGTTTATCTTTCAAACCCGAAATGGCGGTCTGTTTTCAGACGGCCTGTTCAGGAAAATGAAATCATGAAATACAGAGATTTGCGAGAATTTATCGCCGGATTGGAAGCTGATGGCAAACTCAAGCGCATTCAGCATCCGGTGTCGCCGCATTTGGAAATGACCGAAATCGCCGACCGCGTATTGCGTGCCGAAGGGCCGGCGCTGTTGTTTGAACACCCGATTAAGCCCGACGGTACGCGCTACGATTATCCCGTGTTGGCGAATCTGTTTGGCACGCCTGAACGCGTGGCGCTGGGCATGGGGGCGGACAGCGTGTCCAAGTTGCGTGAAATCGGGCAGACGCTGGCGTATTTGAAAGAACCCGAACCGCCCAAAGGCATTAAAGACGCGTTTTCCAAACTGCCGTTGCTGAAAGACATTTGGAGCATGGCGCCGAACGTGGTGAAAAACGCGCCGTGTCAGGAAATCATGTGGGAAGGCGAAGACGTTGATTTGTATAAACTTCCGATTCAGCATTGCTGGCCGGAAGACGTTGCGCCGCTGGTCACATGGGGCTTGACCGTCACGCGCGGACCAAACAAAAAACGCCAAAATCTCGGCATTTACCGTCAGCAGTTAATCGGCAAAAACAAGCTGATTATGCGCTGGCTGTCGCATCGCGGCGGTGCGCTGGATTATCAGGAATTCCGCAAACTCAATCCTGATACGCCGTATCCCGTCGCTGTCGTGCTCGGTTGTGACCCTGCCACCATTTTGGGCGCGGTAACGCCTGTTCCCGATACCTTGAGCGAATACCAGTTTGCCGGACTGCTGCGTGGTTCGCGGACGGAACTGGTGAAATGTATCGGCAACGATTTGCAAGTGCCTGCCCGTGCCGAAATTGTATTGGAAGGCGTTATTCATCCGAACGAAACCGCGTTGGAAGGCCCATACGGCGACCACACGGGCTATTACAACGAGCAGGACCATTTCCCCGTGTTCACGGTCGAACGCATCACCATGCGTGAAAATCCGATTTACCACTCTACCTACACAGGCAAACCGCCCGATGAGCCTGCCGTTTTGGGCGTGGCGTTGAACGAAGTGTTCGTACCGCTCTTGCAAAAGCAGTTCCCCGAAATCACCGATTTCTATCTGCCACCCGAAGGCTGCTCCTACCGCATGGCGGTGGTCAGCATGAAAAAACAGTACGCCGGACACGCCAAGCGCGTGATGATGGGCTGCTGGTCGTTCCTGCGCCAATTTATGTATACCAAATTCATCATCGTGGTTGATGACGATGTGAACGTGCGCGACTGGAAAGAAGTCATCTGGGCGGTCACCACGCGCATGGACCCTGTTCGCGACACTGTTTTGATGGAAAATACGCCTATCGACTATCTTGATTTCGCTAGCCCCGTCAGCGGACTCGGCGGCAAAATGGGTTTGGATGCGACTAACAAGTGGCCGGGTGAAACCGACCGCGAATGGGGTCGGGTGATCAAAAAAGACCCTGCCGTTACGGCCAAAATCGATGAGATTTGGGAGAGTTTAGGTTTATAGATGTCATTTCTATTGGAATTTATACTTCAAATCGTGATGGAAATGATTGGGGCGATGTTTGAGGGTACGGTAAAAATATTGAGGCTCGATTGGAGAAAAAGAAAACTCTCCAAAAAAGGCTTGATAATATTGACCGTATGGTCTGCCGTCATTGTTGCACTGATTGTGTATATGGTCATTCCTCAATAAACATCTTATTCTGACAATACATCTGTTAAGAGGCCGTCTGAAACTTTTTGGGTTTCAGACGGCCTTTAATTTGAAAATTTAGCGTGGTTTGAGCCACTTCCATTGTTCTTGTATGGTTTCTTGCAGGGCTTTTTGTTTTTCTGCCGGTGTGTTCATGCCATTGGTCAAACGGCTGTAGTCAAGGGTAATGGAAGGGTTTTGTACGGTTCCGCCGATTTTGAGGGGAATCGGTTTGTTTTTGGGTTGCAGTACGTTGCTGATAAGCAGGTTTTCGGACAGCTTTTGGGTATTCAAATCGGTATAGCCGCTGCTGACAACGTGCAGGCTGTCGGAAAACAGTTCGGTATTGATATGATGGCTGATGCCTTTCTCGATTTCACTATTGAGGATGAAATGATGGAAAGGGGTTTTGAGGTTGCTGTTGTCGATTTTTTCCGAAGAGATGCCGTTTTTCAGAATGCTGTCCATATCGATGCCGTGCCATGCGCCGTTGGTAATATCGAGGAGCAGGCTGCCGTTTAGGGCTTGTATCATTTGGGCGCGGTCGTTGCCGGAAGTTTGAATGTCGATAACGGCGTCGCCGCTGCCGCTGAAGCTGTGGAAGCCAAACAAGTCTTGCAGCAGAGGCTGAATTTGTATGCCTTTTGCGTTTTGTTGGAGGTGGTAAGAAGCGGGTTGGGTGGCTGCAATACTCAGTCCGCCCTCTGTTTTGCCGCCATAAAGCCCGGCTTTGAAACGGTGCAGGGCGATATGTTCTTTATCTGCGGTAAGCAGGGATTCGACGTTTTCAAGTTGCAGGCCGGCAGTTTGAATGGTGCCGATTTGGAGGTTGGCCTCAATGTCGGGCAACCAGGATTTGGCCAGCAGGGAAGGAAGATTCAGTGATGGCTGGGTTTTCAGATCTTCCAAGTAAGGGGTCAGATTGAGTTTTTGTAAGGCGATACCGGCGTCAAGGTGCGGGCGCGGCTGGGCATCGCGTTGGTATTTAAAGGCCAAGGCGAGGGCTTGTCTGTCAAATGCGCCTTTCAGACGGCCTTCCCATGTATTGAGGCTGAAATTGGCCTGTCCTTCGAGTGTACTGATGAATCGGGGGCGGGGAAGGCGGTTGATGGTGTCTTGCAGGGTGCTGAGGTGCAGTTTGGGCGCATCAATGCCTTTGCCTTTTTGCCAAACCAATGGGCTGGAAAAGGTAAAGTTGGTTTGGAGTCGGTCGTTTTTATGGCTGCCTTTGAGTTCAAAATTGGCGGCGGTCAAAACGGTTGCGTAGAGGTTGGCTTTGTCCAGTTTGAATGAACCGTCCCATTGGTTGTTTTCACTGCCGGCGGTCAATGCGCCGTTGAGTGTGTTGAGGTGCAAATAGCCGTTTTTAAACTGCAAGAGGGGCGAGCGTGCGTTGATATGCAAGTTTTGATAGCCGCTTTCAGCTTGCAGATTGAAGTCGCGGAAAAGGGCGGTTTGGTTTTGCCAATTAAGGCTGCCTGCGATTTGGGCATCCAGCTTGTTTTTGAGTAATACGGTTTGCAGGTTTAATTTGAGGGCGGGAACGCTCCAGCCGGCATCATCTTGTACAAGATGGCCGGCCCCTTGCCAACTGATGGGGTTGCCTATGTTTTGCAGTGTGCCGCTGATATCGAATGGACGGCCGTCTGAATCGGCTCTGCGCAGGGAAAATTGCAGATCGTTTAAGGCAATATCTTGTTCTTTATTGTGGTAACGGATGCTGCCGTTATTGATGATGATGCGGTTGAGCTGAAAACTTTCTTTTGACGATGGGTCTTGTTGCAGGCAGGCGGGCAGATGGTGTTTTGAGTCCAGTGTCAGTGTCGGGTTTAAAAGAATCCATTTCTCAAGTATGGGCGCATCCGACCATAGGCTGCTCCAACCAAAGCCCATTTCGGACTCAGCGATGTTCAGCGTCGGCGTGTCAGGTTCGGAAGAGGAAAGGCTGAGGTCTTTTAAAATCAGCGTAGGGCGCGGTAGCCATTTTCTGCTGATATTGGCGTTGTATTTGACTTGGCAGCCATGGGCAGAAAAGTTTTTCTGTATGAATGCGTCGATGTTTTCTGTATTGAATATGCGGAACATTAAGGCACTCAATACCGCCGCGAGGCATAAAAGCACGGCAATGCTGAAAACCAGGGATTTCAGCCAAAATTTTCCTGAGTGCAACATGGAATGAACAGACAATTCAGATTCTCGCTTTGATGGGAGCTTTAAGGAGTGATTGGAAGTTTAAGCCTTGCTGCTTAAGCGTGTGGAAGTATAACACAGAGCGTGGGCCTGTGTTTCAGACGGCATCGGTATGTTAATAAAAAACACCGCCCGAAGGCGGTGTTGATTTTAAGCATAAATTATTTACGCAGACCCAGGCGGGTAATCAGTGAACGGTAAGTATCAGGCTGAGTACGGCGCAGGTAAGACAGCAGGCGACGACGTTGGCTAACCATTTTCAACAGGCCGCGACGGCTGTGGTGGTCTTTAGGGTTGGCTTTGAAGTGAGGAGTCAGGTCGTTGATGCGGAAAGTCAACAGAGCGACTTGTACTTCAGAAGAACCGGTATCGCCTTCTTTGCGTTGGAAATCTTTAACAATTTGTGCTTTTTGTTCTACGGTCAATGCCATGATGGATAACTCCGAAAATAAAAGAACCTTTTCAGGTTCGGACAAGTTTGCCAAGCCAAACGACCTAAGCAAACTCCTAAGCGCCTTTTTATAAAGACGGGCGGATTATGCCACAATTTGTCTCTGTGTGCCACATCTTTTCAGACGGCCAAAAAAAGCGGCGATACCTTCCAGTACCGCCAAAGCTGCTTTGGTGATAAAACTAAACTTTATTTGCTTGCACAGCGGAAGCCTAAGTTATTTAAAACATATTTGGATTGCAGGCTGGTACGGATGCCGTAGCGCAAGAAAGCAGCATAGTTGGATGGGTCGCTTGAGCCTACGGATGCGCCGCTACAGAACATTTGTGTGTTGGATGAGCCGGCTGAGAGTTGGCTGCTGTTGAAGTCTTCAGTCCATTCCCAAATCAGGCCGTGCATATCGTATACGCCCCAGTAGTTGGGTTTGTTTTTACCGATGTCATGCAGGCCGTTGCGGCCGCCGTCTGCATACCAATCCAAGATGGTACGGTTGTAGCCGGGTTCGGCAGAGCCGTCTTTTTGAGTGGCAGAGGCCAAGCCTGCAAATTCCCACTCGTCAATAGTCGGCAGGCGTTTGCCTTTGGAAACGCAGTAGGCATTGGCGGCAAACCATGAAACATTGGTTACCGGATGTTTGAGTTCGCTGGCTTTAGGCGCATAACTGTTGCTGCCGTTTTTTACCCAATGTTTCAGGTAAGCTTTTTCAGCTTGTTTGGAGCTGATTTTGTCTTTTTGCCATTGTGGATGTGTTTTCAAAAATTCGGCAAATTCGGCATTGGTTACAGGATATTTGTCAAGTTGGAAGGGTTTGACTTTAATAAGGGAAGTCTCTTTTTTGAGATAGAGAGGGCGATAGCTGCCTCCTTCGATTTTTACCATTTCGGCTGCAAATGTATTGCCGCAGATTAAGGCACTGCCTAAGAGGAGGAGTCGTATGAGTTTCATGGTACGCCCTTATTATCGTTTGAAAACAGAAAATTTATTTTTAAGATAGCCTAATCATAACAAGGCCGTCTGAAAAATCAATCTGTCTGATTGAATAGGAAGATTAATTGTGATGGAAGCCACTGCGACTCTAAGAGAAGAGTAGCAGTGGCTTGGCGTATTAAACCGAGGGATTATTTAGCGGCTTCAGAAGCAGCAGGTGCGGCAGACGCAGCGGCTGGGGCAGAAGCGGCAGCACCGGCAGGTTGGTAAACGGTGTCGCTCAGTTTTTTGGTCATGATTTCAGGGTTTTCGTTACCCTCAACTTTCAATTGACCCAAAGCACCTTTGTTGAACGCACGGAAGATAGAGTGGTCAACTATAGTGTAGCTGCCTGGAATATCGACTTTGAATTCGATCATGGCGGCGCCACCGGCAGGAATCACAGTGCTTTGTACGTTTTCGTTAATCAGTTTACCACCTTCAACATATACTTTGTCGAAGATTTCGCCGATAACGTGGAAAGAAGATACCAAGTTAGGACCACCGTTACCAACGTACATACGAACAGTTTCACCAGCTTTGGCTTTCAGGGCGTTGTCACCGGCGATAGAGCCTACGTGACCGTTGAATACAACGTATTCAGGTTGTTCGGCAATGGCTTTATCCATGTCGAAAGGTTGCAGACCTTGAGCGCCTTTTTTACCTTTAGTATAGAAGTCGCCTTGTACGATGTAGAACTCTTTATCTACTTTAGGCAGGCCTTCTTTAGGTTCAACCAAGATCAAACCGTACATACCGTTGGCGATGTGCATACCTACAGGAGCAACGGCACAGTGGTAAATGTACAAACCGGCTTGCAGAGCTTTAAAGCTGAAAGTAGAAGTGTGGCCTGGGGCAGTGAAGGAAGCTTCTGCACCACCGCCTTGACCGGTAGCAGCGTGGAAGTCAACGTTGTGAGGAACGGTAGAAGAAGGATTGTTAGAGAATTCTACTTCTACGGTATCGCCTTCGCGTACACGGATCATTTGGCCCGGAACGTCGCCGTTGAATGTCCAGTAGTGGTATTCAACACCGTCTTCCATAGTCATGGTTTTTTCGACGGTTTCCATTTTAACGCGTACTTTAGCCGGATGATCGCGATCGATTGCAGGTGGAACTTCCGGAGCGTGAGTCATGATGGCATCGACTACAGGCAATTCTGAAGAAGGAGTCTCTGCAGCAGCTTGTGAGTCAGAAGCAGCAGCAGGAGCTTCGGCAGAAGCGGTGGCAGCCGGAGTTTCAGCTGGTTTAGCAGCTTGTTCGCCGCATGCGGCCAGTGCAAATACAGAAGCGATAAGTGCAGCTAAGGTTTGGCGTTTCATGTTTAAAGTTTCCTTATTGTAAGAAAAGTTAAGTATCCTGATAGGATGGTTTGAAATTTTGTATGATTATGTAGGCGCTTGTTTGGGTGTATTTTGACATAAATCAAATTGTTCAATGAATATGAATCTTTTAATCCTTAAATACTCCTTTAGTAGTATAAAAAACTAAACCGAAAAGTTTATTTTTGTGTGAAAATGTTAGTGTGGGCTTAACACAAAATATAACAAAGGAGGAGTTATACAGGATAATAGGAATCAATATCATGTAAGTTAATGGTTTTAAAGGAATATTATTGACAAAATATTTCTTTACTTTTAAAACCGTGATACAATCTTTAACATTCATATTTGATGAATTAATACCCAACCACTTTTTACCAAAATCAAGGAGTACTCAAAATGGGACAGTACAAGAAGCTTTGGTACTTGCTGTTTGCCGTACTGGCAGTATGCTTTACCATTCTTGGTTATATGGGTAGCGAGGTCTATAAAAAGGCTCCGCCATACCCTGAACAAGTCGTTTCTGCATCCGGCAAAGTCCTGATGACCAAAGACGATATTTTGGCAGGTCAATCTGCATGGCAAACTACCGGCGGTATGGAAGTTGGCTCTGTATTGGGTCACGGTGCATACCAAGCTCCGGACTGGACTGCCGACTGGCTGCACCGCGAGCTGGTTGCATGGTTGGATCTGACTGCGCAAGAAACTTACGGCAAAAAATTTGACGAAGTTTCTCCTGAGGAACAAGCTGTTCTGAAAACCCGTTTGGCTGACGAATACCGCAACCAAAGCCGTATTAAGGAAGACGGTTCTGTCGTTATCAGCGATACCCGCGTGAAAGCGATCGAAAGCATTCTGCCTTACTACCACGGCGTGTACAGCGACGATCCTAAGTTCCAAACCACTCGCGAACACTTTGCAATGAAAAACAACACATTGCCAAGCCAAGAAGCGCGTGAAAAACTGTTCAACTTCTTCTTCTGGACTTCTTGGTCTGCTTCGACCAACCGTCCTGACGAGAACTTCACTTACACCAACAACTGGCCGCACGAGCCTTTGATCAACAACGTACCGACTACTGAAAACTACATGTGGTCCTTCACCAGCGTGGTATTGTTGCTGATGGGTATCGGCTTGCTGATGTGGGGTTACTCTTTCTTGACCAAACACGAAGAGGTTGAAGTACCTACTGAGGATCCTATTTCCAAAGTACAACTGACTCCTTCTCAAAAAGCGTTGGGCAAATATGTATTCCTGACTGTTGCGCTGTTTGTCGTACAAGTACTGTTGGGTGGTTTGACTGCTCACTATACTGTCGAAGGTCAAGGCTTCTACGGTATCGATACCGCACTGGGCTTTGAAATGGCCGACTGGTTCCCATATGCGTTGACCCGTACTTGGCACATCCAATCCGCTATTTTCTGGATTGCAACCGGCTTTCTGACAGCAGGTCTGTTCTTGGCTCCGATTGTGAACGGCGGTAAAGATCCTAAATTCCAACGTGCCGGTGTGAACTTCCTGTACATCGCCCTGTTCATCGTAGTCGGCGGTTCTTATGCAGGTAACTTCTTTGCTTTGACCCACATCATTCCGCCTGAGCTGAACTTCTGGTTCGGTCACCAAGGTTACGAATACTTGGATCTGGGTCGCTTTTGGCAACTGTTGCTGATGGTCGGCTTGCTGTTGTGGCTGTTCCTGATGCTGCGTTGTACTGTCTCTGCCTTTAAAGAAAAAGGTACAGACAAAAACCTGTTGGCTATCTTCGTAGCTTCTATGGTCGGTGTGGGTGTGTTCTATGCTCCTGGCCTGTTCTACGGTGAAAAATCTCCAATCGCTGTGATGGAATACTGGCGTTGGTGGGTGGTTCACCTGTGGGTAGAAGGTTTCTTCGAAGTGTTCGCTACTGCCGCCTTCGCATTCATCTTCTACAACATGGGCTTTGTCCGCCGTAGTACTGCTACTGCTTCTACTCTGGCTGCTGCCGCCATCTTCATGTTGGGCGGTATCCCAGGTACATTGCACCACTTGTACTTCTCCGGCTCTACCTCTGCTTCTATGGCAATCGGTGCATGTTTCTCAGCTTTGGAAGTTGTGCCTTTGGTTCTGCTGGGTCGTGAAGCTTACGAACACTGGTCTTACCAACACTTGTCCGACTGGGCGAAACGTCTGCGTTGGCCTCTGATGTGCTTCGTAGCAGTTGCCTTCTGGAACATGATCGGTGCCGGCGTATTCGGCTTCCTGATTAACCCGCCGATTTCCCTGTTCTACATCCAAGGTCTGAACACTACTGCAGTTCACGCTCACGCGGCTCTGTTCGGTGTGTATGGTTTCTTGGCACTGGGCTTCGTATTGCTGGTTGCACGTTACCTGAAACCTAATGCTCAATTTGACGACAAACTGATGACTTGGGGCTTCTGGCTGCTGAACGGCGGTCTGGTCGGTATGATTGCCATCAGCCTGTTGCCGGTCGGCGTGATTCAAGCTTACGCTTCTATCACTCATGGTCTGTGGTATGCACGTAGCGAAGAATTCCTGCAAATGGAAATCCTGGATACTCTGCGTTGGGTTCGTACCGCTGCTGACTTGATCTTCATCGGTGGTGCTGTCTGCGTTGCTATCCAAGCTACCAAAATCGTATTCAGCCGCGATAAATAATCTTAAGCTGAATTAAATCGAAGGCCGTCTGAAAAGTTTTCAGACGGCCTTTCTGTTATAATTTCAACATTCTTAAATTGACAAGACAAAACATTATGTTCAACCAAGCTGCTCAAGAGCTGACCACTGTTCGCGATTTATTGCGTTTCGCCGTCAGCCGTTTTAATGATGCCGGACTGTTTTTCGGACACGGAAGTGATAATGCCCATGACGAGGCAGCCTATCTGATTTTGCACACTTTGAACCTGCCTTTGGATACGTTGGAGCCTTATTTGGATGCCAAATTGTTGCAAAGTGAGAAGGAAGAAGTGTTGTCCATTATTGAACGTCGCGCAGTTGAGCATATTCCTGCCGCGTATCTGACGCATCAGGCATGGCAGGGCGAGTTTGATTTTTATGTCGATGAGCGCGTTATTGTGCCTCGTTCTTTCATTTATGAATTGCTTGGCGACGGTATCCGTCCTTGGATTGAACACGATGAATTGGTGCATCGTGCTTTGGATTTGTGTACCGGTAGCGGCTGTTTGGCCATTCAAATGGCGCATCACTATCCCGATGCACAAATCGATGCCGTTGATTTAAGCTTGGATGCGCTGGAAGTAGCCGCCATCAATATTGAAGATTATGGTTTGGAAGACCGCATCAGCTTGGTGCATACCGATTTATTCGAAGGTTTGGATGAAACATACGACTTAATTGTTTCCAATCCGCCTTATGTCGACGCGGAATCAGTGGAAGCGTTGCCTGATGAATACCTGCACGAGCCGGAATTGGCTTTGGGTAGTGGCGAAGATGGTTTGGACGCTACACGTCAAATCATTCTGCAAGCGGCGAAATATTTGAATCCAAAAGGTGTATTGCTGGTTGAAATCGGTCACAATCGTGAAGTATTGGAAGCGGCTTATCCCGAATTACCGTTTACTTGGTTGGAAACCAGCGGTGGCGATGGGTTTGTATTCTTGTTGACCCGCGAGCAATTATTGGGTGAAGAATAGATTATTTTGATATAAATAAAATAAAGGCCGTCTGAAAAAGTTTTAGACGGCCTTTGTTTTATAAAATTTTTAATATTTTAAGAAAATACAAATTCCTATGGTATGCCGAATATGAAATCCAAGCAGGCTTTGAAACTATGGCTTATAATATTTGTCATAGATTTAAATGCCGGTAGATTTTTATTACTGACTTTTTGTAGAACATATACTGCCAAACTCCATATTATGAATAATTATTTAAAATCAGGCCTGTTGGCTGCTGCTTTGTTCAGTATGCCCGTTGCCGCCTTTGCCCAGCAACATACCGTTTATTTCAATCAAAACGGTAAACTGACGGCGACCATGCCTTCGGTTGCTTATGTCCGCCAATACAAGATTGAGGCAGGTAAGGCACAGGTGCAGGATTTTTACTATCCATCGATGAAAAAATATTCTGATCCTTATGAAGTACCTGCCGGTCAGATTAAGGTTTTTGTGCCGGCGTTGGATAATGGCACATTAACCCTGTGGCATTTCAACGGTCAGAAAAAGATGGTTGGCAGCTATCGCAACGGCAAACCGCATGGCGAGTGGGTCAACTGGTATCCAAACGGCAAAAAATCCGCAGTAATGCCTTATCAAAATGGCTTGAGTGAGGGCGTGGGTTCGCGCTATTACCGAAATGGCGTGAAAGAAAGCGAAATTCAGTTTAAGCATGATAAAGCCAATGGCCATTGGAAACAATGGTATTCAGACGGCAGTCCGAAAACTGAAATGATGATGAGCAATGACAAACCGACGGAGATCATTAGTTGGGATGAAAATGGCCGCATCGTGTCTGAATTGAGTATTCGCAACGGTAAACGCAGTGGCATTATTTTGGATTGGTATGATGATGGTGCGAAGAAATCTGAGCTAGTTTATAAAGACGACCAGTTGGTGAAAAAAACTTTCTGGGATACGGACGGATACGTTCTCGAATAATTTTGATTATAAAAAACCGCAGGCTGATTAGCTTGCGGTTTTTTATTACATACAGCCTTTGTTTTGGCACAGGGTAAATAACGGCACGCCGCTTTCACGGATTTTTTTGCCGCCGTCCAAGTCGGTAAATTCCAGAATGGCAGCCGTTTCGATTACTTCGCCACCTAATTTGCGGATCAGCTCGACACCTGCCAGCATTGTGCCGCCAGTTGCCACCAAATCATCTACCAACAAAACGCGTGCGCCCGGCTTGATGGCGTCGGTATGGATTTCTACCGTTGCTTCGCCATATTCCAAAGCGTAACTTTGAGAAACCGTATCAAACGGCAGTTTGCCTTTTTTGCGGATGGGGACAAAGCCGACGTTCAGCTGATAGGCCAAAGCTGCGCCAATGATGAAGCCGCGCGCATCCAAGCCCGCAACGACATCAACTTTTTGCCCCATATAGCGGTAAACCAGTAAATCGACCAGCAGGCGGAAATATTCTGCGCTTTGCAAAACGGGAGTAATGTCATGAAACAAAATCCCTTTTTGCGGCCAGTTTTCAATTTTACGGATTTTGTCCGCCAAAGCCTCTACGCCCATTACTTCAGGATGAATCAACATCTTGACATTCCGAAATCAAAAAGTTTTTAACACGATATTGTAGCGGTCATATGCGGACTTGCCAAATTAATCGATACAATAGCCAAATTTTGCAACATGCCGTCTGAAATTCCGAGAAACATTGTGTTGTGTTATAATTTACAGGTACATACCATCGGCTGAACCACCATGCAAAATCATAAAAAAGGCAATATTTACATCATTTCTGCCGCTTCCGGCACAGGTAAAACGACCTTGGTGTCGCGCCTGTTGAAAAATCATGACGACATCCGTGTTTCCATTTCTCATACCACGCGCCAGCCACGTGAGGGTGAGACACATGGCGTGCATTACCACTTTGTTCCCAAAGAAGAATTTGAATCACTGATTGATCAAAGAGCCTTTTTGGAACACGCCAATGTGTTCGGCAACTATTACGGCACCAGCATTGCCGGCGTGAATTCGTTGAGCGAAGAGGGCTATGATGTAATTTTGGAAATTGATGTGCAAGGTGCGGCGCAAGTGCGTAAATCATTGCCTGAAGCCAGCAGTATTTTTATCCTGCCGCCTTCCTTTGAAGTATTGGCACAACGTTTGATCGGCCGTGGTACAGACAGCGAAGAAGTTATTCAAACACGTCTTTCAAAAGCCCGACATGAGATTGAGCAATCCGTTTTGTTCGATTACGTCGTCGTGAATGACGATTTGGATCGTGCCGAAGCCGATTTGTTCCACATTATTAAAGCAGGCCGTCTGAAAAAATCCTCTCAACAGGGATTTATTTCAAACCTGTTGGAAAATTCGTAAAAAACAGCGAAAATAACCGTTTATTTGAAACATAGAAAGAAAGCAAGCAAACATGGCCCGTATTACTACTGAAGACTGCACAGGTAAAATCCCTAACCACTTCGACCTTACCCTCGTTGCCGCCCGTCGCGCACGCCAGCTCGAAAACGGCAATACGCCTTTGGTTGACGACATCCGCAACAACAAACCAACCGTAACCGCCCTGCGCGAAATCGCTGCTGGACAAATCGGAACCGAGCTGCTGACCCGCAATAAGTAAACCAACCGGCAAACCGATAAAACCGCCGCGCGGACTGTATCGGTGCGATATAACAACCGATACAGTCTGACGGCTTAAAAAAATAGCCATAAAAGGCCGTCTGAAAATGCCAGCCCCACTGCCTACCGCCCCCTATGACCCGCTGACAGCAGAAGCGCGCGAGCTTCTGTTTCGCACCGCATCCTATCTCAATACCAATGAGCAGGCCGAGCTTGAAAGAGCCGTTGCCTACGCTTTCCACGCCCATGACGGACAAACCCGTAAAAGCGGCGAACCCTACATCACCCATCCTCTCGCCGTTGCCACGCAGCTTGCGATTTGGCATATGGATGTTCAAGGTCTTTGCGCGGGCGTTATGCACGATGTATTGGAAGATACGGGTGTAACCAAAGTCGAAATGGCGGCAGAATTCGGCGATACCATTGCCGAAATGGTAGACGGCCTCTCCAAACTGGAAAAACTCAAATTTGAAGATCATGCCGAGCATCAGGCGGAAAGTTTCCGTAAGCTTATCCTCGCCATGACTAAAGACGTGCGTGTTATCGTCGTCAAACTGGCCGACCGATTGCATAATATGCGCACCCTTGGCTCTATGCGTCCGGAAAAACGCCGCCGCATCGCCAAAGAAACCCTCGAAATCTATGCTCAAATCGCCAATCGCATTGGCCTGAACAATGCGTATCAAGAGCTTCAAGACTTATCGTTCCAAAACCTCCACCCAAGACGCTACGAAACCCTGAAAAAAGCCATGGACAACAGCCGCAAAAATCGCCGCGATGTTGTCGGCAAAGTGTTGCGTGCATTCGGTCAGCGTTTGGTCGGTGTCAATATTGAAGCCAAAATCAAAGGCCGCGAGAAAAACTTATACAGCATTCATCAAAAAATGCTGGCTAAAAAACTGCGTTTTGCCGAAGTAATGGATATCTACGGCTTTCGGGTCATTGTAAACAATATTCCTGCCTGTTATGCCGCGTTGGGTGCATTGCATAATTTATACCACCCCAAGCCCGGCCGTTTTAAAGACTATATCGCTATTCCGAAAAGCAACGGCTACCAAAGCCTGCACACGACTTTGGTCGGTCCTTACGGTTTACCGATCGAAGTGCAAATCCGTACGCGTGAAATGGACGCTGTGGCTGAGGGCGGTATTGCCGGCCATTGGATTTACAAATCCGGTGAAAATACTCCGGACCAAGCCGTCCTCCATATGAACCGATGGATGAAAAATATTCTTGACCTGCAGGCCAGCAGCTCAAATGCCATCGAGTTTCTGGAGCATGTCAAAGTCGATTTGTTCCCCAACGAAGTCTATATCGTTACCCCGAAAGGCGATATCCTTACCTTGCCTAAAGGTGCGACGCCGATTGACTTTGCCTATGCCGTTCACACCAATATCGGTCATAAAACCGTTGCCGCGCGTATCAATAACGTCATGATGCCGTTGCGCACCAAGCTGAAAACCGGTGATACGGTAGAAATCATTACTTCCGAACACGCCAAGCCTAATGTGGCATGGCTGAATTTTACCGTTTCCAGCCGTGCGCGCAGTGCCATCCGCCAATACATTAAAAATCTGAATCGTCACGATGCCGTTGTTTTGGGTGAGAACCTGCTGCAAAAAGCTTTATCCAGCCTGTTGCCTAAAGACATCCTGCTTTCAGACGACCTCAAAGAAAAATACCTTGCCGATTTGAACACCAAACAAACCTCGTTTGAAGAGGTTCTTTACAATGTCGGTATGGGGCATACTTTGCCGGTACACGTTGCCATGCACATTGCTGAGTTGGCGGGCCAACATTTTGGCAGCGCGGTCAAACTCAGCCCGATCAAAGTCAACAATCAGGAAACCGGCCGGATTCATTTTGCCGAATGTTGCCATCCGATTCCCGGCGATGCGATCCGCGCCCTATTGGTCAAAGACAAGGGTATGATTATCCACCGTGATACCTGTCAAACTTTGGTCAAAGCCGATCCGGAAGAGCAACTCGATGCGGGCTGGGACAGTTTGCGCAATCAAACGTACCGCACCATCCTCAACGTTAAATCCGAAGATGCTCATGGTTTGTTGGCCTCAATGGCGCAAGCGATTTCCAATTCCGGTGCGGATATCGAATCTGTCGATACGCCGACCAAAGCGCAAGCAGGAACGGAAGGTTTTGTAGAATTTAAATTCACAATTAAAGTCAAAGACTTGGATCAGGTTAATCAGATTATTCATGCAATGCATGCCAATCCGAATATCCGCAAAGTGATTCGAGGATAATCTGTGATCAGCATGATAAGAAAAGGCCGTCTGAAAGTGTGTTCAGACGACCTTTTGAGTATGTACAAACAAACTTTGTCAGTTTGTTTTGAAGAAAAATAATGCTTCAGGCTGGATTTAACTCAACCAAAAACGGAAAACCAAGAAGAAAACTAAGGCCAAAACGCCGGCCCAAACCAGCAACATGAATCCGGCTACTGCCTGACCCAAGCGGTAAACAGGGTTTTTGCGTTCATCTTCGAGTAGGGGATTAGGTGTATCGTGCGGTTTGTCGGACATGATGAAGCTCTGATTGAATTATTGAATAAAAGCGTAAGGGTACGCCGATAGAAGCAAAGTTTCAAGTGGGAATGATTATTGATAGAAGTCTTCGTCTTTATTCCACGCGGTTTTTAAGGCCGTCTGAATGGTGTCAGCACCAAAGCCGCGATAGGCAAGGAAACGCGCCTGTTTTTGTTTTTCTTTCAAATCTTGAGCTTCTTGCTTGAATTTTTTACGCAAGACGGAAATGGCGGTTTGCAGCTCGTCCTCCCTATCGGGTAGGAACTCCCGACAGTCATCTGCATCGATACCTTGTTGCGCCAAAGCTTGCTTGAGGCGGAGTGTGCCGTAACGGTTGCTTTTGCTGTGAATATAGGCTTCTGCGTAACGTTGGTCGGATTGCCAATTCCGTTCGGCAAATTCGTCCAAAACCTTTTCCAATTCTTCTTCGCTTTCTGAGTGAGGAGCCAGTTTGCGTTTCAAGCCAACACGGCTGACTTCCTGACGGGAAAGAATATCCAAGGCGCGGGAACGTAAGGTTTTGGGAGGTTTCATGGGATATGGAAGGGGAGGGATTTTAACTACATTGAATTACATTTCAGACGGCCTGATTAGGTGAAAGCACCGAAAAGGCCGTCTGAAAATAAAGCCGAATTATTCTTTGTCTTTGTTTTTTTGCGGTTGCAGATTTTCGTAGATTTCAGGCAGGGCGCGAATCAACAAATCAGGTTTGGTCGCTTTGTCTTGAGAGAGCAAGGTCATGTCGCCGTAGCCGAATGTTATGCCGACGCTGAAGCAACCGGCCGCTTTGGCGGCAATAATGTCATTTTTGGAGTCGCCCACCATCAGCATATTCGCAACATCGATGCCCAAAACTTCAGCCGCATGTTGAAGCGGCAATGGGCTGGGTTTTTTCTCAGTCAGGCTGTCTCCGCCAAGAACCAAGCTGAAATAGCCGTCGAGATTGAGCTGTTTCAGCAGCTCGGCTGCCAGCACTTCGTTTTTGTTGGTAATGACAACCAATGGAATACCCAAGGACTTGAGCAGGCCGAGACCGGCTTCGGTTTCAGGGTAGGGGCGGGTAAAGTCGCTCAAGTGCTCGCGATAATATTTCATAAAGAACACAAAACCTTTTTCCCAGATTTCAGGATCGGCTTCTTTTTCACGATCATTGCTAATGACGCGATGAACCAACTTGCTGATGCCGTCGCCGACATAACTTTCAACCGTTTGGGTAGGCAAAACAGGTAAACCCAAGTGCGCACACATGGCTTGGGCTGCTGCGGCTAAATCGGGAACGGAATCACATAAGGTACCGTCCAAATCAAAGGCAACGGCTTGAACGTGTTCTAAGGCAGCAGTGGTCATTGAGTAGCTTTCTGTCATATTATTTAAGCGCTTATTTTAACATTGTTTGCCTGATTTGCCGATGTTTTGCTGATTCTTTAATGGGATATTTGTTTAAATTGTTAACAATTTTTGCTGGTGTAAGTCTGTCCGTCTGTTGGTAATGTGGAAGGGATTTTGTCAACAAAAAGGGCGGTTTGGTAGGCATTAAAAAACAAAGGGTTTGAGTGTTTTTTTGAATGGTTTGATGAGCATTTATACTAGGCCGTCTGAAAATTTTTTGGTCGGCGTACCGATATTTTCAGACGGCCTCAAACTAAATTTATATATAAATGAATGGATTTGCTTTTTATCGACTACATGCTATTACATTTTTTCCTGTTTTTGTATATAGTAACAAGTATGGCTCTCGTCTAATCATGTGTATGAAAAGGAAAAATACATGTCCGCATCTGCTGTTAAAGAAACACTGAATCCGTTTGAAATTGCACAAAAACAAGTAAAAATTGCCTGCGATCGCCTGAATGCCGACCCGGCAGTATTTGAAATCTTGAAAAAGCCGCAACGTGTTTTGGAAGTGAACTTCCCTGTCAAACTCGACAACGGTACAGTAGAAAATTTCACCGGTTACCGTTCCCAACACAATAACGCCGTCGGCCCTTACAAAGGCGGCGTGCGTTTCCATCCCAATGTAAATCTGGACGAAGTCAAAGCACTGTCTATTTGGATGACCATCAAATGCTGTGTAGCCGGTATTCCTTACGGCGGCGGTAAAGGCGGTATTACTTTGGATCCGCGTAACTATTCCGAAGCAGAATTGGAACGCATCGCCCGCGCTTATTCCGAAGCCATTTCTCCGCTGATCGGCGAGAAAATCGACATTCCCGCCCCTGATGTGAACACCAACGGCAAAATCATGTCTTGGATGGTTGATGCCTATGAAAACGTCGTGAAACATTCTGCACCGGGCGTGTTTACCGGCAAACCGGTTGAGTTTGGCGGTTCCTTGGCGCGCACCGAAGCCACCGGTTACGGCGTAAACTTCGCCGCCGTCCAAGCTTTGGAAAAACTGGGCAAAGACGTGAAAGGTGCCACTTACGCCATTCAAGGTTTCGGTAATGTGGGCTACCACACCGGTTACTATGCACACAAAGCCGGTGCGAAAATCGTTGCCGTATCTACTGTTGACGTTGCCATCTACAACGAAAACGGCTTGGATATGGAAGCAATCATTAAAGAATTCCAAACCAAAGGTTTCATCACCAATGAAGCCGGCTACGGTAAAGAAATCAGCAATGCCGAACTTTTGGCTTTGGATGTGGACGTACTCGCCCCTTGTGCATTGGAAAATCAATTGACTTCCGAAAATGCAGGCAAAGTCCGCGCGAAAATCGTGGTTGAAGGCGCAAACGGCCCGACTACTCCTGAAGCCGACGTTATTCTGCGTCAAAACGGCGTATTGGTTGTTCCTGACATTTTGGCAAACTGCGGCGGCGTGGTTGTGTCCTATTTTGAATGGGTACAAAACCTGCAAGGCTACTACTGGGAGTTTGACGAAGTTCAAGAGAAAGAAACCGTGGTTCTGCGCCGTGCGTTCCGCGATATTTGGAACTTGGCTCAAGAATACGATGTCGACCTGCGTACCGCTTCTTACATGATGAGTATCCGTCGTGTTGAAAAGGCAATGAAACTGCGCGGCTGGTATTAATCGTTTGACCAATAGCTAAGAGTAGGCCGTCTGAAACCTGTTTTCAGACGGCCTTAATGTTTTTGATAAGAGCCTTTACAAATTTTAATCCACCTTGATTCCATTTCAATCAAACTCAGCTATAATCCCCTTTTTTGACCTTTCCGGAAAAGACATAATCATGAACAAAACTTTCAAATTCAGCGCATTGGCTTTGTCTGCTTTGTTGGCACTGACTGCTTGCAACCAAAAAGACACTGCCGCTAAAGACGCCCCTGCTGCTTCCGCAGCTTCAAATGCGACTGCAGATGCTTCTGCCATCGGTTCTACTGCCCAACAAGCCAGCTACGCAATGGGTGTGGACATCGGCCGTTCATTGAAACAAATGAAAGACCAAGGTACGGAAATTGATTTGAAAGTCTTCACCGAAGCCATGGAGGCCATGTTTGAAGGTAAAGAAGTTAAAATGACTGAAGCTCAAGCTCAGGAAGTGATGATGAAATTCCTGCAAGAGCAACAAGAAAAAGCGGCTGCCAAACGTGCTGAAGATGCCAAAGTAAACTTGGAAAAAGGCGAAGCGTTCTTAAAAGAAAACGCGACTAAAGAAGGCGTGAAAACCAGCGCTTCCGGTCTGCAATACAAAATCACCAAAGAAGGCGAAGGTAAAAAACCAACTAAAGACGACATGGTTACCGTTGAATACGAAGGCCGTCTGATTGATGGTACCGTATTTGACAGCAGCAAAGCCAACGGCGGCCCAGTCAGCTTCCCTGTAAGCCAAGTGATTCCAGGTTGGACTGAAGGTATCCAACTCTTGAAAGAAGGCGGCGAAGCAACATTCTATATCCCGGCTAAATTGGCTTACCGCGAAGTGGGCGCCGGCGATAAAATCGGCCCGAACGCTACTTTGGTATTCGACGTGAAACTGGTTAAAGTCGGCGCTCCTGATGCTGCTGCACAACAACCAGTACAAGTTGACGTACAAAAAGTTCAATAATCCGAATCAAGGCTTACGCCCTTAAACAACGGATAATAGGCCGTCTGAAAAAATTCCGTTTCAGACGGCCTTTGTTCCAAACCAACAAGGAATTATGATGAAAAACATCGTCATCCTTATTTCCGGACGCGGCAGCAATATGCAGGCGATTGTGAATGCCGATATTCTTGATGCCAACATTGCAGCCGTATTGAGTAACAACGAGACCGCAGCCGGATTGGCATGGGCGGCAGAGCGCGGTATAGCCACCGACAGTTTAAACCATAAAAACTTCGACTCGCGTCTGGCATTTGATCAGGCCATGATGGAAAAAATCGATGCCTATCAGCCGGATTTGGTGGTGTTGGCGGGTTTTATGCGCATTTTGACTCCCGAATTCTGCGCCCATTATGAAAACCGCCTGATCAATATCCATCCGTCCATCCTGCCTTCCTTTACCGGTTTGCATACCCATGAGCGCGCATTGGAAGCAGGTTGCCGAGTGGCAGGCTGCACCATCCATTTCGTAACCCCTGAGCTGGATTGCGGCCCGATTATTTCGCAAGGCATTGTGCCTATTTTGGACGGCGATACTGCCGACGACGTTGCCGCACGCGTGCTGACGGTTGAACACCAGCTGTTTCCGCAAGCCGTTGCCGATTTTGTTGCAGGCCGTCTGAAAATCGAAGGCAACCGCGTTTTGAATGCACAACACAATGCCGCCGGTCAAAGCCTGCTGGCTTGATTGAAACACCATACACACAAGGAAAACATCATGAATCCGATTAAAACAACCTTGCTGACACTTTCCCTGTTCACAGCCTCCGTCGGCGCGCAAGCCGCTGAATTGCCGCAATCTGCCGTTTTACAATACTCAGGCAGCTACGGTATTCCTGCGACCATGACCTTTACACGCAGCGGCAACCAATACAAAATCGTCTCTACCATCAAAGTACCGCTTTACAATATCCGCTTTGAATCCGGCGGCAGCATCAACGGCACGACCCTGCATCCGTCTTACTACAAAGATGTACGCGGCGGTAAATTGTATGCCGAGGCCAAATTCTCCGGCGGCAACATCACTTACGGCAAAGCAGGTGATTTGAAAACCGAAAAATCCGGCCCAGCCATGGACTTGTTCACTTTGGCATGGCAACTGGCCGCCAATGACGTGCGCCTGCCGTCAGGTTTGAAAATTACCAACGGTAAAAAACTGTACACCGTCGGCAGCATGAACAAAATCGGCAGCGAAAGCTATAAACTGAACGGCGGTACAACGCCTGTAAGCAAATATCGCGTCCGCCGCGGTGACGATACCGTTACTTACTCGTTTGCTTCCGATATCGACAATATCCCTGCGCAAATCAGCTATACCGATGATGGTAAAACCTACAACCTGAAACTGACTTCCGTCAAAATCAACGGTAAAGTAGTGAAACCGTAATCTTTATTTGCTCAAACAAGAAGGCCGTCTGAAAAGTTTTCAGACGGCCTTCTTATCTTTACAGCAACACAATATCGTATTGTTCCTGCGTGTAGGCGGTTTCGACTGCCAGTGAAATCGGCTTGCCGATAAAGTCTATCAACATTGCCAGCGATTGTGATTCTTCGTCTAGGAACAAGTCGATGACATTCGGAGCGGCCAAAATGCGGAAGGCTTGGACATCGTAGCGGCGCGCTTCGCGGACGATTTCGCGTTGGATTTCGTAGCACACGGTTTGCGGCGTTTTCAGACGGCCCCGGCCTTGGCAGGAAGGGCAGGGTTCGCAGAGGATTTGGCTTAAGTTTTCACGCGAACGTTTGCGGGTCAGTTCGACAAGGCCCAAACTGGTAAAGCCGTTGAGGGTGACGCGGGTGCGGTCGAAACTGAGGGCTTTGGCAAGCTCTTGCAGGACGGCTTCGCGGTGGATTTCCTGCGCCATATCGATGAAGTCGATGATGATGATGCCGCCGAGATTGCGCAGGCGAAGTTCGCGGGCGATGGTGTGGCAGGCTTCGAGGTTGGTGCGGAAGATGGTTTCATCAAAATTGCGCGCGCCGACAAAGCCGCCGGTGTTGACATCGATGGTGGTCATGGCTTCGGTGGACTCGATGATGAGGTAGCTGCCGAAGTTGAGGTTGACGCGCGGTTGCAGGGCGCGGGCGATTTCCTGCTCGATGTTGTGGGTTTCAAATAGGGGGCGTTCGCCTTTGAACAGTTCGATTCTGCCCAATGCACCTTGAACGTATTGTTCGGCAAACTGGGTCATGCGGCGGTGGTTTTCAGTGGAGTCGACCAGGATTTTGTGCGTATCGAGGCTGAACATATCGCGCAAAACGCGCAGGCTCAAAGGCAAATCTTGATAGAGCAGGGTTTCGGGCGGCTGGATTTTTGCTTGTTTTTGAATGTGTTCCCACACTTTGGTCAGATAGTTGATGTCTGATTGCAGTTGCTCATCGGAGGCGTTTTCAGCGTTGGTGCGGATGATGTAGCCGTGGCAGGCGTTTTCGGGCAGCAGATTGTTGAGGCGCTCCCTCAAACTGCTGCGTTCGGCATCGTCTTCAATGCGTTGGGAAATGCCGATGTGGTCTTCTTGCGGAAGATGGACGAGGAAACGGCCGGCCAGTGAGATTTGGGTGGATAGGCGCGCGCCTTTGGTATTGATGGGGTCTTTGATGACCTGAACCAAGACAGACTGGCCTTCAAAGAGCATGTGTTCGATGCGTTGGGTTTCGTCCGGATTGCGGCGTTGTTCGAGGACGTCGACGATATGCAGAAATGCGGCGCGTTCCAATCCGATATCGATGAACGCGCTTTGCATGCCGGGGAGGACACGTTTGACGACGCCCAAATAAATATTGCCGACCAAGCTGTGGCCGCTGTTGCGCTCGATGTGCAGCTCGCAGATATTGTTCTCTTCCAAAACGGCCACACGCGTTTCTTGCGGCGTGATGTTGACGAGGACGGTTTCGGACGGACGCACGGCGTCCTTGGGGATGGGAATTCCTGAAAGCATGGGGATACCTGATTTTGAATAGAAAAACTTTTGCGATGTGTCCTTCTCCAAAAAACAAATGGCAAAAGTCATTCTGCGAAAGCGCTTATCATACTTTAATTATGGTTTTTCCGCATCTGCACAAATGTTTATGGCCAAGAGGCCGTCTGAATGTTTTTTACAACCGTACGGCGGGAACACTTGTAAAATAACGCTTATGCCCATATAGTCATGAACATTGGTATTTTGGAAGAAATCATGCAAACCGTTACTGTTTATACCGGTCCATATTGCCCGTACTGCACCATGGCGAAAAGGCTGTTGCAGGCGGTGGGTGTGAAAGAAATCAACGAAATCCGCATCGACGGCAATCCGGAAGTTTTTGCCGAAATGCAGCAGCTTTCCGGCCAGCGCAGCGTGCCGCAGATTTTTATCGGCGATACCCATGTCGGTGGCTTTACCGATTTGTACCGCTTGCAGCAGGAAGGCAAGTTGGACGAATTACTGAATCCTTAACCCTTAACTTAGGAAAATAAAATGAGCGAAGAATTGCAACCCGTATTCAGCGTTGAGCGTCTGTATGTAAAAGACTTGTCTTTGGAAGTGCCTCATGCACCACAAATCTTCTTGGAACAAGGCGAGCCTGAAGTCGATATGCGCGTTTCTACCGGCAACACCAAACTGGAAGACGGCTTCTACAGCGTTGACGTTACCGTTACCGTGACTGCCAAACTGAACGAAGAGCGCACCATGTTCTTGAACGAAGTTACCCAAAGCGGCATCTTCCGTCTGGAAAACATTCCTGAAGAAGACGTACAACTGCTGCTGGGCGTTGCTTGTCCAAACATCCTGTTCCCTTACGCACGCGAAGCCATTTCCAACAGCGTAACCCGCGCCGGCTTCCCACCTGTATTACTCGCTCCGATCAACTTCGAAGCAATCTACCAACAACAACAGGAAGCTAACGCTTAATCGCGTTATACCTAAATTGAGGCCGTCTGAAACATTGCGTTCAGACGGCCTTTTTTTATCTAAAAATCAGGACATAAGAAAAAATCTATAACAAAAAGTTCATATATTAATGCAATAAGTATATAATGATATCGTTTATCATTACGATCTAATTTTAAATTTTATAGGTTATATACCATTTAAAATCAATAAATTGTAATTTTTATCTAGCAGATAAATAGATTCTATTAATTAAGGAAATAGTTGTGAAACCTGATTTTCAAATGAAAACAATTTGTTTGTTATTAGTGCTGCCTTGCCAAACTGTTTTTGCAGATACGGGACATCAAGAAGTGGAACATGTAGACATGGATACGGTCAAGGTCAGTGGCAAACGGCAGGCACAAAGGAATACCGAGCGCAGTCAGTCTTATACAATCGGAACGATGGCAACGGCGACTGGCTTGCGTATTTCAGGTAAGGATACGCCGCAGTCGGTGAGCGTAATGACGCGTCGGCAGCTAGATGATAAAGCAATATATTCTTTAGAAGAGGCAATGAAAAACACTACGGGAATCAACGTGGTTCGGGATTCGGGTCTACAAACTCGTTTTTTGTCTCGTGGTTTCTATGTTGATCAGATTGGTGAAGACGGTATTACCACGAATGTGTCTGGACGTTCGGGCTATACGGCAAAAATCGATGTCTCACCGAGCACAGACCTTGCTGTTTATGATCACATTGAGGTTGTTAGAGGTGCAACCGGTCTTACTCAATCCAATTCCGAACCGGGTGGAACCATTAATTTAATCCGTAAGCGGCCAACAGCTCTGTTTAAGCATACAGGTGAAATCAGCACTGACCATAGGGGCAGCAAGCGTTTGGCTTTGGATGTATCTGGAAGCTTGAATAATGAACATACGGTACGCGGTAGGCTGGTTGGTGTTCATGAGGACCACCGTTCTTTTAAAGAGGGTGTATGGAACAAGAAAGACATGGTTTATGGCGTGATCGATACGGATTTGAGTGATAACAGTATGCTGACATTGGGCGGCACTTATCAGAAAAATAAAGACATTCCCGATTTTGCCGGCGTGATTTTACCTTGTGAGGATCAAAAAACTGCGGCCTTCAGCTCCAGTCCTGCCTGTAACAATCCTTTGAAATTGCCACGTAAAACTTATTTGGGTGAAACCTCATGGTCACGCCTGAATGCTGATAAATACAATATTTTTTCCGGTTTCAAACATGTCTTTGACAATGGATGGCAACTCAATGCAGAAATTTCTTATACGCATAATGATTCAGATGCCAAAGTCGGACAATTTTTTCTGAAAAACGAACACGCGGCAGGTATTTCAGCATCTGAGGCAACGGGTTTCTTAACCGAGAAGGGGGAGGTTATTCCTTTTGAGCCTAAAGACAAGGCGTTGGCAAAATTAAAAGAATATCGTGATGGTGTCACTAAAACATATGAAGAGAAAAAAGCAGATTATGTTGCCCATCGTTTCGATGCATCTGCTTTTGAACAATATCGCTCCCAAAGAGCGGCAGCACGTCGGGCAGGTTTTGATCAATGTATGCAGGACATTGGTTTGGATTTCCTGTGCAACGACTGGCAGGATCCGGGTGTAGAAGTAGATAAAAAAGAGTTTGTTGATAAGGAGCTTGCAAAGCAAGGCATTATTAACAATGCAGAAGGCCTGTTTCCCAACCGTCTATACGACTCAGCATACAATCTTCGCCACACATACAACCGCCGTTACAACTTCATGCCGTTGCACTATACCAAACATGATGTGCAATGGGGCTTTAAGCTGGATCTGACAGGTAACTACCGCCTGCTTGGGCGTGAACATGATTTCTTTGTCGGCTATGCGTATAACAATGAAAAAATCCGTTCTGCCTATACGGAAATATATCAAAACCGTTATTTTGTCCGTCCTCAAGGTTATGCAGGTGCAGGCAGTTGCGGCATTCATCCCGATGGTCCGGAGCGTAATCCTTTAGAAAAAGGCATTGTCGAACCAGATTGGCATATTTATAACGAAAAAGGTAATAACAAAATCTATGTGCCGGAATGCAGTGGCGCGCATGTTACCAAATATACTCCCCGTTTGGATGCGGAGGGCAAGCCTGTCTGGACAGTCAACGACAATGGTGAGCGCGTAATGGTGCAAGATCCTGTTTATGAATTGGATGCAAATGGAAACAAAATACAGGAGCGGGATGAAGAGGGAAATTTGAAATGGGCAAACCAATATCTGAAAATACCGCTGTGGAAAACTGTTCAGGTTGCAGATGATCATGTTCCGGCGTTATACAATTATTCGAAATACCTTAACACGAATAAAACACATTCTTTGACTGTCAGCACGCGCTTTAATGCGACCAACCGTCTGCATCTCTTGGGTGGTATGCACTATACGCGCTATGAAACCACACAAGCCAAAGAAATGCCTGTACGCTACGGCCAGCCTGCTACGGCATTCCAAACTGAGAGCAGTAACAAAATCGACAAAGAGCATTACACCTCAAAAATGCAAAGCCATAGGTTTACGCCATATGCTGGCATTACCTACGACCTGACACCGCAACAAAGCTTGTATGCCAGCTATACTAAGATTTTTAAACAACAGGATAACGTTGATGTAACCAGCAAATCCGTTCTTCCACCACTCATCGGGACTAACTATGAAATAGGTTGGAAAGGGTCGTTCTTGCAAGGCCGTCTGAATGCTTCGCTTGCCTTGTTTGTTTTACAGCAGAAAAACCGTACCGTTGTCGATTTCGGATTTGTTCCTGATACTAGTAGTAACGGAGGCTCATTCCAAACCATCGCTAAACCTGTGGGTAAGGTTAAGAGCAGCGGTGCAGAACTTGAATTGGCTGGCGAATTGTCGGAAAACTGGCGTATTTTTGTTGGCTACACATATAACAAAAGTAAGTATAAAAATGCGGCAGAAGTCAATGCGGAGCGGTTGGAGAAAAATACGACTGCCGACCCGTATAACTTCAGTAACTTCACGCCGGTACATATGTTCCGCCTCGGTACAAGCTACCGCTTGCCTCAAACTAAGTTAACCTTGGGTGGCGGAATATCTGCACAAAGTCGTACAAGTAGCCTTTACAATATTCGCCAAGGAGGCTACGGACTTATAGATGGCTTTGTTCAATATGACTTTCACAAACACGGCAGAATCAGCCTGATAGGAACTAACCTGGCTGACAGGACGTATTTTGAAAATAACTACAACCGTACGCGAGGTCAAAACAATTTCTATGGCGAACCGCGGACAGTTAAACTGAAATTGGATTGGCATTTCTAGAGAGAATGGATAATGATTGGGTATGTAAACATTATTGGCTAAATTCATAAAAGTATGGGTTGAATATCCTTCTTTTTTGAAAGCTGTTTCCTAACAATGGCTGAAGTTGATTCGATAGCCGGCGTATTTTCAAATATTAATTCGTTTCAAGTATTCAGCTTTGAAGGCCGTCTGAAACATTGCGTTCAGACGGCCTTTTTGTTTTCGGATAAAATACAGCAAACTTTCAATCAGCTGCCTTTTAAGATGACGCCCGAAACCCAAAAACAGCTCAAAATTACCGATGTCTCTGCTAAGAAGCTCGAAAAACTCAACCTCCATACCGCATGGGATTTGGTGTTGCACCTGCCGCTGCGTTACGAGGACGAGACGCACATCATGCCGATTAAGGATGCGCCGATCGGCGTGCCGTGTCAGGTTGAGGGCGAGGTCATCCATCAGGAAGTCACGTTCAAACCGCGCAAGCAGCTGATTGTCCAAATCGCCGACGGTTCCGGCAGCGTCCTTTTTTTGCGTTTCATCCACTTTTACGCCAGCAACCAGAAACAGATGGCGGTCGGCAAACGCATCCGAGCCGTGGGCGAAATCAAACACGGGTTTCACGGCGACGAGATGATTCATCCCAAAATCCGCGATGCCGAGAGCAGCGGTTTGGCGGAAAGCCTCACGCCGATTTATCCGACCGTAAATGGTTTGAACCAGCCCACTTTGCGTCGCATCATTCAGACGGCGTTGGACGTTACGCCGCTACACGACACGCTGCCCGATGCCTTATTGAGTCGTCTGAAACTACCGCACCTTGCCGAAAGCCTGCGCCTTTTGCATTCGCCGCCGCCGAGTTTCACCATCCACCAGCTTTCCGACGGCGCGCTACCCGCATGGCAGCGGCTTAAATTCGACGAACTTTTGGCGCAACAGCTTTCCATGCGCTTGGCGCGGCAGAAGCGTGTCAGCGGCTCAGCCACGGCATTGGGCGGCGACGGCATATTGACTCAAGCCTTGCGCCACGCCTTACCGTTTGCCCTGACCGATGCCCAAGAAAGAGTCGTGTCCGAAATCTGCCGCGATATGGCGCAAACCCACCCCATGCACCGCCTGCTGCAAGGCGATGTCGGCAGTGGCAAAACCATCGTTGCCGCCTTGTCTGCTTTGACCGCCATTGAATCTGGCGCGCAGGTGGCTGTAATGGCACCAACTGAAATCCTTGCAGAACAGCATTTTATCAAGTTCAAACAATGGCTTGAGCCGTTAGGCCTTGAAGTCGTTTGGCTTTCCGGCAGCCAGCGCAAAAAAGCCAAAGATGAAGCCAAAGCCAAACTCGCCGATGGCACCGTCAAAATCGCCGTCGGCACGCACGCCCTGTTTTCAGACGACGTCGAGTTCCAAAATCTGGGCTTGGTGATTGTGGACGAACAACACCGGTTCGGCGTTGCCCAACGTCTCGCCCTCAAAAGCAAAGGGCGCGACGTCCACCAGCTGATGATGTCCGCCACGCCCATCCCGCGCACGCTCGCCATGAGTTTCTTCGCCGACTTGGACGTGTCCGTCATCGACGAATTGCCGCCCGGGCGCACCCCGATTAAAACCCGCCTAGTCAACAACATCCGCCGCGCCGAAGTCGAAGGCTTCGTCCTCAACATCTGCCGCAAAGGACAGCAGGCATACTGGGTCTGCCCGCTGATTGAAGAAAGCGAAACCCTGCAACTGCAAACCGCCACCGAAACCCTAGCCCAGCTTCAGGCAGCCTTGCCCGAACTCAACATCGGCTTGGTACACGGGCGCATGAAGGCCGCCGAAAAAGCCGAAGTCATGGCTCAGTTTGCCGCAGGCCATCTGAACGTCTTGGTCGCCACCACCGTCATCGAAGTCGGCGTAGATGTACCCAACGCCGCCCTGATGGTGATCGAACACGCCGAACGCATGGGCTTGGCGCAGCTGCACCAATTACGCGGGCGGGTAGGGCGCGGCGCGGCAGAAAGCGTGTGCGTCCTCCTGTTTGCCGAACCCTTGAGCGAACTCGCTAAAGCGCGGCTGAAAGTCATCTACGAACACACCGACGGCTTCGAAATCGCCCACCAAGACCTCAACATTCGCGGCCCCGGCGAATTTCTCGGCGCGCGCCAAAGTGGCGTCCCCATGCTGCGTTTTGCCAATCTTGAAGAAGACCTGCACCTCTTGGAACAAGCGCGCGAAATCGCGCCCATGTTAATCGAACAAAACCCTGAAATCGTCGAAGCGCATTTGGCAAGATGGCTTTCCAGCAGGGAAGGTTATTTGGGCGTATAAAATTTGCATGAAAAGAAAAAGGCCGTCTGAAAACAGACGGCCTTTGGTTTGGCTGGATAGAGGTTTAGAAACCTTGTGCCAACATAGCATCGGCTACTTTGACAAAACCGGCAATGTTCGCACCGTTGACATAGTTTACTTTATCGCCGACTTTGCCGTATTTCAGGCAGGATTCGTGGATGTTGTGCATGATGTCGAACAGGCGTTGGTCGACTTCTTCACGGGTCCAAGACAGGCGGATGGCGTTTTGGCTCATTTCCAAACCTGAAGTTGCTACGCCGCCGGCGTTGGAGGCTTTGCCCGGAGCGTAGAGGATGCCGGCTTTGATAAATTGTTCGACTGCGCCTAAAGTTGACGGCATGTTCGCACCTTCGGCAACCACATAGCAACCGTTTGCCAGCAGGATTTTGGCAGCGTCTACATCCAATTCGTTTTGGGTGGCGCAAGGCAGGGCAACTTCGGCCGCAATGTTCCACGGTTTTTGGTTTTCAAAGTATTGCAGGCCTTGTTCTTTGGCGTAAGTGGCCACGCGTTCGCGGCGTACTTCTTTCAGCTCGATCAAAGCGGCCAGTTGCGCTTCGGTCATACCGCTATCAGGGAAGAGGACAAAGCCGTTGGAGTCGGAAACGGTCAATACTTTTGCACCCAGTTGGATGGCTTTTTCGGCAGCGTATTGCGCCACGTTACCGGAGCCGGAAATCAACACGCGTTTGCCTTCAATGCTGTCGTTGCGGGTTTCCAACATGGCTTGGGCAAAATACACGCAGCCGTAGCCGGTGGCTTCAGGGCGAATCAGGCTGCCGCCCCATTCGAGGCCTTTGCCGGTCAGGACGGAAGCAAATTCGTTGCGGATTTTTTTGTATTGGCCGAACAGATAGCCGATTTCGCGGCCGCCTACGCCGATGTCGCCGGCAGGAACGTCGGTATCGGCGCCGATGTGGCGGTAGAGTTCGGTCATAAAGGCTTGGCAGAAGCGCATTACTTCGGCATCGGATTTGCCTTTAGGATCAAAGTCGGAACCGCCCTTGCCTCCGCCCATAGGCAGGGTGGTCAGTGCGTTTTTGAAGACCTGTTCAAAAGCGAGGAATTTCAATACGCCCAAATCGACGGTAGGGTGGAAGCGCAAGCCGCCTTTGTAAGGGCCGATGGCGGAGCTCATTTGAATGCGGTAGCCGCGGTTGACTTGGACTTGGCCTTTGTCGTCCATCCAAGTGACGCGGAACATAATCACGCGCTCTGGCTCAACAATACGCTCAAGCAGGCTTTGTTGGGTGTATTTCGGGTTTTTTGCCAAAAACGGATCCAAACTCATGAACACTTCTTCAACGGCTTGGTGGAAGGGTTCTTGGTTGGGGTTGCGTTGTTTGAGATTGGTAAATAGAGTGTTCAGGTCGGTCATTTTTCTACTCCTATTGAGTGAGATATTTCAATATTTATGTTTTGAAATATAGCTGTAAAAATTTTACTTGCCAAGAAGAATTTTGCCTGGATTGTTGACATTATTTTTTTACCAATTTGTAAAAATGGAATTATATTTCAAATTTAATCAAAAATATTTAAAAATATTTTATTAAATATATTCTAATAAAAATAAAATGCTTAGTAATTAAACTAGAAAATGTTGAAATTTTTTTGTAAAAATTTAATTCAGCTCAAAAATTTATGTAAATTAGCGCTAAATTGTCAACATTGTTAATGAGTGTACTACGCGAATATGGGGAAGGTTGCCCCATTGAAGACAGAGAGGCAGGCCGTCTGAAAATTCGGTACAATACACACGAAATTCCCACAACACATACATTAAGGAAACACATGAAAGCCTATCACGACCTTATGCGCCATGTTCTCGACAATGGTATCGACAAATCCGACCGTACCGGCACCGGCACGCGGTCCGTGTTCGGTTACCAAATGCGTTTTGATTTGAGTGAAGGCTTTCCGCTGTTGACCACCAAAAAACTGCATCTGCGTTCGATTATTCATGAGCTGCTTTGGTTTCTCAAAGGCGATACCAACATCAAATACCTGAAAGACAACAACGTTTCCATTTGGGACGAATGGGCGGACGAAAACGGCGATTTAGGCCCGGTTTACGGCTACCAATGGCGCAGTTGGCCCGCTCCCGACGGCCGCCATATCGACCAAATTGCCAACGTGGTGGAACAAATCAAGAAAAATCCCGACTCGCGCCGTCTGATTGTATCGGCATGGAATCCGGCTTTGGTCGACGAAATGGCCTTACCACCTTGCCACGCGCTGTTTCAGTTTTACGTTGCCAACGGCAAACTATCCTGCCAACTTTACCAACGCAGCGCCGATATTTTCCTTGGTGTACCGTTCAACATCGCCAGCTACGCATTGTTGACCATGATGATGGCGCAAGTGTGCGGCCTGGAAGCCGGTGAGTTTATCCATACGTTTGGCGATGCGCATTTGTACAGCAACCATATCGAGCAGGCCCAGCTGCAATTAAGCCGTGATTTCCGAAAACTGCCGACCATGAAAATCAACCCTGAAGTCAAAGACTTGTTTGCCTTCAAATTTGAAGACTTCGAATTGGAAGGCTACGATCCGCATCCGCACATCAAAGCAGCCGTATCGGTGTAATCCAAGTTAAAAAACAAAAGACCGTCTGAAACTTCAGACGGCCTTTTTATTTAGGTAGATTTATTGACGTTTCGCGCCATAGCCACCGATTAAGTGTTCGGTTGCATCTTTGTTTTTCAAGCCGTAAGTGCCGCCAATTTCTGCAGCATTGGGGCCGTAAAATTTGCCGTTCAGGTTGCCACTTAACTTGTCATCGGCCGTGCTGACTTTGCCGGAGAAGAGGTTGCCGTCTTTCCAGCTTGCCGTACCTTTGAAATCGTAGTTTTTATCTGCTTTGGATACGCGCTTACCATTTTCCAAAGTATGGAAGTGTGAGTTTGATGTTTCAAAACGGATACCTTTGAGGCCGAAATCAACGATAGCCATGACATTGGAAGTCAACTGACGATTGTTATTATCGGTAACCACATAGGCAGTAGAAATACCTTTGTAGGTGGCTGTACCTTTAGCAGGCAGGGTCGTGAAGACAGTTTCATCGCCCAGGCTTTGGTAGCCTTGGTATACATGTCCTTTAGGGTCGGTGTAATGCGCGAAGGTTTGATATGTCCAGCCGGCCGCAGAAGGATCATGCAACACAATTTCTGTGCCATCGCCAAAATTGATGACATAGACACCGTCGAATTGTTTGTCGAATACCAAGCCATCTTGGTCTGGACGGAAATAGGCTAGATTATTGCTAACATTCTCATTAATTTCTGCTAGTTTAGTTCGATTTTCAAGATTTTTAGCGTGTGAAGTCTTTAATTCTTCAATCTTTGCTTTGATCTCCGTTACTTTTTTATTGTTAACTGGACCTGCTTCTGGATTTTCTTCTTTTTCAAGCTTTTCTTCTTCAGCCTTTAATTTTTTATAATCTTCAGCAATTTTGTCATCCAAAGTTGATTTGCCGTATGCGAATTCGGTATTTTTCTCCTTGCCCGTTTGTTCGCTGACATCAGTTTGAGTATTGCCTTTTGAATATACTTTGGCAATAACAGAAGCGTAACTTGTCCATGTAGGTTGGGTTGCGTTGCCATTAGAGGTCTTATTAAATAATACAACGCCGTCCATTTTGACTTCATCATTGCTGTTAAAGTCAATAGAACTGATCAGACCATTTTGGTTGCGGTCTTGATTGTCCGTTTGGAACATTTTGCCTGCGGCATCTTTGCGGATTTGTACGTTAGGGTTGGATTGCTGTGCACCTTTGGAAGAGATGAAATGTGTGTGCAAAGGCTGGGTAACGTTGGCCGGATCGATTGGAGCTTCATCGGTCAGTTCGGCAAGGTTGTCGGCACTGTTAGTAAGCGTAGTAGACGGAGCTTTCGGAGTGTTGGCATTGCTGTTGTTGGCAGGATTGCCATTGTTGCCAGCAGAGTTGCCGGTATTATTGGTAGGAGTTGCGCCGGTGCTTAAAGCAGATGAACCGCCGCCTCCGCCACCACCGCATGCGGACAAGATGGCTGCGCTGATGGCTGTAAAAACGATGGTTTTAAGTTTGGTTTGGATGTTTGACATGAGATTCCCTGTATGGTTATTCGCTTGATTAAAAGGTCGGAGAGATCGTTTATCTGATTTTTAAACCTTTAATATCTGATAATAACCATAAATCATAAAAAAATAAACAGTTTGTTTGCATTTCTGTACAAAAATTAATCAAAGGGAAGATGGTTGGGTGGATATTTTCTTAGTTAATTGTTTTATATGAATTTATTTTGAATATTTTAGTGAGTTCTATAGCTAGTCTGTTTCTTTTTAACAAACTTTTCAGACGGCCTTTTGAAGATAAAAAAGCAGTCGGACTTTATGGATGCTTTTCTCTCAACGGATAAGCGTATTTCCGTTAAAATACGCCTTCTTTTCCGATTCGAAACATTGCCATGCGCCTTACCCACATCAAACTCTCCGGCTTCAAATCTTTTACCGACCCGACTACGATTCATGTGCCGGGGCAGCTTGTTGCGGTCATCGGGCCGAACGGCTGCGGCAAGTCGAATGTGATTGACGCGGTGCGCTGGGTGTTGGGCGAGGCTTCGGCGAAGCAGCTTCGCGGCGAGAGTATGCAGGACGTGATTTTTAACGGTGCGGCGACGCGCCGTCCTGCGCCGAGGGCTTCGGTGGAGCTGGTGTTTGACAACAGCGACCACAGTTTGCAGGGGGCGTGGGGGCAGTATGCCGAGGTGAGCATCAAGCGACAGCTAACGCGTCAGGGAGAATCGACTTATTTCATCAACAATCAGACCGTGCGCCGCCGCGACATTACTGATTTGTTTCTGGGTACGGGCGTGGGCGCGCGCGGTTATGCCGTCATCGAGCAGGGGATGATTTCACGCATCATCGAAGCGCGGCCGGAGGAGTTGCGCGCCTATATCGAGGAGGCGGCGGGCGTGTCCAAATATAAGGAACGCCGTAAGGAGACGGAAGGCCGTCTGAAAGGCACACGCGAGCATTTACAGCGTTTGGGCGATTTGCAGAACGAGTTGGCGCGTCAGGTGGAAAAGCTCGAGAAACAGGCGGAAACCGCCGAACGCTACAAATCCCTGACCGCGCAGTTGAACCAGCAACAGGATTTGCTCGATTACGCCCAATGGCAGCAATCGCTTGCCGCTGCCGACAAAGCGACCGCGCAGCATCAGTCTTTGCAGGCGCAGCAGGACGAAACCGCCGCGCAGGTTCAGGCATTAAACGACGAAGTACACACCTTGCAGACCGCCGAACAGTCGCAACAGCAGGCGGTACATGAATTGAGCAACAAACGCGGTGTGTTGCGCGAGCAGATTGCCCGTTTGGAAGAACAAATCCGCCATCAGCAAAACCTGCACCAACGCATCGAACGCGACAAGCAGGCAGCGCAGGCGCAGTTGCAGCGCATCCATCAAGAACAGCAGCAAATCCGCGTCAAGCTGGAAGAAAACGAGTTGCAGGTCGAAGAAAAGCAAACCGAGTTGGCGGAATGGGCGATGCAGGTTGCCGAACACGAAGAGCGTCTGCCCGAATTGGAAGAAGCACAAGCCACGCTCAACGCCGCCTTCCAAACCCAGCAGGACGAGGCAAACCGCATCCGCCGCGAACTGGCGTTGAAACAGCAGCAGCTTACCCATGCCGAACAAACCGTTGCCAAACACGAAGAGCGCAAAGGTCGTCTGAAACAGGAAAACCAAGCCCTGAACCTGCCCGACGAAGCCGAGACCGCCGCCGCGCAGGAAGCCTCCGCCTTGTTGCAAAGCCAGCAAGAGCATTACGAAGAACAAATCATTGCCGCCGAAGAAGCCCTACACGCCGCCCGCGAAGCGTTTCAGACGGCCTCAAACCGCTTCCAAAGCCTGAAGCAGCAACACATCACCTTGCAGGCGCAGCAGCAGGCGTTGTCGCAAATCCTGTCGCAACAGCAGGAAGCCGCCGACTTCTGGCAGGCAACCGACCACGCCACCGCGCCGCAACTGTGGCAACACATCATCGCACCCGCCGAGTGGCAGCACGCCTTGTCCGTCATCCTTGCCGAACGCCTGCACGCCCGCTCCGTACCGCACAGCTTCGTTCCCCCCACGCCTTTGCCGCAGGGGCAGGCTGCATGGCTTTCAGACGACCTCTCCGGCGGTATCAAGAAATCCCTGCCCGTACAGGCATTGCTGAACCAAATCCAAGCGCAGCCGCCGTTTCAGACGGCATTGCACCACTGGCTTGACGGCATATTGTGCGCGCCCGATTTGAGCTACGCCCTCGCGCATCAAAGCGATTTGAGCGCACATCAAATCTGGCTTACGCCCGAAGGCCATCAGGTCGATAAAGTCAGCGTCCTGCTTTATGCCAAACCTGCGCAGGAAAGCCTGATTACCCAAAAAGCGCGTCTCGACGGCATCGCGTCCGAACTGGAAAGCCTCGCCCCCGAACTTTCTGCCGCCGAAGCCGCGTTCAAACAGGCGGAGGTTGCCGTGCGCTCGTCCGAAACGCAGCACAAAAACCTGATGCAGCAGCAACAGCAGCACACGCGCCAATACAGTCAAGCGCAGCAACGCGCCGCCGAACTCTTGGCGCGCACCAACCAAGGGCAAATCCGCCGCGAACACATCGAGCGCGAACTGGCGCAGTTGGCGAAAGAACAGACCGTATTGCAACACACGTCCGACGGGCTTTCAGACGACATCGTTACTTTGCAGGAAGCCGCCGCCGAACTCGAACACCAACAGCAAACCACCGCACATAGCCGCCAAGAGCAGCAAGGCCGTCTGAAACAGGCGCAGCTTGCCCTGTTGGAAGCCAACCGCCAATACGGGCTTGCCGAAGTCGCCGTCCACAAGCTCAACCAGCAAAAACAAAACTACCAGCAGCAAATCGCCCAGCTTGAACAGCAAACCTTCGACTGGCAGGAACGCCAACAAGAACTTGCCCTCGCCTATGAAACCGAGTTCCAAAACGACGAGCAGCACATCAAGCTTGAAGAATTGAGCGAAGCCGTACAGACCTTGGATGAAGAATATATTGTCGTACAAGAAAAACTTGCGCAGATTCAGGAGCAAGGCAGGGAACAATACGCCCGCGTACAAACCCTGCAAACTAAGCTGCCGCAGCTTCAGGCAGCCACCCAAACCGCCCTGTTGCAGCAGCAGGAAGCCCTGATCAACGCCAAACGCTACCATCAAAACCTGACCGAACGTGCCGCCAATTTGGATGCGCTCGAAGCCTTGGCGAAAGAATCGCCGAAAGTATTGAACAGCAGCATCGGCAGCCTCACCCAGCAAATCGAAGCCCTCGGTGCCGTCAACCTCGCCGCCCTGCAAGAACTCGAAGAAGCGCGCGAACGCGACGGCTACTACCGCAGCCAGAGCGAAGACGTGCAGGCCGCCATCGCACTTTTGGAAGAAGCCATCGCCCAAATCGACGATAAAACCAAAGCGCGTTTCAAAGAAACCTTCGACGCCGTCAACGACAAAGTCCAAACCTTCTTCCCGACCCTGTTCGGCGGCGGCGAAGCCACCCTCAAAATGATAGGCGACGACCTCCTGACCGCCGGCGTGTCCATCATGGCGCGTCCGCCCGGCAAGAAAAACAGCACCATCCACCTCCTCTCCGGCGGCGAAAAAGCCCTCACCGCCATGAGCCTCGTGTTCGCCCTGTTCAGCCTCAACCCCGCTCCGTTCTGCCTTTGGGACGAAGTCGACGCCCCGCTGGACGACGCCAACACCTCGCGTTTCTGCAACCTGGTCAAAGAAATGTCGGCGCAAACCCAGTTCCTCTACATCTCCCACAACCGCCTGACCATGGAAATGGCAGAGCAGCTCGTCGGCGTAACCATGCAGGAAAAAGGCGTCTCGCGCGTCGTCGCCGTGGACATCAAACAGGCGTTGGAAATGGCAGAGCCGAATTGAGGTAAGAACAAAGGCCGTCTGAAAGAATGAGGAAGAAATCTATAATTTCATCTTCCCATTTTTTCAGACGGCCTTTTTGTATTGGATAAAGCGTTATTGTTTTGAAGTATTATCTTTGGCGCGTTGAGACTGTCCCGAGCGTTGGTTGCTGCCGTTGACGGCATCGCGCCATGCTTTGCGTTCGGCTTCGATTTTGGCGGCTACTTCGTGAACCATGGTTTCTTGTTTTTTGACGGCTGGCTCTTCCGGTGTGTTGTCGGAAAAGTGGAGGCCGTACCACAAGGCGGCGAAAATGCTGCAGACGAAGATAACGGCAATCAGGCCGACGATGGCTTGTTTGCCGGCAAGGGGTTTTTCGGGGGGAGGGACGAGGACATCGAAGCAGTCGGCGCAATCGAGGGCGAAGCAGACGTTTTCGGCTTCTTTGCGGCCGCGCCGGCCTTCTGTGATGTTGAAGGAGATGTGTTGCCCTTCAGCCGGAAGGCGGGTAAGGGTAGTGAAGGCGGCAAGGGCAAGAAAGATTTCTTGGCCTGTGTCTTCTATGGTAGCGGCACCGAAGCCGCGCTTGTTGTTCCAGCGAGTAATCGTTCCGTAATAGCGCATAATGTTTGTGGGGATATTATTATAGGTAACAGTTTTTCTTTGGACTGATTTTAAATCAAAAAGTTTGGTTATTGTCTTAATTTTACACTAGATTTGTCTTGTTGGAAGCAGGCAGGCCGTCTGAAGGATTTCAGACGGCCTGTATGGTTTATGTCTACTTATTAAGCACTTTTTGGAAGGTGTCGATCAGATGTTGCGCAATGGCACGGCTGCCGAATTGTTGCAGGCAATCTTGGCGCAAGCGGACGGGATCGTATTGTGCATGGTTTTCGTAGAGGGTGAGCAATGCTTTGGTCAGTTCCGGTATGTTTTCGATTGGCACCAGCAGGCCGTTGTCGGAAGTGACGATGGATTCGGGGCCGCCGCAGCGTGTGGCGATAACGGGTAAACCTTGCGACAGTGCTTCGATATAGACGACGCCGAAGGTCTCGGTACGGCTGGCGAGGACGAATGCGTTGCTGTGGCGCATAAGGTCTAGGGTTTGGTCGGTGGTCAATGCGCCGGTAAAGGTAACAGCGTGGTTAATGCCCAAGTCGCTTGCCAATTGTTTCAGACGGCCTTCTTCTGCGCCGCCGCCGCCAATTTTGAGTTTGAGCTGCGGATAGGTTTTGAGTGCTTCGGCAAAAGCAGGCAGGAGCAGGTCGTGGCCTTTGAGGTGGCGCAGGTGGGAGACGCTGCAGAAGGTGAAGTCTTGATTGTTTTTCTCGGGGAACTCGAAATCCTGTTCAAAATTGCCGCCCAGCATATTGGGCAGGTATTGCCAGTCTGTACCGGCGTAGGTGTTTTCGAGAATACGGCAGAAATCACGGCTGACGGCGAATCGTGCCGCGCTGTGGCGCACGGCTTCGTGCATGGACGGCCATTGGTTTTTGCGGACAAGGCCGCGTGAAATGGCACTGCTGTGTTCGGTAATCACATAGGGAATGCCGTATTTTTTGAAGATGGCGCAGGCCAAAATGGCGGCATAGTTGACGCAATGGGCGTGAATTACGTCGGGTTTGCCGTTGTCGGCGATATAGGCTTCAAAAGCTTTCATGCCTGCATTGACCCAGCGGATGCGGTCGATGTCGACAACCGGGCAGCGCGGGAAGAAATACATGCTGTCGTAGGCGTAAGTGTTGAGTCCGCCTTGCTGATGGCGGCGCAGGCCGTAGAAGCGCGAGAAGATGGTTTTCGGCTGGCTTCTCAAGTAGCGGAACATGGGTACGACCATGCCGATTTTCATGCCTTCGCGTTGCAGGGCTTGGGCTTGGAGGCGGAAAAAGATTCCGTCCACGTCGGTTTCGGAAGAAGGATACCAAGAGGGGATAACGACAATATGCATGATGTGTTTTTATGGAAGTAGATAACGGCGAGGCCGTCTGAAAAGAAAAGATATCTTTCAGACGGCCTTTTGTATATTTAGTTCAATCAATTGCCGGCAACCGTCATTTTAGAAACCAAGATGGAGCCGATTTGGTTGGACGAACGGCGTAATGCGTCGTCTGCCACGCCGATGATGTCGCGGTACATATCCTGCAAACGTCCGGCAATGGTGATTTCCTGAACCGGATAGGCAATGACGCCGTTTTCCACCCAAAATCCGGCCGCGCCGCGCGAGTAGTCGCCGGTAATGCCGTTGACGCCTTGCCCCATCAATTCGGTAACCAGCAAACCTGTCCCCATTTCTTTCAACAGGTCGGCCTGCGTGGCGTGGGTATGGTTCAGATACAGATTGTGCGCGCCGCCGGCGTTGCCCGTTGTCTGCATACCGAGCTTTTTCGCGCTGTAACTGCTGAGGAAATAGCCTTCGACGATACCGTCTTTCACCACAAAACGCGGCTGCGTGGCGACGCCTTCGGCATCGAAATAAGTGCTGCGGAACGAGCGTAGGATATGCGGTTCTTCGCGCAGGCTGAGAAACTCGGGCAGCACCTGTTTGCCGATGCTGTCAATCAGGAAGCTGCTTTGGCGGTAGAGCGCGCCGCCGCTGAGTGCGCCGATAAGGTGGCCGATTAAGCCGACGGCGACAGTGGTGTCAAACAGTACGGGATAGCTGCCGGTCGGAACGCTGCGGCTGTTCAGACGGCGTAAAGTCCGTTCGGCTGCGGTTTTACCGATGAGTTCGGGCGCGTCCATGTCTTCGTGACGGCAGGAAGAATCGTACCAATAGTCGCGCTGCATGCCATGCTCGTCGCTGGCGACCACGCTGCAAGAAATGCTGTGGTGCGTGCTTTGCTGATGTGCGGCAAAGCCGTGGGTGTTGCCGTAGACGTATTGGTAATGGCCGGTATGAACCGATGCGCCTTCGGAATTTTCAATGCGTTTGTCCGTTGACAGCGCGGCCTGTTCGCATTGCTTGGCCAAATCAATGGCGGATTCGGTACTCAAATCCCATTCGTGGTAGCGGTCGAGGTTGCCGATATGGGTTGCCATCAAGGCAGCGTCGGCAAGGCCGGCGCAATCGTCTTCGGCGGTATAGCGTGCAATATCGATGGCAGCTTTGACCGTATCTTGCAGGGCGCGTTCGGAAAAGTCGGCAGTGCTGGCGCGACCTTTGCGTTGACCGACATAGACCGTAATGTCTAAAGATTTGTCTTGTTGGAACTCGATTTGTTCGATTTCGCCCAAGCGCACGCTGACGCTTTGACCGAGCGACTCGCTGAAATCGGCTTCGGCCGAGGTGGCGCCGGATTGTTTGGCCAAATCCAGCGTGTGTCCGCACAAGCGCAACAGCTCGTCCGGTGTGTGGTTAAACAGCATAAAAAGGTTTCCTGACAGGGTTTTGCGGCATTTTAACCGTTTCAGACGGCCTCTGCAAAAATCGCACGGAAAGGCCGTCTGAAAACTGATAAAATAGGCAGATTCAGAAAATCAGGGAAACACAATGTTTGAACAAGAAGACGAATGGGTCAGCAAAACCCAAATGAAAAAGCAGATGAACGATTTGCAGGCTTTGGGTATGGAATTGACCAAGCTTTCCAGCGATACGCTGAAAAAAATCGGCTTGGACGAAGAGCTGTTCGAGGCGATTGCCACCTATAAAAAAATCACGTCTAACAGCGCGCTCAAACGTCAAGCCCAATTTATCGGCCGCCTGATGCGCGATACCGACCCTGCGCCCATCGAAGCCTATTTGGCCAAACTGCGCGGCGACAATACGGCGCACAATGCCTTTTTGCAACGCGTCGAGCAGGCGCGTACCCGACTGTTGGCAGACGATGGCGCGATTACCCAATTTATGGCCGATTTCCCGCAAGCCGACGCCGGCAAATTGCGCACCTTGATCCGCAACACCAAAAAAGAGCAGGAACAAAACAAACCGCCGAAAAACTTCCGCGCGCTGTTCCAAGAAATTAAAGCAGTGATGGAGGCCGGTCAATCCGATGCTTCGGAAGAAGGGCAGGATTGGGAGGAATAAACCTTAAGGCCGTCTGAAAACCGATTGCAGGTTTCAGACGGCCTGTATCGTAATACCGAAGGAGGATGACCATGAAATTTCGCCACTCTGCAATCGCCCTGCTGGTTGGTGTATTGACCCTCAATGGATGTACTACCGATCTTTGGGAAAGAAATAGCCCTTTCCATCAAACCACAACTGAAAAAACCGTTGCCAAAGACAATATTCACGCATTTGGCGTGGTTGCCAAAGACAATACGCAACTGGAAACAGGCAGCTTGGTCATGATGGGCGGAAAATATTGGTTTGTCGTTAATCCTAAAGATTCGGCTAAGTTGAAGGCGGTTTTGGATGCTAAGCTGAGCAAACGATTTCAAATGGTTCGGCAAAATTCAAAACAGGTGTATGAGGCTTTGCCTGTTGAATTGAAATCCCCTGAAGCGCAAACTTTCCGCTCGAATTTTTGCCTGCGTTACGATACTCAAAAAGCTGCCGAGATTGCCAAGTTAAAACAGCTGGCGTTCAAGCCGGTTGAACTCGATGGTAAAACTGTCTACACACGGTGTATTTCTACCGAAGGTCATTATTATGCGACGCCGAAAAATGTTGCCGAAGACCGCCGTTTTGACACTGCCGTCCCGGTCAGAATTTATTATGTGGAAACCAAAAAAAGCACCGACGTTCGGAAGTTGACGGGGAATATCCTGAAAACGCCATTCACATTGGCTTTGGATGCAGTCGGTGTAGTGATAGCAGGCTCATATGTCGTGATCGGTGAAATTATCGATGCTTCACGTAAATAATATCCAAGGCCGTCTGAAAACGGATTGCAGGTTTCAGACGGCCTGGCCCTTAAAATAAACGCTTCAAAAATATTAATTTCTCTCTATTTAATCCCACACACCATGTCCGTCAAAATCCAAACACGTTCCATTAATCCGACTGTTTTTAACGACTTGCTCACTGCCGGTACCGATCCTTTGATTGCGCGGCTGTGTGCTGCGCGTGATGTACAAAGTCCGGCCGAGTTGGACGACAAGCTTGCAGCTCTTTTGCCGTATCAAACGCTGACAAACTGCGAAGCCGCCGCCGGCCGTTTGGCGGATGCGGTTGAGCGTCAGGAAAAAATCCTGATTGTCGCCGACTACGATGCCGACGGTGCGACGGCGTGTTCCGTCGGTATGAGCGGTTTGGCGGCGATGGGGGCGAAAGTGGATTTTCTCGTGCCCAACCGCTTTGAACACGGCTACGGCTTAACGCCCGAGCTGGCTGAAATCGCGGCAGAGCAAGGTGTGGATTTATTGGTGACGGTGGATAACGGTATCGCCAGCATTGCAGGCGTGGCGCGCGCGCAGGAATTGGGTTTGGATGTGATTGTAACCGACCACCATCTGCCTGCCGAGACCGTGCCCGACTGCATCATCGTCAATCCAAACCAAAAAGGCTGCGGTTTCCAAAGCAAAAGCTTGGCGGGCGTGGGCGTGATTTTTTATGTATTAATGGCTTTGCGTGCCGAACTGCGCCGCCGCAATTATTTTTCAGACGGCCTGAAAGAGCCGAATCTGGGCGACCTCTTGGATTTGGTTGCACTCGGTACCGTCGCTGACGTCGTCACTCTAGACCACAACAACCGTATCCTCGTATCGCAAGGTCTGAAACGGATGCGTTTGGGTAAAATGCGCCCCGGTATCCGTGCCTTGTTTGAAGTGGCACGGCGCGATTGGCGCAAGGCTCAGCCTTTTGATATGGGCTTTGCGTTGGGGCCGCGCATCAACGCGGCCGGACGGCTGGACGATATGTCGGTCGGCATTGCCTGTCTGTTGGCGCGAGATAATGCCGAGGCGCAGGAACTGGCGGCGCAGTTAAACAACCTCAATATCGAGCGCCGCGAAATCGAGCAGTCTATGCTGCAAGACGCGCTGAATGCTTTTCCTGAAACCCTGCCTTCAGGTCAGACGACTTTGGTGGCGTATCGCGACGACTTCCATCAGGGCGTGGTCGGCATCGTTGCCAGCCGCCTCAAAGACCGTTTTTATCGTCCTACTATCGTGTTTGCGCCTGCCGACTACGGCGAAGTGCGCGGTTCGGGACGCTCCATTCCCAATCTGCACTTGCGCGATGCTTTGGACTTGGTGTCCAAACGCTATCCCGATTTGATTTTGAAATTCGGCGGACACGCGATGGCGGCGGGTTTGAGCATACTCGAACACAATATCCCCGCGTTTCAGACGGCCTTTGAAGAAGCCGTGCGCGAGATGGTGTGCGAAGACGATTTGTCGCAAACCTTCATCACCGACGGCAGCCTGCCTGCACGCGACATTACGCTGGAACAGGCGCAAAACCTTGCTAAACACGTTTGGGGGCAGGGCTTCGCGCCACCGAGTTTTACTGACGAATTTCATGTTGTCCGCCAGCAGCCGTTGGGTGCGGAAGGCAAACACAAAAAAGTCTGGCTGCAAAAAGACGGCTACGAATTTGAAGCCATGTTCTGGCGTTGCAGCGAAGACATTCCAGAATACATCCGCACGGTGTACCGCCCCGTTGCCAACGAATGGCGGAACAATCTCGAATTGCAGCTTTATATCGACTACTGGGAAGCCGCGTAAACAAAGGCCGTCTGAAAAATGAAGAAACAAAAACCTTGGCTCGGCTTTTCATTGGCGTTGCTTGCCACCATGACTTGGGGTTCGCTGCCGGTCATCGCCCAACAGGCATTAAAAGCCGTCGATGCGCCCACGCTGGTGTGGATACGTTTTTTAGTGGCTTCGCTGGTGTTGTTTGTGCTGTTGGGGCTGACCGGCAAGCTGCCGAGGCCGTCGGAATTTTCCAAGCAAACCTTATTTTTATTGATGCTGGGCATTATCGGTATTTCCGCCAACTTTGTGCTTGTTGCCATGGGCTTGCACTATATTTCTCCGACAACCACGCAGGTGTTGTGGCAGCTTTCTCCCTTTACCATGATTTTGGTCGGCGTAGGCGTGTTTAAAGAAGCCTTTACGCATTGGCAAAAAATCGGCTTGATGCTTTTGCTGACGGGTTTGGTCATGTTTTTCAACGACAAATTCGGCGAACTTTTCAGCTTGGGCAGCTATGCGGTCGGCGTAATGATGGCGGCTTCGGGCAGTATGATCTGGGTGTGCTACGGCGTGGTGCAAAAACTTCTGTCCAAACATTTCAATTCGCAACAAATCCTGCTCATGATCTATTTTTGCAGCAGCTTTGTTTTCCTGCCGTTTGCCGAACCGTCGCAAATCGCCCATATCGGCAATCCGTTTTTATGGGGTTGCTTTATCTATTGCTGCCTGAACACGCTGATCGGCTACGGTTCATTCGGCGAAGCGCTCAACCATTGGGACGCTTCAAAAGTCAGTATCGTCACCACGCTGATTCCCGTATTCACCATGATATTTTCCACCATCGGCCATCATCTCGCCCCCGATTATTTTGCCGCTTCAGATATGAATATCGTCAGCTATGTGGGTGCCATGGTAGTTGTGACCGGAGCCTTGCTGGCGGTGGCCGGAGAGAAAGTAATGGGGCTTTTTTTGAGAAAGATATGAAGCATTTATTGCAAAACAGAATAAAACAAGGCCGTCTGAAACAGGTTTCAGACGGCCTTTATATTTTCTAAATCAGATTAATGTGGAACGGCGGATTAATAGAAGCCTTCGCGTTCTTCACGGGTGCTGATGTAGATGTTTTTCACTTGGGTGTAGGCGGCGAGCATCATTTTGTGGGTTTCTCGGCCGATACCTGAAGTTTTGTAGCCGCCAAACGGCGCGCCGGCAGGCAGGCGGTTGTAACAGTTCACCCAAACGCGGCCGGTTTCCAATGCATTGGAAACACGCAGGCAGCGGTTGATGTCGGTACTCCACACTGCGCCGCCCAAGCCGTATTCGCTGTCGTTGGCCATTTTGATGACTTCTTCTTCGGTTTTGAATTTAATCACGGTGGCAACCGGGCCGAAGATTTCTTCTTGGGCAACACGGGCTTCGTTGCTGCTGGCTTCAATCAAAGTAGGCTCGACAAATTCGCCTTTGCCCAATGCGCCTTCGATTTTTTTACCGCCGGTAATGATGCGGCAGCCTTCCTGTTCGCCGATTTTGACGTATTTCAAAATGGTCTCGAGTTGACCGGCGTTGACTTGCGAACCCATTTGGGTGTCGTCTTCCCAAGGCAGGCCGACTTTGATTTTTTTGAATTCTTCAGCCAAAGCATTGACGAATTTGTCGTAAATGCCTTCTTGTACAAAAATGCGCGAACCGGCGCAGCAGACTTGGCCTTGGTTGAACAAAATACCTTTTTGCGCGCCTTCGAGGGCTTTGTCGAAAGGCATATCGTCGAAGAAGATGTTGGCAGATTTGCCGCCCAATTCCAAAGTGGACGGAATCAGCAATTCGGCAGCGGCGATGCCGACGCGGCGGCCGACTTCGGTTGAACCGGTAAAGGCCAGTTTGTTGAAGCCTTTGTGGTGCAGCATGTATTCGCCGGATTTGGAACCGCGGCCGGTAATCACGTTCAACACGCCTTTAGGCAGCAAGTGGTTGATTTTTTGAGCGAGGGACAATAGGCTCAATGAAGTGCTGGAAGAAGGGTGGATGACGATGGTACAACCTGCGGCCAATGCCGGAGCGATTTTCCATGCGGCCATCAAGAATGGGAAGTTCCAAGGAATGATTTGGCCGACAACGCCGATCGGTTCGCGCAGAACGATGGATAAGTCTTCGGCGTCAAGTTGGGTCGCAGTGCCTTCTTCGCCGCGGATCACGCTGGCGAAATAGCGGAAATGGTCGGAAGCCAATGGTACGTCGGCGGCGCGGGTTTCGCGGATCGGTTTGCCGTTGTCCAAGGTTTCTTGCAGGGCGAACAATTCTGCGTTTTCGTCAATCACGTCGGCGATTTTGTTCAAAATGGCCGCGCGTTCGGCAGTCGTGGTTTTGCGCCATGTTTTGAACGCTTCTTGGGCAGCGGCCACGGCAGCATCGACATCGGCGTCGGTTGCGTCTGTGAACTTGGCCAATTCATCGCCATTGGCAGGGTTGTAAGAGGATAAAAGTTTGCCTTCGCTACCTTTCGTCCATTCGCCGTTGATTAAAAGACCATATTCTTTATCAAACACATTTAAATCTTTTGCCATAATACTGTCTCCTTAATGAATGGGAAGGCGTATTTCTGCGCCATAAAAACAGCTTATGCTTTTTTCTTTTTAAGTTCAAGTACTAAAAATGATAATGTTCTCAAAATTTACATTTGTAATGTTATTTCATGTAGCAGGCCGTCTGAAAAATAAAGGATTTGATTGAAATGAAAGTGCATTTGTTAATATATTTAAAGATTCAGATGGTTTGAATAGGATTTGTTATGGTATAACATCATAACTCGTTGTTTTGAAAAAGATTATGGGTTGACGGTTTCGAACATGGGGAGTATTCTCATTTATAGCTAAACAGTTTTTCAACACCCTAGGAGACTCTCTCATGAAAATGCATGCTGTGGTAGTAAATAAAGATGTAGCAGGTGATGTAGAAGTTGTTGAACGCGAACTGCGTCCGCTGGAATACGGCGAGGCGTTGGTAGAAGTCGAGTATTGCGGCGTGTGCCACACCGACTTGCACGTTGCAGCAGGCGATTACGGCGACAAACCGGGTCGCGTGTTGGGACACGAAGGCATCGGTTTGGTTAAAGAAGTTGCTGACGGTGTGAAAAATCTGAAAGTCGGCGATCGTGTCAGCATCGCATGGCTGTTCCAAAGCTGCGGTTCTTGCGAATACTGTAATACCGGCCGCGAAACCTTGTGCCGCTCCGTATTGAACGCAGGTTATACTGCCGACGGCGGTATGGCGACCCACTGTATCGTGAGTGCCGATTATGCGGTCAAAGTTCCTGAAGGCTTGGATCCTGCGCAAGCTTCGAGCATTACTTGTGCCGGTGTGACCACTTATAAAGCGATTAAAGTTTCCGGCGTTCGTCCGGGTCAATGGATTGCGATTTACGGCGCAGGCGGTTTGGGCAACTTGGCGGTTCAATACGCGAAAAAAGTGTTTGGCGCGCACGTTGTTGCCGTTGACGTCAACGATGAAAAACTGGCTTTTGCCAAAGAAACCGGCGCTGATTTGGTGATCAATGCCGCCAAAGAAGATGCGGCTCAAGTCATCCAAGAGAAAACCGGCGGTGCACACGCAGCCGTGGTAACAGCCGTATCCGCTGCTGCCTTTAATTCAGGCGTTAACTGCGTCCGCGCCGGCGGCCGTGTCGTTGCAGTTGGCTTGCCACCTGAGTCTATGGACTTGTCTATCCCACGTTTGGTATTGGACGGCATCGAAGTGGTCGGCTCTCTGGTCGGTACCCGTAAAGATTTGGAAGAAGCATTCCAATTCGGCGCAGAAGGTTTGGTTGTGCCTAAAGTCGAATTGCGTGCTTTGGATGAAGCACCTGCCATCTTCCAAGAAATGCGCGAAGGTAAAATTACCGGCCGTATGGTGATTGATATGAATAAAGAGTGCAGCTGCATTCATCACTAATCAAATGATTTTGTGACAAAAAGGCCGTCTGAAACTTTTCAGACGGCCTTTTTTATTAGGCTGGATAACTACAGCGCAAAATCGCTTTCAAATACGCGGATTTCTCCGCTGACAGGATCGGTGAACTCTATTCTTTTGGCCAAAAGTTTTAAAGGTTTGTCGTAGTCTTCATCACCGGCCGCCAATGGGGTAGGGTAAAGCGCATCGTTCATCAGCGGCATGTTCAAACTCATCATATGCACGCGCAGCTGGTGTTTCTTTCCGGTGTGCGGCGTGAGGCGGTAGAGGCTGAATGCGCCGCGGTTTTCGATAAGCTCGATGGTTGTGTGGGCGTTGGGTTCGCCTTCCGTTTCCCGCGTGAGAAAGAATTTTTCGCCGCGTTCCATTCGGGACGAAATATCCAGCGGATAGTCCAAATCCGTCCTCGTCGGCGCCACCGCTTCATAGGTTTTTCGGACGTTTTTTTCTTGGAACATGGTCTGATAGTCGCGACGCGTGGCAGGGTTGAGCGAAAGCAGCATAACGCCAGCCGTATCTTTATCCAAGCGATGAATCGGCGTAATGTCTTCAACATTCAAATACTGCAATTCAGGCCGCAGACGTAGGCGCGTGAGCAAGGTTTCTCGCAAAAACCTGCCGCTGGGGATGACGGGCAGAAAATGCGGTTTGTCCACCACAATCAAATGCTCGTCAATATGCAAAATCTTTTCTTCAAACGGAATACGCGGCTCGCTCTCACGGCTGGTTTCACGGTAATAAAACATCGTCTTGCCGGGCTCAAACAAAGTATTTTCATCAAACGGTACGCCATCCGCACCCACCACAAAACCGCTGTTCAGCCGCCGTCGCCAGTTTTCTTCGCCGACAAAGGGAAAATGAGCGCATAAAAAATGCAGCAGAGGCAAGCCGTAAAATTGCTTTTTATGTGGCAAAACTAAGTAGCTGGGTTTGACACCGTCTAAAAGGGGTAGGGGACTAGTACGTTTTTTCATGCGGCGGATTGTACTCGTTTTTTAGGATTTTTTCAGACGGCCTTGTTTATATGGAAAATAAACTTCTAATAACGGATATGTAGTGATGCCGGTTTTGTGCTTAAATAGATTCTTCAACCGACCAAAGAAACTGGTTTTGTTTGAACTTGCTTTTGTGGCATAAATTAAAGAAATGATAAAGAAGCAATATTTGAGAAAAGGAGAATATTATGCAGAGAAAAATCGGCATAATCATCATGTTATCCGCGTTTTCCGTATCCGCTATGGCGGGAGGGGAAGTTCGGCTTGGCAAGAGTAAGGCATACGATAATGAGTATGAACTTGTGGCAGAGCATGAAGTCAATGAAGAAGGTTCACAATTAAATCAAGATGAGTATGCCGCACATCCAATACGCAACGATAGCGGCGTCATGCAGTCAGGGAAAGTGGCTTCAGGCAGACAAGCTGTTTCCCAATACGGAAAACCTAATTTGCCGCCTGTCCGCTTAAATCCGCATCCTTCACGACCTTGATTTCAAAATCAAAGGGCTGCTCCATTTGTTTGGGCAGCCCTTTTGTTTTGTCGGCTCACTCACATTTTTGTTTGCGCAAAACAAGTTTGTAATCGGTTTTGATGCCGGTTTGATCGCCAATCATCTTAAAATCATCTATCAAACAACGGTTTTCTGTACATTTCAACGTGAAATCTGCACCGACCCTATGGCCGTCAAATTGTTTAAATGTTGCCCGGACGGTATGGGGAGAAGTGACTTTGACTTGCAAGGTTTTATGGAAGTTATCAGGATGATCTTGACCAAAGCCTAAGTAGTAATGTATCGGCATGTCACATCCCATCTCCATATCGGGTTGCTTACGGATATTTGTGTCGAATTTATTGAATTGTCGGATGATTTTTTGTAGTTCAGGCGTAGTAACACGATTATGTTCAGAGCCTAAATCCACTTTAGACAGATAAACCTTTTTGACTAAATCTATTTTCGTTTGATTGTTTGTGGCGTTATTTGCAGCCGTCGCTTGTGAGGGGAAGATAGTAGTTAACAAGCCGATAACAAAAAGAGAGTGCAGTGTTTTTATGATGTGCATATGGACGGGATGAAAAGAATCCAAGTATAACGGCATTGAATCTATATTGAATATGTCTCTAAGAAATTTAAGTTGAAAAGCAGGGGAAGTGTTGGAATCATTGAATATGATTCTGTAATCTGCTTTACAGGCCGTCTGAATGCGAAAACCAATTTTCAGACGGCCTTTTGATTTGTTTCCAACCTCACAAACCCTTAAAAATCAGCTATAATGCCCAACTATTTGATTTTCGCTTATCCCATATTGAAATGGCACAAAAAATTCAATCTGTAAAAGGTATGAACGACCTTTTACCTGTCGAACAAAAAGATTTCAAACTGACGGCTGCGTTTTGGCAGGCGTTTGAAGATACGGTCGGCCGTTGGACACGCGCTTACGGCTATCAGCAAATCCGTACGCCGATTGTCGAGCAAACCGGTTTGTTTGTCCGCTCCATCGGCGAGGAAACCGATGTGGTCGGCAAGGAAATGTACACCTTCTCCGATTCAAACGATTCTTTGAGTTTGAGCTTGCGTCCTGAAGGTACGGCTTCTTGTCTGCGTGCTGTGGTCGAACACAATCTTCTCTACAACAGCCCGCAAAAGCTGTGGTATATGGGGCCGATGTTCCGCCGCGAGCGTCCGCAAAAAGGCCGTTATCGTCAGTTCCATCAGGTTGGTATCGAGGCTTTGGGTTTTGAAGGGCCGGATATTGATGCGGAAATTATCGCGATGTCTGCCGACTTGTGGGAAAAATTGGGTATTCGCGAATACCTGACTTTGGAAATCAACAGTTTGGGCAACCGTGAGGAACGCGCGGCACACCGTGCGGCATTGGTTGAATATTTGACCCGCTATGAAGCGCAACTAGATGAAGACAGCAAACGCCGTCTGAAAACCAATCCTTTGCGCGTTTTGGATACGAAAAACCCTGATTTGCAGGAAATCTGCAATGCGGCGCCGCGTTTGGTGGATTACTTGGGCGAGGCTTCGCAAAACCACTATGCACGCTTCAAGGCGATGTTGGACGGTTTGGGTATCCAATATATTGAAAATCCGCGCTTGGTCCGTGGTTTGGATTATTACAATCAGACGGTTTTTGAGTGGACGACCGACAAACTCGGCGCGCAAGCGACTGTGTGCGGTGGCGGCCGTTACGATGGTTTGATTGAAGAGCTTGGCGGCAAACCTGCGCCGTCTATCGGCTTTGCAATGGGTATTGAGCGCCTGCTGCTTTTGGTGAGCGAATATGGCTCTCTGGAAGTGAACGCTGCGCCTGATGTCTATGCAATGCACCAAGGCGAAGGTGCGGACTTGCAGGTGATGAAATACGCGCAAGCTCTACGTGCTCAAGGTTTCAATGTGATGCAGCATTCCGGCTATCAAAGCCTGAAGGCGCAAATGAAAAAAGCAGACAACAGTGGCGCACGCTTTGCCCTGATTGTGGCTCAGGATGAGCTGGCAAACGGTACGGTTACCCTGAAAGATATGCAGGGCAAACACGAACAACAAACCGTTGCCGCCGCTGATTTGACAGACACTTTTCAACAATGGAAGAACGCATAAATGGCAGCCCATTTGGAAGAACAACAAGAGTTAGACAACTTTAAATATTTTTGGAAACGCACTGGCCGTTGGATCTTTGCCTTGCTGATCGTGGCGGCTTTGGGGTATTTGGGTTACACCATTTACCAAGGCCAAAAAGCTTCAAAAGATCAGGAAGCCGCCGCCGTATTGGCGCAAATGGTGGAAAAGGCGCAGCAAAAAACCGACCCTAAAGCCATCAACGCCGATTTGGCCGAATTGCAAAAAAACTATCCTGATTCTATTTCGACAGCCCAAGCTACGTTGATGGTGGCGGCGACTGAGTTCGATGCCGGCCGTTATGATGTAGCGGAAGGTCATTTGAATTGGGTGCTGAAAAACCAAAATGCACCGCTGGTTCAAGCTTTGGCAGCGCAGCGTTTGGGCGTTGTCCTGTTGCAGCAGAAAAAATACGATGCCGCCATCAATGCCCTGAATACTCAGGTTGAGGCTGACTTCGAGCCTTTGATGCTGGAAACCAAAGGCGATGTTTACGTTGCCCAAAATAAAACCAAAGAAGCCGTACAAAGTTACGAAGCTGCTTTGAGCAAAATGCCGCAAACCGCAGTAGGCCGCGAATTGCTGCAAATGAAAATCGACAGCTTGAAATAAGTTTGTTTGAAATCAAGGCCGTCTGAAGTTGCAATGACTTTTCAGACGGCCTACACTTATCCTTATCAACCGTGTTTTTAAAACACCTGCTTGTGTTCCGCTCCCGTTTTTAGGCGGCACTTGACACAGAAAGACTCCACATGAAACCAACCATCGCGCTTGTCGGCCGCCCCAATGTCGGCAAATCTACCTTATTCAACCGTTTGACGCGCACCAAAGACGCGCTTGTGCATGACTTGCCCGGCCTGACGCGTGACCGCCATTACGGTCATGGCAAAGTCGGCAGCAAACCTTATTTGGTCATCGATACCGGCGGTTTTGAGCCGGTTGTCGATAGCGGCATTTTGCACGAAATGGCAAAACAAACCTTGCAGGCTGTCGATGAGGCCGATGCAGTGGTGTTTTTAGTGGACGGCCGTACCGGTTTGACGCCGCAAGATAAAATTATTGCCGACCGTTTGCGCCAAAGTCCGCGTCCTGTTTATTTGGCTGTGAATAAAGGCGAGGGCGGCAATAGGGCTGTACTTGCCGCTGAGTTCTACGAACTTGCTTTGGGTGACCCTTATGTTATTTCAGGTGCGCATGGCGATGGTGTGTATTATCTGATTGAAGATATTTTGGAAACCTTCCCTGAGCCTGAAAAGGAAGAGGAAGAAGCGAAACATCCTGTTTTTGCTGTAATCGGCCGTCCAAATGTCGGCAAATCGACCTTGGTAAACGCCATTCTCGGCGAAGAGCGCGTGATTGCCTTCGATATGGCAGGTACGACGCGCGACAGCATCCACATTGATTTTGAGCGCGAAGGCAAACCGTTTACCATCATCGATACCGCAGGTGTGCGCCGTCGCGGCAAAGTGGATGAAGCGGTGGAAAAGTTCTCCGTTATCAAAGCTATGCAGGCGGTTGAAGCGGCAAACGTTGCCGTTTTGGTATTGGACGCGCAACAAGATATCGCCGATCAAGATGCGACGATTGCAGGTTTCGTTTTGGAAGCAGGCCGTGCCTTGGTCGTAGCGGTCAATAAATGGGACGGCATCAGCGAAGAGCGCCGTGAGCAAGTGAAACGCGATATCAACCGCAAACTGTATTTCCTTGATTTTGCTAAGTTCCACTTTATTTCTGCATTGAAAGAACGCGGTATAGACGGTTTGTTTGAAAGCATTCAGGCTGCCTACAATGCGGCGATGATTAAGATGCCGACGCCAAAAATCACGCGCGTATTGCAAAGCGCTATCGAGCGTCAACAGCCGCCGCGTGCTGGCTTGGTGCGTCCGAAAATGCGTTATGCCCACCAAGGCGGCATGAATCCGCCGGTGATTGTGGTACACGGTAATTCGCTACACGCCATTTCTGACAGCTATACGCGCTATTTGACCCAAACGTTCCGCAAAGCCTTCAATCTGCAAGGTACGCCGCTCAGAATTCAATACAATGTTTCGGAAAACCCGTATGAAAATGCGGAAGACAAACCGAAGAAAAAACCGCTACGCCGTGTCAGCTTGAGCAACCGTATTGAGAAACGCGAAGGCCGCAAGGAAGAGAAAAACCGCTTCAAGAAGAAAACCAAAGTCAGCGTGAAAAAACAATTCAGCAAATAAGCATAAAGGCCGTCTGAACAATTTCAGACGGCCTTTTTTTAATGAAAAACAGCTCGTTAGAGCTTCATGGCATATTTTCGATAGGATTTGCCGAATTTTAAAAAACATCCAATTTGGATTTGGGATTGTTGTGAATATGGAAATGAAACAGTCGGTTTGACGTGAAGTTCCCTTATTGCTGGATTCCTAAATGGTGTGATAGAAAAAAATAGTTGGTAATTTATCCTATTCGGGGCTACAATCCCATCAAACGCCGATTTTGGCGTCTTTACAATCATAATAATGGAGCTCAAGAATATGACAGCTAAAGGACAAATGTTACAAGATCCTTTTTTGAATGCGTTGCGTAAAGAGCACGTTCCGGTTTCGATCTACTTGGTAAACGGCATCAAGCTGCAAGGCCAAGTGGAATCATTCGACCAGTACGTTGTTCTGCTGCGTAATACTTCCGTCACTCAAATGGTTTACAAACACGCTATCTCAACAATCGTTCCTGCACGCGCAGTCAGCCTGCAACACGAAAACAAACAACCTCAAGCCGCTGCCGCAGCTGCTCCGGTTCAAGTTGAGACTGTGCAACAACCTGCCGAATAAATGATGTAACGCATTCCTGTTTTTCAATACCTTACCGCTTTTGCGGTAGGGTATTTTTATTTTCAGACGACCTTTATCATGCTGCTTGAGAACATTCTTCCCTTTGCCCACTCCCTGTTACAGCAAGCCTTAAAAGCAGGCGGCCGCGCTTTGGATGCGACGGCCGGAAACGGGCATGATACTTTGCTGTTGGCGCAGTCGGTTGGCGAGACGGGTAGGGTGTGGGCATTTGATGTGCAACTCAAGGCACTGGCGCAGACTCAAGGCCGTCTGAAAGAAAACGGCGTAGATGGTCGGGTAGCCCTGATACATGACGGCCATGAAAACCTTTTGTCTTATATCGACGAGCCTTTAGATGCCGCAGTATTTAATTTCGGTTGGCTGCCGGGAGGCGATAAAAGCTGTACAACTGAAGCAGCAAGCAGTATCCGTGCGCTGACGGATACTTTGGGTTTGCTGAAAGAGGGCGGGCTTGCCGTGGCGGTATTGTATCCTGGACATGAAGCCGGCCGAATAGAGGCTGAAGCGATTGTGCAATGGACGGAAACTTTGCCGCAGGAAGCCTTTGCCGTGTTACGCTATGGCTTTGTCAACCGCCGCAATGCGCCTCCCTATCTGCTGGCGATTGAAAAGTTGCGTCAGAAATAGATGTTTGCGGTAAAATAGCTGCTTTGTTTTTCAACCCTCAACATAAGAAACTGCCATGCAATATCTGTTTGTAAAATACAGCCATCAGATTTTCGTTGCCATTACCATCCTGTTGTTCAACATCCGTTTTTTCCTGCTCTGGCGTCATCCTGAGAAACCGTTGGCAGGCATTTGGAAAGCCATGCCGCATTTGAACGACACCATGTTGCTGTTTACCGGCTTGTGGCTGATGAAGATTACTCATTTTTCGCCGTTCAATGCGCCGTGGCTCGGTATGAAAATCCTGCTGTTGCTGGTTTATATTGTGTTGGGCATGATTATGATGCGTTCGCGTCCGCGTTCGCCGAAATTCTATATCGTCTACGTTTTGGCCATGTCGTGTGTTGCCACGATTGTTTTCCTTGCCAAAACCAAAACGCTGCCGTTTTAAAAGAGGCCGTCTGAAATGTATCCGCATTTTGCCGTTGTCGCTTTGGGCAGCAATCTCGCCAATCCTGCCGAACAGATTCGCGCCGCTTTGGCCGAATTGGCCGCGCATCCTCATGTTCGGCTCGAAAAAACATCTTCCCTGTATTTGACTGCGCCGGTCGGCTATGACGATCAGCCCGATTTTGTGAACGCCGTTTGTACCGTGAAAACATCATTGGATGGCGTAGCGCTGTTGGCAGAGTTAAACCGCATCGAGGCCGAATTTGGGCGCGAACGTACCTTCCGCAATGCGCCGCGCACCTTGGATTTGGACATTATCGATTTTGACGGTATCCGCAGCGATGACCCGCATCTGACCTTGCCGCATCCGCGCGCGCATGGGCGCAGTTTCGTTATGTTGCCGTTGGCCGAAATCCTTCCGGATTTCGAGTTGGGCGAGCATGGACGTGCGGCTGATTTGGCTCAGGCTTTGGGTGAGCAGGGTATTCACCTGTTGAAAGAATAAAGGCCGTCTGAAAAAACGGACGAAAACAAGAAAGGGCGTGTTGGACACGCCTTTTTTGCTATAAAATATTGTTGGGAGACACATTAAAAAGAGTTACTATGAATCCTCGTTATATTGTTGTCGAAGGCGCCATCGGTAGCGGCAAGACCGCTTTGAGCCGCCGCTTGGCAGAGCATTTCAGCGCGTTGCTGTTGTCGGAGAATCCAGATCACAATCCGTTTCTCATGAAGTTTTACAGCAATGTTTCCAATAATGGCTTGGCTGCCGAACTTTTCTTCCTGATGCGCCGCGCTGAAAGCGTGAATATTATTGAAGACCAATGCGCGCAAGGCGGAATGGTTGTGGCTGATTTTTTGCCGGAAAAAGACCGTATTTTTACGCCCATCGTTTTGAATGATGACGAGCAGCAGCTTTTTGCCGATATGAAGCAACGCATTCTGCCGCAATACGCGGAGCCCGATGTGGTGATTTATCTGCAAACCGCTGTCGAAAACAACCGCAAACGTCTGCAAAAACGTCACGAAGGCATTATCAGCTTGTTTCCCGAAGGCTATTTGGGACGGGTGCATGACGAATACAGTCATTTCTTCCATTTGTATCAAAGCGCGCCTTTGCTGACTGTCAATGCCGATGAGTTGGATTTAGCCGGCAATGACGACTACTTCCAGCTTTTGTTGCGTACATTGGAAGATTTTCAAGGTACGCGCAGTTATTTGAATTTAAGCGAAAAATAAACGTAGGCTAGGTTTAGGCCGTCTGAAAGGAATAATATGTCAAAATATCAATTCACACTCCCATCTTCTTCCGGTAGCGATTTTAACTCCGCCGAACATTTGCCGTTGGTTGTCTATTTTTATCCTAAAGACAGCACGCCCGGCTGTACCACCGAAGGCTTGGATTTCAATGCCCGATTGGAACAATTCAAAGCATTGGGCTATACCGTTGTCGGCATTTCGCGCGACGGTGTCAAATCGCATCAGAATTTCTGCACCAAACAAGGTTTCCAGTTTGAATTGTTGAGCGATAAAGAAGAAACCGTCTGCAAACTGTTTGACGTGATCAAGCTGAAAAAGCTTTACGGCAAAGAATCCCTCGGCATCGAGCGCAGCACCTTTGTGCTGGACGAAAACGGCGAAATCGCTCATGAATGGCGCAAAGTCAAAGTGGCCGGACACGCGCAGGAAGTGTTGGATACAATTTCTCAAGTCTTTTGATAGGGCTTTGAAAACCTAAGGCCGTCTGAACGGATGTAAAGTTATGCCGTTCAGACGGCCTTTCAATACAGTTTGATGAGTATGGACGATTTAATAGACAAGCTGCTTGAATCCCTTTGGCTGCAAGACCGGCTCAGCCACAATACGCTGCAAAGTTACCGCCGTGATTTGGTTAAAATCGCAGCGCGTTTGGCCGAGTGCGGGCAGGATTGGTTGAGTGCTGATGAATTTGCCCTGTCTGATGCCGTGTATGCGGAGGGGGAAAAAAGCACGTCCCAAGCGCGGGCATTGTCGGCTTGCAAGCGTATGTACGGCTGGTTGGAAGAAACAGGCCAAAGAGCAGACAATCCCACCCGTTTTCTCAAGGCGCCGAAATCGGAACGCAAACTGCCCACGCTGATTACCGAAGCCCAAATCGACGCGCTGCTTGCTGCACCTGATGTGGAAACGCCGCACGGGCTGCGCGACAAAGCCTTGCTTGAAGTCATGTATGCAACAGGTTTGCGCGTGACCGAAGCCGTCAAATTGACACTCAGCGATATCGATTTACATCGCGGCAGTATCCGCACCATAGGCAAGGGCGACAAATTGCGTCTGGTTCCGCTAGGGCAGGAAGCGGCGTATTGGGTGGAACGCTATTGCAACGAATCGCGCCCGTTGTTGCTGAAAAACAAAATCTGCGACGAAGTGTTTGTCAGCCAGAAACGCAACGGCATCAGCCGTCAGCTTGCATGGATGATAGTCAAAGAATATGCCGAAGCGGTCGGTATTGCTTCGCTCAGTCCGCACGGTTTGCGCCATGCTTTTGCCACGCATTTGGTCAATCACGGCGTCGATTTGCGCTCAGTCCAGATGATGTTGGGACATTCCGATATCAACACCACGCAGATTTATACCCATGTTGCCAATATCCGTTTGAAAAACATGGTCGATGAACACCATTCCCGTTCATAAATAAAGGCGGCATCTCGAAGATGCCGCCTTTTGTTATCGTGGCCGTCTGAACGGTTATAAAGTTTACTATTTATAAAATAACAATCAAAATACAAATTTACATAGAAAAATTTCAAAACAAAAGGACAGTGCCAATATTGCAATGCAAACCGTTTTTATTTATATTTACGTTCAAGAATAAATCCTACTCTCAATTACAGAGGGTAACAAAATTATTGGAGCACATCATGTTTGTCTGCATCTGCAACGCCATTACTGACCACGACATCAAAGAGACCATCGCCGCCGGTGCAACCACCATGAGCGATTTGCAGGCTCAATTAGGCGTGGCGACTTGTTGCGGTTGCTGCGGCGAATTGGCAGCGTCATTTTTGACAGCAAGCAGTGCCCAAAATACCGTGACTGCAGGTATTAACGTTCAGTCTTAATTTCAGAATACACACAAAGGCCGTCTGAAGGCGTTATCTCGCGCCTGTTCAGACGGCCTTTGTTATGCCTGTATGGTTTGGCGGCATTTTGCTATACAATGGCCGCTTTTGTCCCTCCGAGAGTAACCGCCATGAAACTGACCTTGATGTTTCGGGAATATTGCAGCCTGTGCCACAAAATGCGCGAACAATTAAAGCCTTATCAGGAGCAGTTTGGATTTGGGCTGGATGTTGTCGATGTTGATGAAGATCCGGTTTTAGAAGAAAAGTACAATGAGCTGGTGCCTGTTTTGCTGGATGGCGATACCGAAATCTGCCATTGGTTTTTGGACGAAGAAAAACTGAAAGCGCATTTGAGCGCGTAACAAACCGTTGACCATATTATCTTTCAGACGGCTTTTGGCTGTTTATGCCGTCTGAACATTGATTTTATTATGACTGAAAAACTTTCTCCCGATGCGCTGATTGAAGCGGCGCTGTTGACGCAAGTCGAACCCTTAAACGAAAAAGCCATGCGCGAATTGTGCGTGCCGCCGTTGTCGCAAGACAAGCTGATTGACGTGTTGGCGCAACTGAAGGCCCGCTGGCAGGGCAGGGCTTTGCAACTGGTGCATACCCATGAGGGCTGGCGTTTCCAAATCGCCCAAGCCGCCTTTGAACGACTGGGCAGCCTGCAAGAGCAGCGCGCGCCGCGTTATTCCCGTGCCGTGATGGAAACGCTGGCGATTATTGCCTATCAGCAACCGGTAACGCGTGGCGATATTGAAGGCATACGCGGTGTGGCGGTGTCGCAAAATGTCATGCAAACCTTGCAGGATAGGGGCTGGATTGAAGTCATCGGCCACCGTGATTCTGTCGGCCGTCCGGCTTTGTGGGCGACAACAGCAACATTCCTAAGCGATTTGCGTTTGGAAAGTTTGGAAGAATTGCCGCCGCTGACTGAATTGGGCGAGCTGGTGTTGCCTGATTTGATGGAAACGCCGCCGACAGGCGATGAGGAGGCTGAAGAAGCAGTTGAATCAGGAAGCAGACTGATTAACTGATTTGAATGTAAAGGCCGTCTGAAACAATCGTGTTTCAGACGGCCTTTATTATTGTATAACATCATGATTTTAAATATAATTTTCATCTATTTTAATAACTTATTGATTTTGTGATATAATTTAAGAATTATTAGAATAAATATCTCTCATTCTGTAATAGTTTGAGAAGGCATACGGAAACGTTTCTTTCTTTATCAATCGGCAGCCCGTTTGTTCTTCAAATATGCGCTGTATCAACTACGGAACCGATATGAAATTCAAACAATTTATTCAAAACAAATCTTCTTTCAATCCAAGCGTGGTCGGTATTACGCTTTTCTTCGTCCTTTTGCTTTTGTCAGCTGCTTTGGTTTGGCCTCAAAATACTGAGGCTTTGTTAAATGCAATGAAGCAGTTTATCTTTCAAAATGTCAGTTGGTTTTACATTCTGACTTTCTCTGTATTCCTTATTTTCTTATTGGCGCTTCCCATCAGCAGCTTCGGCAGTATCAGGCTGGGTACAAACGAGGACGAACCTGAGTTTTCGTTTTTATCATGGTTGGCCATGCTGTTTGCGGCCGGCATGGGCGTGGGCTTGATGTTTTTTGGTGTGGCCGAGCCTTTATCGCATTTTTCTTCCCCGATTGCCAAAGGCAATGCGCAAGAGGCGATTCTGCATACGGTATTCCACTGGGGGATTCATGCCTGGGCAATCTACGGAATCATTGCGCTTGCCTTGGCGTATTTCGGTTTCCGCTATAAATTGCCGCTGGCGTTGCGCTCCTGCTTTTATCCGATTTTAAAAGACAAAATCAACGGCAAAATGGGCGATGCCATTGATGTGATGGCTTTGATTGCGACTTTGTTCGGTATTATCACAACCTTGGGATTTGGCGCGGCACAAATGGGTTCAGGTTTGTTGAAGATGGGCTGGGTGCAGGACAACAGCTATGTTTTGCAGGTCGGCATTATCGTTGTTGTGATGGCGATTGCCATATTTTCCGCAACTTCGGGCGTGGGCAAAGGCGTCAAAATTTTGAGTGAAACCAACTTGGTATTGGCACTGTCATTGCTGTTGTTTGTCTTGTTTAATATGCCGACGACGTATTTGATTTTCGCATTCAGCGACAATTTGGGCACTTATTTGAGTAACTTCGTTTCGTTCAGCTTTAAGTCATATACCTACGAGCCTGAGCATACAAAATGGTTTACCGGCTGGACGGTGTTATATTGGGCTTGGTGGTGTTCGTGGTCGCCTTTTGTCGGTTTGTTCATTGCCCGAATTTCACGAGGCAGGACCATTCGCGAATTTATTTTTGGCGTATTGGCAGTGCCTAGCCTGATGAGTATTTTGTGGTTTACTGTATTTGGCAATTCGGCCTTGTGGCTGGACACGCATGTGGCAAACGGCGCGTTGTCTGCCTTGACCAACGAGCCTGAAAAACTGTTGTTTGCCTTTTTGAATTATCTGCCGTGGCCGGTCATCAGCAGCTTGGTGGCATTGCTGGTGATTGCGCTGTTTTTTATCACTTCTGCCGACTCGGGCATTTATGTGCTAAACAATATTGCTTCGCGCGATAAAGGGCTGGCTTCGCCCAAGTGGCAATCGGTTATGTGGGGTGTGTTGATTTCGGCTGTGGCTATTGTGTTGCTGGGTGCCGGGGGGTTGCCTATTTTGCAAACCATGACCCTGATTGCGTCTCTGCCGTTTGCGGTGTTGATGATTTTTATGATGGTTTCTTTGTGGAAAGCCCTGAACAACGATGCCAACTATTTTGCAACCGCCGTCAATCCGAGCAGTATTTTCTGGTCGGGCGATCATTGGAGGGAACGCCTTGGCCAAATGATGAATCAGACGCAGGAAGTCGATATCATCAAATTTATGAAAAATACGGCGCTTCCGGCAATGCAGGAATTGAAAAACGAATTGACCGAAAAATACAATATGGACGTAGAAATCCGTTGCCTGTTGCAACAGGATGAGCCGTCGGTGGAGCTGGTGGTGCATAAAGGGACGGTAAGGGATTTTGTCTATGGGATTAAATCCGTAAAGCGGGAAATTACCGACCAGTTGATTCGTGAAGACAGCCTGCCTCATTTCAAATATGCAGCAACGTTCATACCGTTGACGTATTTTTCGGATGGGCGCGATGGATACGATGTGCAATATATGACGCAAAAAGAATTGATTGCCGATATGCTCAAGCAGTATGAGCGTTATCTGAACCTGCTTGCAGGAGTAGGGCAGGAATTGATGGGGCATGAACAAGTAGAACTGGCAGAGTAAAATAAATTTAGGCCGTCTGAACATGTAGCAATATTCAGACGGCCTTTTTATTGCCCGCTTAAAAAATAATTTGTTTAAAATAAATATCTTAGATAAATCATAAGAAAAATCTGATTTAAACTATAAAAAACCTTAGTTATAATCAACTTATCTAAAGCTATTCCGCATGAGTGCGGGTGATTTACTAAGGAATACTGCAATGCTGTTGGCACTTTCTTTGCGTGATTTTGTCATTGTTGAAAACCTGAATCTTGATTTTCAAAACGGCTTTACCGTATTGACGGGCGAGACCGGCGCAGGCAAATCGATTACTCTGGATGCGATTGGCCTGTTGTTGGGCGATAAAGCCGATTACAGTCAAGTGCGAAGCGGCGCCAAAGAAGCGCAGTTGTCGGCTTTGTTCGATATCAGCGGTTTGCCTGAACTGAAAGCGCAGCTGCAGGAGCAAGGCCTTTTGGAAGAAGATGCCGAAGAGCTCAGCATCCGCCGTATTATCGATGCCAAGGGTAAAAGTCGCAGTTATATCAATAATCAGGCAGCAACATTGGTGCAGCTGAAAGCTATTGGCGAGCAGTTAATCGATATTCACGGACAAAATGCCCATCATTCGTTGAATCAAGAATCTGCGCAACGCGAGTTGTTGGACGCATTTGCCGGCAGCAAAGAGCAGGCAGAAACGGTCAAACAGCTTTATCAAAATTGGGTCAATGCGAAAAAAGCCCTGCAAGAAGCGCAAGAGCAGGCAGAAACCATGGCCATCGAGCGCGAGCGTTTGGAATGGCAGTTTAATGAATTGAACCAATTGGAGCTTAAGCCCAACGAATGGGAAACCTTAAGCCAAAGCCACGACAGTCTGGCGCATTCGGCCGAATTGCTGCAAACCGCCGAGCAGGTGGGCGACAGCATAGACGGAGATAACGGCATCCACCGTCAAATCTACCAATGCCAAAAACTGTTGGGTAATCTGCAAAACATTGAGCCGCGCTTTGCCGAGAGCCTGAATATGTTGGCAAGTATTGAAGCAGAATTGGGTGAAATCAGTGCCAATATGCGTGATGTGGCCGGTCGCAGCGACATCGATCCTAATGAATTGGCCGCACAAGAAAGCCGTATGGGCGAATTGATGAGCATGGCGCGGAAATACCGCATTGAGCCGGAAGAGTTGCCGCAAAAGCTGGCAGAAATCGACGAACGACTGCAAAACCTGCACGCGGCTGCCGATTTGGAAGCCTTGGAAAATACAGTTGCACGCAATCTTGCCGAATACCATGAAGCCGCGCATATCCTCTCTGCCATGCGCCATCAGGCAGCCGGCCGTTTGGGCGAAGAAACAACCGAGCATATGCAACATTTGGCCATGAAGGGCGCACGTTTTGACATCGTCTTGTTGCCGTCTTCGCCGACCGCACATGGGCTGGAGCAGGTGCAATTCCAAGTAGCGGCGAATAAAGGCAATCCGTCCCGTCCTTTGAACAAAGTCGCTTCCGGTGGCGAATTGGCGCGTATCAGCTTGGCTTTGCAAGTGGTTGCCAGCCAATACACGCAAGTGCCGACATTGATTTTTGACGAAGTGGATACCGGTATTGGTGGCGGCGTTGCTGAAATGGTCGGTAAAGCTTTGCGTGCCTTAGGTAAAAAACATCAAGTCTTAGCGGTAACCCATCTTCCTCAAGTCGCCTCTTGCGGTGAAAACCATTGGCAGGTCCGCAAGCATAGCGAAGGGGAGCAAACCGTCAGCGAAATCAGTGTTTTGAACCATCATCAGCGCATTGAGGAAATCGCGCGTATGCTGGGTGGCGAAATCATTACCGATACCACACGCAGCCATGCTGCCGAACTCTTGCATTTGGCAGCCGCCTAAAAGCCTCAAGGCCGTCTGAAAATAGGATTCAGACGGCCTTTTCTATATTTTGCCACCCTTTCAGGCGGGCCGAATACAAGGTATGATTATATCGTCTGTTTACAAGGAAATTTTGATGAAAGTCCTGTTTATCGCCGATCCGATGGCAAGTTTTAAAACCTATAAAGACACTACTTACGCCATGATGCGTGAAATGGCAAAGCGCGGTTGGCAGCTTTTTCATACCTTGAGCGGAGAATTGTCCGTCCGTGAAGGCTTGGTAGTGGCTCAGGTGGCGGCATTTGAGTTTGTCGGCGCGAAAAACGATGACGATCACGAATGGTTTAAATCAGAGGCAAAAGTTCAGACGGCCTTGAAAGATTTCGATGCGGTCATTATGCGCACTGATCCGCCGTTTGATATGCAATATCTGTACGCGACCCAGTTTTTGACGTTGGCACAGCAGCAGGGTACAAAAGTATTTAACAGCGGGCAGGCAATGCGCGATTTCAATGAAAAATTGGCTATTTTGAACTTCAGCCAGTTTACCGCGCCGACTTTGGTTACCACACGTTCCGCCGATGTCCGTGCCTTTTTGAAAGAACACGGCGACATCATTATCAAACCTTTGGACGGTATGGGCGGTATGGGCATTTTCCGCCTAACCGAATCCGACCCCAATATCGGCAGTATTTTGGAAACCCTGATGCAGCTTGATTCACGTACCATCATGGCGCAACGTTATATTCCTGAAATCGTACATGGCGACAAGCGCATTCTGATTATTGGTGGAGAGGTTGTTCCGTATGCTTTGGCGCGTATTCCGCAAAACGGAGAAACGCGCGGCAACTTGGCTGCCGGCGGCCGCGGCGTGGCACAGGAATTGAGCGAGCGCGACCGTGAGATCGCAGAAACCCTTGCGCCTGAATTGAAGCGTCGCGGTATTTTGCTTGCCGGTTTGGATGTCATCGGCAACAACCTGACCGAAGTCAATGTAACCAGCCCGACCGGCTTCCAAGAAATCATGAAGCAAAAAGATTTCAACGTTGCCGCTATGTTTGCAGATGCCGTAGCATCTTGGGCAAAACAATAAACCCAAAGGCCGTCTGAAAATTGACCCGACCGTTTCTTTTCAGACGGCCTTTTTATGTTGAGAATATGATGGAACCATCTTCCTACGCATCTGAAAAAAAAGGTAAAAACGGCATTAAGCGCATTATCAATGCGTTTGGTTATTCCAAAGACGGACTGGCTGCCGCGTATCGTTATGAAAGCGCATTTCGCCAAGTTTTTTGGTTGAACCTGATTTTAATTTTCTTAGCGTTGTTTCTTGATTTCGGATCGGTCACCAAAATGGTGCTTGTTGTCGCATCGTTTATTTCACTGATTACCGAATTGTTTAATACCGCCATCGAGGCAGCCGTTGACCATACTTCTACTGAAAAACACGAGCTGGCCAAGCGTGCCAAAGATGCCGGCTCGGCCGCGCAATTGATGGCTTTGTTCATGTTATTTATTGTTTGGATTATTGCATTAACTGCTTAAAAATGTGGTAATATAGTAATTCGTTAGGATTAGATAGTATTAATTAATCTATATCAAAGTTTTCAGGCGGCCTTTGGTTGTAAGATGAAGGCTGTATATCCCAGCCATTTGGCAAACACAAGGAGCAAAACATGAAAAAATTAATGGCAACCCTGATTCTGGCAGGCTTGGCAACTTCCGTATCTGCAGCCGGTATCCATATTGAAGACGGTTGGGCACGTGCCACTGTCGAAGGTATGAAAATGGGTGGCGCATTCATGAAAATCCAAAACGATGAAGCCAAACAAGACTTCTTGGTAGGCGGCAGCAGCCCTGTTGCCGAACGTGTTGAAGTACACACCCATATTAACGACAATGGTGTTATGCGTATGCGCGAAGTTAAAGGCGGCGTGCCTTTGGCTGCAAAAGGCGTAACCGAGCTGAAACCGGGCAGCTACCACGTTATGTTCATGGGTCTGAAAAAACAATTGAAAGAAGGCGAAAAAGTGCCTGTAACCCTGAAATTCAAAAACGCGAAACCTCAAACTGTCGAGCTGGAAGTGAAAACCGCACCTAAAGCCGAAATGCAGCATGATCACGGCGCACACGGTGGCGCACATCAGCACTAATTGCTTGAATTTGCATATAAAGGCCGTCTGAAAGTCGTTGGGCTTGCAGACGGCCTTTTCTGTCGTCAAATCAAAATGTGCTAAAATCACGCTTTAAAAAATGTATTTAAAACCCACATTCCGCTCATGAATACTCACAACACACCAGCAAACATCATCGTCGGCCTCTCCGGCGGCGTCGATTCATCCGTTACCGCGGCCCTGCTCAAACAGCAAGGCCATCAAATCAGCGGCGTGTTCATGCAGAACTGGGAAGATGACGACAACGACGAATATTGCAGCATCAAACAAGATTCCTTTGATGCCATTGCCGTTGCCGATATCATCGGCATCGACATCGACATCGTCAATTTTGCCGCGCAATATAAAGACAACGTATTTGCCTATTTTCTCAAAGAATACAGCGCAGGCCGCACGCCAAACCCGGATATCTTGTGCAATGCCGAAATTAAATTCAAATGCTTTTTGGACTATGCCATAGAGCAGGGCGCCGATACCATTGCCACCGGACACTATGCCCGCAAAGAAGTTCGAAACGGCGTGCATTACCTGCTCAAAGGCTTGGATCAAAATAAAGACCAAAGCTATTTCCTATATCGTCTCAAGCCTTTCCAACTCGAGCGCTCGATTTTCCCATTGGGTGAGTTGGAGAAGCCTGAAGTCCGCCGTCTTGCCGAAGAATTCAAATTACCGACTGCAACCAAAAAAGACAGTACCGGCATCTGCTTTATCGGCGAACGCCCGTTCCGCGAGTTTTTGCAAAAATACCTGCCGACCAATAATGGCAAAATGGTGACCCCTGAAGGCAAAGTAGTCGGCGAACACGTCGGCTTGATGTTTTACACGCTGGGCCAACGCAAAGGCTTGGGCATCGGCGGCGCAGGCGAGCCGTGGTTTGTTGCGGCCAAGGATTTGACCAAAAACGAACTGATTGTCGTCCAAGGCCATGACCATCCTTTGCTTTATACGCAAAGCCTGGTTATGAACGATTTGAGCTTCACATTGCCAGAACGCCCGAAAGAAGGCCGCTATACCTGCAAAACGCGCTACCGTATGGCCGACGCGCCTTGTACGTTGCGTTATTTAGATGATGAAACCATCGAGCTTGTTTTTGACGAGCCGCAGTGGGCAGTAACCCCAGGCCAATCTGCGGTACTGTATGACGGCGATGTGTGCTTGGGCGGCGGTATCATCATGTCCACCGACAAGCCTGTCATTATTACAGCTTAATAAAAGGGCCGTCTGAAAACGAAGCGGCAGATTGAATAAAGCCTTTCAGACGGCCTCGATTTCAAAAAACGACTAAATAAAAGACTGATCAATATGGAAAAACTCTGGCTCAAAAGCTACGAACAAGGCGTAAACCCTGAAATCGATATCTCTCAATACAGCTCCATCAGCGATGTATTCCGTCAAAGTGTCGAGAAATTCGCAGATAAACCTGCTTTTCAAAATATGGGCAAAACACTGACTTATGCCGAAGTGGGCAAGTTGGCGACCGATTTTGCGTCTTACCTGCAAAACGTATTGAAACTACCGCGCGGTGAGCGTGTGGCAATTATGATGCCGAACGTTTTGCAATATCCGATTGCGCTTTTCGGTATTTTGCAGGCAGGTTTGGTGGCAGTGAATACCAATCCGCTTTATACGCCGCGCGAGTTGGAGCATCAGTTGAAAGACAGCGGTGCGACCACGATTGTCGTGTTGGAGAACTTTGCCAATACGCTGGAGCTGGTGTTGCCGCGTACGCAAATCAAACATGTGATTGTCGCGTCGGTCGGCGAGATGTTCGGCATGATTAAGGGCGCGTTGCTGAACTTTGTCATCCGCAAAGTGAAAAAAATGGTGCCGGAATACCGCATTCCAAATACCATCACTTTTCAGACGGCCTTGAAGCAAGGTGCAGCAAATACGTTCAAACCAGTCGAGTTGACACGTGACGATACTGCCTTGCTGCAATATACAGGCGGCACGACCGGTTTGGCAAAAGGTGCCGTCCTCAGTCATGGCAATATCTGCGCCAATATGTTGCAGGCAAAAGAATGGATTAAAAACAGCCTGCACGAAGGCAAAGAAACGGTTATTGCCGCGTTGCCGCTTTATCATATCTTTGCCTTGACGGTAAACCTGATGATCTTTGCGAATACCGGTTCTAAAATCATCCTGATTACCAACCCTCGCGATATGAAGGGGTTTATCGGCGAATTGAAAAAAGAGCCGATTAGCGTGTTCATCGGTGTGAATACCTTGTTTAATGCGATGGTCAACCGTCCGGATTTCGCCGAAGTCGATTTTTCCCGTTTGAAGCTGACTTTGGGCGGCGGTATGGCAACGCAAAAAGCCGTTGCGGAAAAATGGAAAAAAATCACCGGTACGCCGATTGTGGAAGCTTACGGTTTGACCGAAGCCAGCCCGGGTGTGTGTTGCAATCCTTTGAATATCGAGGCTTACAGCGGCGGTATCGGTTTGCCGGTTCCTTCGACCGAAGTCGAATTACGCGATGCGGACGGCAAAGAAGTGCCTATCGGACAGCCGGGCGAATTGTGGGTACGCGGTCCGCAAGTGATGAAAGGCTATTGGAACCGTCCTGAAGAAACCGCCAAAGCAATCGATGCACGCGGCTTTTTAGAGACCGGCGACATTGCCGTGATGGATGAAAAAGGCTGGCTGAAGCTGGTGGACCGCAAAAAAGATTTGATTGTGGTATCCGGTTTCAATGTATATCCGAACGAAATCGAAGAAGTGGTGGCCAGCAACGACAAAGTCTTGGAAGTCGCCTGTATCGGCGTGGCAAGCGAGAAAACCGGTGAAGCGATTAAGGTCTTCGTCGTACGCAAAGACCCGTCTTTGACCAAGGAAGAACTGATCGATTTCTGCCGCAAAGAACTGACGGCGTATAAAGTGCCGAAAGACATCGAATTCCGCGACGAGTTGCCAAAATCCAACGTTGGCAAAATCCTGCGCCGCGAGCTGCGCTGATATATAGATTCAGTATGATAAGGCCGTCTGAAAACGCTGTTTTCAGACGGCCTGAAGCTTTTGCCGTTTGCCAGAATATGCTGCTTCAAGTTAAAATCACACATTCCAACATGGGTATCACATCATGACTAAATTCATTTTCGTAACCGGCGGCGTTGTATCTTCTTTGGGTAAAGGTATCGCCGCCGCTTCTATTGCTACTATTCTCGAGTCGCGTGGCTTGAACGTGACCATGCTTAAGCTTGACCCGTATATCAACGTTGACCCGGGTACCATGAGCCCGTTTCAACACGGCGAAGTATTTGTGACCGATGACGGCGCGGAAACTGACCTCGACCTTGGTCACTATGAGCGTTTCATCAACGCCACCATGACCCGCCGCAACAGCTTCAGTACCGGCCAAGTCTATGAAAACGTGATTGCCAAAGAGCGTCGCGGCGACTATTTGGGCGGTACCGTACAAGTGATTCCGCACATTACTGATGAAATTAAACGCCGTATCCATGAAGGCGCGGCTGGTTATGATGTGGCGATTGTTGAAATCGGCGGTACAGTCGGCGATATCGAATCGTTGCCTTTCTTGGAAGCCATCCGTCAAATGCGCAGCCAGCTCGGCCGTAATAATACATTGTTTGCCCACCTGAGCTATGTTCCCTACATTGCCGCCGCCGGCGAAATCAAAACCAAACCGACCCAGCATACCGTTAAAGAAATGTTGAGCATCGGTTTACAACCGGACATCCTGATCTGCCGTATGGACAGAGAAATGCCTGCGGACGAGCGCCGTAAGATTGCTTTGTTCTGTAACGTTGAAGAACGCGCCATCGTGGGCAGCTACGATGTGGACAGCATTTACGAATGCCCTGAAATGCTGCACAACCAAGGCATCGATAGCATCATTACCGAGCAGCTTCAACTGAATGTCAAACAAGCCGATTTGACCGAATGGAAGAAAATCGTTCACGCGATTCAAAATCCGAAACATACCGTCAAAATCGCGATGGTCGGCAAATACGTTGATTTGACCGAGTCCTACAAATCATTGATCGAAGCACTGAAACACGCCGGTATTCACACTGAAACCGACGTACAAATTACCTTTGTCGACAGCGAAAGCATTGAGAAGGGCAATGGCGACGTTTCCATGCTCAAAGACATGGACGCGATTTTGGTGCCGGGCGGCTTCGGTTCACGCGGCGTGGAAGGCAAAATTGCCGCCGTACGCTATGCGCGTGAAAACAACGTACCATACTTGGGCATCTGCTTGGGCATGCAAATTGCCCTGATCGAATACGCCCGCGATGTTGCAGGCTTGAAAGGTGCGAACTCTACCGAGTTTGACTTGAAATGCGCTGCGCCTGTCGTTGCCCTGATTGACGAATGGCAAACTGCAGACGGTAGCGTAGAAACCCGTGACGAATCTGCCGATTTGGGCGGTACCATGCGTTTGGGTGCGCAAGAAGTTGACCTCAAACCGGGCAGCCTTGCCGCAAAAATCTACGGTAGCGAACATATCCGCGAACGTCATCGCCACCGCTACGAGGTCAACAACAACTATGTGCCTCAGTTGGAAAAAGCTGGTTTGGTCATCGGCGGCGTATCCGCAGGCCGTGAGCGTTTGGTTGAAACCATCGAATTGCCAAATCATCCTTGGTTCTTCGCGTGTCAGTTCCATCCGGAATTTACTTCCAATCCGCGCAAAGGCCATCCTTTATTCAGCGCGTTTGTGAAAGCCGCGTTGGGTAACAAAAAAGCCTGATTGATGTGATTGAAAAAGCACCCGTTATCCGGGTGCTTTTTTCTTTTCAGACGGCCTTAGAAGTTATTTGTCTTCATTGACTTCGCGGTCGTTCAAAGGTTGTACGGGACGGTTGTTTTCGCCACCGATAATGTCGCGCATGGCTTTAAACTGCGCCGCATCTGCCTGAACCGGAGTTTTTAAGACAACCCAAGTCACGTTTTCGCTGCAAGGCGGCGTTGTCAGCGAGCCTTTCAGCTGAAATGACTTGCTATCTTTAGGCAGCAGGGCTTGGATATTCAAGTTTTTCAAATCTACGGATTCGCCTGCTTTCAGTTTTTTGGCAATGAGTGCGGACAAGGCAGGGTTGTTTTTGCCCGGTTTAAATACAGAGCCGATGACCGCCAAAGTACCGTCTTCGGCTTGATGGACGAAATGCGCTTCCATCGGGAAATGTTTGCCTTTGAAAGTATGTTCGCTCGGCGTATGGAAGTGGAATTGTTTTAAGGTATAGGTTTTACCGTTAATCACGATGGTTTGTGCCTTGCCTTGCGGCGTGGCTTGAAGGGTATGGCCGTTATTTTCTACTTTGTAGTCGGCGACGTTGTAACGGTATGCCAGTTGTTTGCCTTTTACTGCTTTTGTTGCGGAGAAGTCCACAGGAGATTGCTGTTTGCCTGTTTTGCAGACAGCAAAGTCTTCACTTAAATCGCCCCAGTGTGCAGCATCGTTTTCACCTGTGTAAGACCAATGTGCATGATGGGTTTCGGCGGATACCGTTGCAGTAGAGACAGCCATTAGCAAAGATAAAAAGAGATGTTTGTTCAACATAAGGGCTCCTGTTTATTTATATTAGGTAAAAGAAAAAATTTATACCAAATAAATTATTGATATAAAAAAACTTCTTCATAAGAAGAAAGTTAATGATAGTGGCAATTTGGGAATGTTGGGTTGATATATGGCAAACATTTATCAAGCAATCATTTTTGATTAAATGATTGCAATAAGAGGGATGATTGTCCTTGCAGTGACTTTGAATGGGAGAGGCCGTCTGAAATTTCTTTCAGACGGCCTGTTTTATTTGAAAATGTTGTAAAAAGTCTAAACTCTAATAAATAAAAGTGCTTATCAAGATGAAAGTAGTTGTTTGTAGCGTTGGAAAACATTAATATTGCTAAACGTGTTTTCACGAGATTTTAACTTTGTTTTGGAGAGAATAATGAAAAAATCGATTATCGCTTTGGTTATTGCCGGTTTGCCGCTGGCTGCATCTGCAGAAGTGATTCTGTATGGTCAAATCAAAAGTAGCGTGACCGTCGGTCAAGTAAAAATCAAAGGTGATGCAGGTTCTGAAACCAGCTCTACCGCAACCAGCATCAATGACAATACCTCCCGCATCGGTTTCAAAGGCAGCGAGAACTTGGGCGGCGATTTGAAAGCCATTTGGCAGGTAGAACAAAAAACGGCCATTACCGGCGGTTCCCAAGGTTTTGCCACTCGGGACTCCTTCATCGGCCTGCAAGGTAACTTCGGTAAGATTCGCGCCGGTAAACTCAGCAATATGCTGAATGAAATGGACACCATCGATCCATGGATGTACAAAACCAATGCCGCAGGCTTGGGCATCTTTACCCGTACCGGCAACCGCAACGCCGCTGTACGCTACGACAGCCCGGATTTCGGCGGATTCAAATTCAACGTGTCTTACGCACCGCGCGACAACCGCAATCCTTCAGATAAATACACGCATACCCAAGCGGCCAAAGACCAATACACCGGCGGCGTGAGTTTCTCTAAAAACGGCTTTACCGCCAATGCGGCTTACGGCCACTACAACGGCGCGTACACCGACAAATCAAGCAAAGCCAAAGCGGCGCAAATCGCCAAAGTCGAAACTTATTACGATAAAGACAATCTCTTTGTCGGCGGCGGCGTACAATATGCCAAAGGCCATGAGACAGCCAACAAATATTTAGGCTATTTCACCGATGATTTTAATCAGTACAAGGGTAGTGACATCACTACCGACACAGGCAAAGAGGAAGCCGTGAAAGTAGTTGATGCAGCGGTAACTGTCGGCTACAAATTCGGCAACGTGACCCCACGCATTACTTACGCACACGGCTGGCCTGCCAAGGGCGTGAACAGTGGCGAGAAATTGGTGGATAAATTCGACCAAGTCGTTATCGGCGGCCAATACACCTTCAGCAAACGCACCGGCATCAATGCTCAACTGGCGTATCTGAAAGTCGGCAACAAAACCCGTCTGACTGCGGCCAACAAAGGCGGCGTTGAACAAAAAGCCGCTTCTGTGGGCCTGTATCACAAATTCTAAACCGTCTTGAAAGACAAGGCCGTCTGAAAAATTTCAGACGGCCTTTTTGTTGATTAAAGCGGTTTATTTGTCGTGCTTGGTCAGTGTTGTGCCGTGACGGCCGCCGCGTTCTTTCAAACGTTGTACCAAGCCTTCGACCGTTGTCGGCATACCGTCGATACAGAATGCCTGATACAGGGCGGTGTGCAGGGCATCATTGCGGCTGAACGCATTGCCGATCAGCTTCCAATCGCCTTTACGCGGCTCGATCCAGCGGTGGTTTACTGTGTCGCCGTATGCGAATACTTTGTAAGAAGAACGCTTGTCGTTACTGTAAGTAAAGGACGTACGGGCGCAATAGAGGCCTTCGACGGAGAGGTTGTCGTAGCCTTTGTCGGAGCGTACGTTCAAGACATAGCGGATGCTGTTGTCCGGCGCAGGCATGATTTGCAGGCTGCTGAGCAGGATTTTGGGCTGCTTGCCGTAGGTTTCGTTGACATAGAGGTCGAACCAATCGCCCGATTGGGTATCGGGCAAGGGCGGCAACTCGGCTTTATGTTCTTTAAATTCGCGTGCGGCAACTTCTTCAGGGCTTTCCTGATAACGCGTGTTGGTCAGCGTATCCTTTTGGCTGAAACCCAAAGCAAATGCTTGAGTCGCGGCAAGGCTGAGAGCGAGAAGGGCAAAACGGCGCATAGACAGCTCCAAAGTGAAAAACGGCTTTATTTTATGGGCTTGCAGGGTGGGGTGCAAGTAAGTGCGGTATAATTGACGTTAATTCTGATTAATATGACGAGTTTTCATCATGAATACACAAACTCTGGATGTCATCGGTTTGAAATGCCCGCTGCCGATTTTGCGTGCTAAAAAAGCTTTGGCGCAAATGCAGGAGGGCGAAGTGCTGACCGTATTGGCTACCGATGGCGGCGCGCCCGGCGATTTTGAAGCGTTTTGCCGTCAGACCGGACATGTCTTGTTGGAATCGAGCGAAGCCGACGGCGTGTTCAAGCTGGTGTTGAAACACAAATAAGGCCGTCTGAAATGTCTAAAGCCGTCGCGTTGTGTGCCGCCGTATTGGCCGTCTGCCTGAGTGCATGCGGCAAGGAAGGCGTTTCGCCGCAGAACGCTGCCGATTATGCCCAAAATGTAACCGACTTGTTCCGCCAAAGCTGCGTGGCCTCAGACGGCGATGCCGCCCTTGTCGGCGAGTTTGCCAATGCCAACAAACTGGTTTTATTGTCGAAAAAAGATATTGCCGATTTGCCTGCCGGAATGATGGATTTGGAGGCATTAAGCATTTGGAAGAAAACGGAAAACGGCGTAGATTATTATTTGAGCCTGACTGAAGACAGTTGCAGCGTGCGCACGGCTAAAGCCGACGACCATCTGATTTTCAAACAATTTTTAGCTTTGGCAGAAAATCCGCCGCAAGGTTTGAACGCTGAGTTGCGTGCCGATAATTTGGCGGAAGCCCCGTTGCCTATGCGTCAGATTTCCTACGCATGGCGCGCGTCCGGCAGTCCGAAAGAAACCTTGCTGACCGTCAAAACAACGTCGTCCGAGCATTTTCCGGTACAGGCTGTTTTTTATTTGACCCATCATTCTTACGACAATAAGGCCGCCGTTTTGCCTTAGGCCGGTTGACGATTGAAACATCAAATCGATAGAAACCGTTACCGCCGAATAAAGGCCGTCTGAAACATTATCAAACCAAACCACTCGAAAGTAAGCTATGCAAACCCTGACCATCATCCGCCCCGACGATATGCACTTACACCTGCGCGACGGTGACGCGCTCAAAGCCGTTGCCCCCTACACCGCCCGACAAATGGGTCGCGCGGTTATCATGCCCAACCTGAAGCCGCCCGTTGTCAGCATTGCCGATGCCCAAGCATACAAAGAGCGCATTATGGCCGCCCTGCCAGAAGGCAGTGCCTTTCAGCCGTTGATGACGCTTTATTTGACCGACAACGCTACTCCCGAACTCGTGCGTGAAGCCAAGGCTGCCGGTATCGTGGCTTTCAAACTCTATCCAGCAGGCGCGACCACCAATTCCGATTCCGGCGTGACCGACTTGTTTAAGCTAATTCCCGTGTTGGAAGAAATGGCGAAACAGGGTATTTTGTTCTTGGTTCACGGCGAAGTAACCGACCCCGAAATCGATATTTTCGACCGCGAGGCCGCCTTTATCGAGCGCGTGATGAAGCCGGTTCTGGCGCAAGTGCCCAACCTCAAGGTCGTGTTTGAACACATCACCACTGCCGAAGCAGCCCGACTGGTATTGGAAGCTGGCGATAATGTGGCCGCGTCCGTGACGCCGCAACACTTGCTGCTCAACCGCAACGACCTTTTGGTCGGCGGCGTGCGCCCTCATCATTTCTGCCTGCCGGTTCTCAAACGCGAAACCCACCGTCAGGCTTTGGTTGCCGCCGTTACCGGTGATAAGGCGCACAAATTCTTCCTCGGCACGGATTCTGCACCACATGCCAAAACTGCCAAAGAAAATGCTTGCGGTTGTGCCGGTATGTTCAGCGCGATGACTGCCATTGAGCTTTATGCTGAAGTGTTTGAGAAAGCAGGCGCGTTGGACAAACTGGAAGCCTTTGCTTCTAGAAACGGTTCGCACTTCTACGGTCTGCCTGAAAATACCGATACCATCACATTGGTCAAACAAACACAAACCGTACCTATCAGCGTACCTTACGGCGATGGTGAGCTTGTACCGATGAGGGCCGGCGGTGAGATTGAATGGACGGTGCAATATTAAATTTGCTGTCAATAAGGCATAAAAAGAAACAACCTGCTTGAAAGGGCAGGTTGTTTTTTTATTGTCGTTCAGACGGCCTGTCGTGGGGAGGGGAGACAGACAAGGCCGTCTGAAAACCAAATTATATTGCGTGTTTATTCGGTCAACATGGGTTTCAGTGCTTCCCAAGCCTGCGGCAGTTGGGTAAAGCCGTCCGAAGCCATCAAATGGCCGCCTTCGGGAATATGGGTAACAGGACTTTTGAGTTTGGCCGCCATGTCCAAAGTCAGTTCGGGCGGAACATGGGTGTCGTTGTCGGAAACCAGACAGTGTTTGGGCATGTCGATTTTGCGCAGGATGTCGAAATCGGGCGACGCTGCTTTAATGTAGGCATCAAGCGCAGGCAGGGGTGGCAGCGTATCGGCAAAACCGGCGGCAAGCAACAGACCGCCGATTTTTTGGGGCTGTTGGCGGCTGAGAAAGTGAAGGAGGGTAATGCAGCCGAGACTGTGGCCGACTAGGAAGGTATGGGCATCGGGCTTGCCGATGTGCTGGTCAAGGGTAAACTGCCACGCGGTCGTGCTTGGTTTGTCGGGATTGGGCATGGCGAGGGAGATTGCTTGTGCGCCGGTGCTTTTGATTTGGGCGCAAAGCCAGTCAAACCAGTTGCCGTGCGGATTGCCTTCAAAGCCATGTACGATATAAACGCGTCGATTCATGTTTTTCCTCCTTCAGACGGCCTGAGACTTTTGTCTAAATCTCTGCCTGTAAGCGTTTATTATACCATGTTTGTTTATGTTTTATTGTTTGTCGCTTGGTAAGGATTTTTAATTAAGCTTTTGTTGTTAAATGATATTTGCAAGAATAATAAAGCAAACAACACGGCAGGGGCAGATGGTTTTGCCGTGTTGTTCGGGTTTGAAATATATATGGGCCGTCTGAAAAACCGGTTTAGAAATAGCCTTGTTTTTTGCGTTCTTCCATTGCCGCTTCCGATACGCGGTCGTCCATGCGCGTGGCGCTGCGTTCGGAAATGGTTGCGGCGGCGGTTTCAGCAATGATGTCTTCGGGCGTGGCGGAGGTACTGGCAACAGGGCAGGTGCAGGAAATATCGCCGACGGTGCGGAAACGGACATCACGGATTTGGGCAATTTCGCCTTCGCGTTTTGGGGTCAACGGGGTAACGGGAACGAGCAGGCCGTTGCGTTCGACAACTTCGCGCTTGTGGGTGTAATAAATCGGCGGCAGGGCGAGTTTTTCGCGTGCGATGTATTGCCAGATGTCCAATTCCGTCCAGTTGGAAATCGGGAATACGCGCATGTTTTCGCCTTGGAACAGGCGTGTGTTGTAGAGCGACCATAATTCAGGACGTTGGTTTTTAGGATCCCATTGGCCGAACTCGTCGCGGAAAGAGAAGATGCGTTCTTTGGCGCGCGCTTTTTCTTCATCGCGGCGAGCGCCGCCCATTAGCGCATCAAAGCCTTGTTCTTCAATGGTTTCAACCAGCGTAACGGCTTGGGCGGCGTTGCGAGAATCGGTTTCGCGGCGCAAGACGACACTGCCTTTGCGGATGGATTCTTCTACGCTACCGATCACAAGTTGTACGCCGGTACGCGCGACTGTGTCGTCGCGGAATTGGATGACTTCGGGGTAATTGTGGCCGGTATCGACGTGCAGGAGTTTGAACGGCAGCTTCAGCGGACGGCCTTCGATTTGGAAGGCTTTGACGGCAAGCGCCAGCAATACGACTGAGTCTTTGCCGCCGGAAAACAGCAAGGCCGGATTTTGGGCGTTGGCAATGACTTCGCGGATGATGTAGATAGACTCGGCTTCGAGCCAGTCGAGGTGGTGGTTTTGGATGGACATTTTTTCTCTCTTTGCAACCTTGGCGATAGTCGATACTTTAGTGAGGCCGTCTGAAAAAGGGAAAGAATGGTTTGTTTGTTGCAAAGATGTTTTTGTTATATTGCAAGGCCGTGTTTTTCAGACGGCCTTTGCGCTTTAACTTATTTTTAAACCGATTTCTCTGACGAAGCCTCTGTCTTCGCGTACACTTTGGTCTTTTAGAAATGAGAATGGTTTATGTATCACGGCGAGAGATTTAATGCGTACAGCCATTTGGCCGGTTTCTTATTGGCAGTGGCGGCGTTGGTGCTGATGCTGGTGAAAGCGGTGGAATCGGCGGACGGCTATCGGATTGCCGGTGCACTGACTTACGGAATCTGCCTGCTGCTTCTGTATTTGGGTTCAACCTTATATCACAGTATTCCGCAGCCTAAGGCCAAGGCGATTTTGCAAAAGGTTGATCATTGTATGATTTATCTTTTGATTGCAGGCAGTTATACGCCGTTTACGCTGATTACCCTTCACGGCGGCTGGGGCTGGTCGCTTTTCGGCGTGTCTTGGGGATTGGCTTTGCTAGGCATTGTTCAGGAACTGACAATTGGGCGCAAAAGCGAGAAGCGGCTGCTGTCGATGGTGATTTATGTGTTGATGGGCTGGCTGATTGTGGTGGCGGTATGGCCGCTGATACAGTCGCTTTCGGCTGGTGGATTATTTTGGCTGGTGTTGGGCGGCGTATTGTATAGCGCGGGGATTTATTGGTTTATCAACGATACGAAAATCCGCCACGGCCACGGTATCTGGCACTTGTTTGTCTTAGCAGGCAGTTTGACGCAATTTATCAGTATTTATTTTTATGTGTTGTAGTTTCAGACGGCCTGAAATAAAAAACCTCTCAGTTTGACTGAGAGGTTTTTGTTTGTCGTTAATCTGGGTTTTTGTCGTGGAATTCGTGGAATTCGTAGTTGTAGGTCAACTCTTTGCCGGCTTTGGTTTGCGCCAGATAATCGTCATAAACCGCACGGATTTCCTTACGCAGCAGGAAGAGGGCGATTAAGTTCGGCAAAACCATAAAGCCGTTGAACATATCGGACATACTCCAAACCAAATCCACTTTGCCCAATGTACCCAATACGATGGCCACCAAAACCAGTGCGCGGTAGATGCCCAAGTGTTTGCCGCGGAACAGGAAGCGGATATTGGATTCGCCGAAGTAGTACCAGCCGATGATGGTGGTGAAGGCGAAGAAGGTCAGGCAGACGGCGAGCAATTGTGAACCAAAACCCGGGAAGGCTTTGTTAAACGCCAGTTGGGTAACTGCTGCGCCGGTTTCGCCGGACAGGTTGGCATCGGTCAGCAGGATAATCAGCGCGGTTGCCGTGCAGACCATCAGCGTATCGATAAAAATACCGATAAACGCGGCCATACCTTGTTGCACAGGGTGTTTGACGTTGGCGGTCGCGTGAGCGTGCGGGGTCGAACCCATACCGGCCTCATTGGAAAACAGGCCGCGTGCCACGCCGAAGCGGACTGCCTCGCGCATACCGATACCGGCCGCACCGCCCAATACCGCTTCGGGATTGAAGGCGGCAACAAAGATACTGTGGAACATCGGGATAATGTGGTCGGAGAATTTGAACAAAATAATCACGGCACACAAGATGTAAATTACCGCCATAAACGGCACGACAAATTGCGCGATACCGGCAATGCGGTTGATACCGCCGATGATGATCAGGCCGGCGAATACCGCCAAAGCAATGCCGACAGCCATCGGAGGAATATCGAAAGCCAAATTCATGGCCGAGGCGATGGAATTGGATTGGGTTGCGTTGCCGATGAAACCCAGCGCGATAATCAAGGCGATGGAGAAAAAGCCGGACAGGAAACGCGCCGCGCCACGGCCGATTTTCGGGGTCAGGCCGTGCGTGATGTAAAACGCAGGGCCGCCGATGTATTTGCCGTGGCTGACCACGCGGTATTTTTGCGCCAAAACGGCTTCTGCAAAAATGGTAGACATGCCCAGAATGGCAGACAACCACATCCAAAAAATGGCCCCCGGGCCGCCGGCAGTAATCGCAGTGGCGACACCGGCAACGTTACCGGTACCGATTTGCGCAGAAATCGCTACGGCAAGCGCTTGAAATTGAGACAGGGATTTGCTTTCGTGGTCTTTGTCTTTTTTGCTGAACAAGCCGCCGAAAACGGCTTTAAAACCCGCCCCCAATTTGGTAATTTGCGGCGCGCCCAAGTACAGGGTAAAAAACAGGCCAATACCGATTAAGGCATAAATCAGCAGGTAGTCCCAAAGAACCAGATTGACTGCACCCACCAGAGCAGACAATATTTCTTCCATAATAAAACCTTTAATAAAAACAATAAAAATAAAATGATACGGGTAACTACTCCCACTCATTTTTCGCGTTTGGCAATATCGGCGAGCAGGCCGTTTTGCCATTCGATACCGGTTAAGTTGTTAACAATTTTGACCGATTTTGTCATCATACCGTAAACCTTCGTGAATTAAAACGAAAAACTGACAAAGGTTTGCCGCAAATGTGCTTCTTTATTTAAAAAAGTTTCTTTGTTTTCAGACGGCCTGTTTTTGCAAATATTCGGGCCGTCTGAATATTTTGGCTAAAGGCAACTTATGATAAAATGCACGCCTTACAAATGAAGCAAATTCCGCCTCAGCGCGTGAAAAAACGAAAGGAATCAACATGGCAGGCCATAGTAAGTGGGCAAATATCCAACACAAAAAAGCCCGACAAGATGCCAAACGCGGCAAAATCTTCACCCGTCTGATTAAAGAAATTACCGTTGCTGCCCGCATGGGCGGCGGCGATCCCGGCGCGAACCCGCGCCTGCGCCTGGCTTTGGAAAAAGCCGCTGAAAACAATATGCCTAAAGACAACGTGCAACGTGCCATCGACAAAGGTACGGGCAATCTGGAAGGCGTGGAATACATCGAGTTGCGTTACGAAGGCTACGGCATCGGCGGCGCGGCTTTGATGGTGGACTGTCTGACCGACAACAAAACCCGTACCGTTGCCGATGTGCGCCATGCGTTCACTAAAAACGGCGGTAACTTGGGTACCGACGGCTGCGTAGCGTTCAACTTCGTTCATCAAGGCTATTTGGTGTTTGAACCGGGCGTTGACGAAGATGCGCTGATGGAAGCAGCTTTGGAAGCCGGTGCGGAAGACGTCATCACCAACGACGACGGTTCCATCGAAGTGATTACCGCGCCGAACGACTGGGCCGGTGTGAAATCGGCTTTGGAAGCCGCAGGCTACAAATCTGTTGACGGCGACGTTACCATGCGCGCCCAAAACGAAACTGAATTGAGCGGCGAAGATGCGGTTAAGATGCAAAAACTGATTGACGCATTGGAAGATTTGGACGACGTACAAGACGTTTACACTTCTGCCGTGTTGAATCTGGACTAAACAGTTTAAAGAACAAAAGGCCGTCTGAAATTTCAGACGGCCTTTTTATATCGAAACCAATCAGATTTTTCTGGTTTTCAACCAAGCCCAAAGCAGCAGCAATACCACGAAGCTGAAATACAAAATACTCCACACCGGTAGGGCGACGCCGAATAGATAGTCCGGCTCGGCGCAGTTGCCAAAGCCGCGGACGATAGGTTCAAACCAATCGAACAAAGGCCAGTCGCGCAGGCGGAAGGTCCAAGGTGCGCCGCAAGAAGGGGCGGTGCCGGGCGGCAGGCTTTGCAGCCAAATTTGATAGGCGGCGACACCGGCGCCGTAAACGGCCGGAGTGGCAATCAACAATGCCGAGAGCGAGCGGGCAAATTTGGAAGATTGAGAACTGAATGCCGTAACAATGGCCAACAGCCCGACTGCCAATACGCACAAGCGTTGCAGGATGCACAATACGCACGGGTTCATGCCCAAAACGTATTGGGAAATAAAGGAGCCGCAGGCGGCAAATATGGAGAGGACGACTAAAAATAAAACAGTCTTGCGGAAAAAGTTCATGACATAAAACCTTTCAGACGGCCTGGACGCAAAACAGCCGATAAATAATGTTTACTTTAACACAAAACGCATATGCTTTTTTTCGGTTTGACGGTTTTTTGCGTATGTTTGTTGATGTTACGTAACCATAAATATAGAAACAAAAATGTGTCGTACAGAAAAGGCCGTCTGAAATATTCAGACGGCCTTTAGGGGAGAGACGTTTTATTTTTTCCCGTGAGATTTTTTGACATCTGTTTCAGTAATCGTACCGCCGCCATTATTAAAGGCGTTCATGATGTAAGTGGCAACGGCGGCAACATCGGCATCATTGATGGCGGTAGAAGGCATAAAGCCGTTGTAGGATTTGCCGTTTACTTTAATCGGGCCGTTGATGCCTTTGGTCATGCTTTGCAACAGCACTTGCGGTTTTTTATTAATATAGTCGGACTGGAATAAAGGCGGGAACATGGCACCCCGGCCTTCGCCTTTTTTCCCGTGGCAGGCGGCGCAGTTGGTTTCGTAAATTTTTTGTCCTTTGCTCATCAACGCGGCATCAGCGGCAAAAGCAGTTGGGAGGCTGAGTGCGGTCAGAAGGAGCAGGATAGGGCGGAGTGCAGTCATGATGTGTTCCTTTTTGAGTGGTATTTTTGATGGCCACACGCTTGGTTTGCGTTTTAATAGCTTGATGATAACGCTAAAGGCCGTCTGAAAGTGGATTTTTCAGACGGCCTTTGGTTTAAGTCAAATCCAGCCTTGCAGATTGGCTCGACTTAATTGTGCAAGTGCGGCAATCCAGTCGGCGGAATCGTTGAGGCAGGGGATGTAACGGTATTCTTTGCCGCCTGCGGCGTGGAATTGTTCGCGTCCCATAATGGCGATTTCTTCCATGGTTTCGAGGCAGTCGGCCAGGAAGCCGGGGCAGAATACGTCGAGTTTGGTTGTGCCTTGTTTCGGTAGCTGATCAAACAGGGCTTGCGTGCTGGGCTTGACCCATTGGGATTTGCCAAACTGGCTTTGGAAAGAAACGATGTATTCTTGTTCGGACAAGCCCAATGCCTGCGCCAGCAGTTTGGCAGTATGGTGGCACTCGTCAGGATAGGGGTCGCCGTCGTCGTGATGCTTTTGCGGAATACCGTGGAAACTCAACATCAGTTTTTCACCGCGTCCGTTTTGGGCCCAATAGGCTTCAATATGCTGCTTCATGGCTTGAATATAGGCGGCATCGTCGTAATAACGGGAGACAGTGCGGACGCTCATTTGGTTGCGTTGCAGCAATAACTCTTGAAACACTTTATCCAAAGCCGCGCCAGTAGAAGAGCCGGCATATTGCGGATAGAGCGGGATGACCAGCAATTTGCCCACGCCTTGGGCTTTGAGTTCCGCCAAAACATCGGCAACGCTTGGATTGCCGTAAGTCATGGCATGACGGACGATGACATCGGGCAAATGTTTGGCTAGGGCTTCTGCTTGGCGGTGTGTGTAAACCTCAAGCGGCGAACCTTCTTTAAACCAAACTTTTTCATAGGCATGCGCGCTTTTTTTCGGGCGAAAAGTCAATACCAAGCCGCGCAATATCGGTTGCCATAAAAGTTTAGGCAGTTCGACAACGCGTTGATCGGACAGAAATTCTTTCAAGTAAGGCTTGACTGCGGCAGCCGTCGGCGCGTCAGGCGTGCCGAGGTTGAGCAGCAGGACGGCGGTGCGGTTTTGTGCGGTGTAGGCTAAGGGAGGTTCGGTATGGAAACGGGACATGATTGTGCTTTATTAATTAAGAATATTGAGGCCGTCTGAAAAGCAGTTTGAATTAAAACCTGATTTCAGACGACCTTTTAAAGGATTAATCCACACCGCGGGCGCGGTTTTCATGGAATTGCGCCTGCCAATCGGCAAATTTGCCTTGTTCGATGGCTTCGCGCATTTCTGCCATGATGACTTGGTAGAAGTGCAGATTGTGGATGGTGTTGAGCTGTGCGCCCAAGATTTCGCCGACACGGTGCAGATGGTGCAGGTAGGAGCGGCTGAAATTCTGACAGGCGTAGCAGGTGCAGCTTTCATCAATCGGACGCTTGTCGAGTTTGTGTTTGGCGTTTTTGATTTTCAAATCGCCAAAACGGGTAAACAGCCAGCCGTTACGCGCATTGCGGGTAGGCATGACGCAGTCGAACATATCCACGCCGTGTGCCACGCCGTACACCAAGTCTTCAGGCGTGCCGACGCCCATCAAATAATGTGGCTTGTGTTCCGGCAGGATAGGGCCGACGGCGCGCAACATGCGGTACATTTCGGGCTTAGGTTCGCCAACGGACAAGCCGCCGATGGCCAAGCCGGGGAAGTCGAGCTCTTCCAAACCTTTCAGCGATTCTTCACGCAAATCTTCATACATCGCGCCTTGTACAATGCCAAACAGCGCATTTGGGTTTTTCAGGTCTTCAAAAGCCTTTTTGCTTCGTTCCGCCCAGCGCAGGCTCATTTGCAGCGATTTTTGCGCTTGGCTGTGCGTTGCTTCTCCAGGGGTACATTCGTCTAACTGCATCACAATGTCGGAATTCAACACAGTTTGGATTTTCATCGACACTTCGGGCGAGAGGAACAGTTTGTCGCCGTTGATCGGGCTTTGGAAGGTACAGCCTTCTTCGGTCAGCTTGCGCATGTCGGACAACGAGAATACTTGGAAGCCGCCTGAGTCGGTCAAAATCGGCTTATCCCAACCGATAAATTCGTGCAGGCCGCCGAATTGTTCGATGACTTCCAAACCGGGGCGCAGCCACAGATGGTAAGTGTTGCCTAAGATGATTTGTGCTTTGATGTCATGCAGGTTTTGCGGGTTCATCGCTTTGACCGAACCATATGTGCCGACCGGCATAAATACAGGCGTTTCGATTTTGCCGTGGTTCAGTTCCAAAGTACCGCGTCGGGCATGACCGTCTTTTTTGTGTAAGGTAAATTTGAGCATAATAATAAGAGATTGGATGTTCGCGTGTGTGCGAAATGAAAGGGCAGATTATAAAGGATTTTTCGCTGGTTGACGGCTGGATTTTATCTTCTCTAAAACAATGCTTCAGACGGTCTGAATAATAGAAGAAATAAAACAATGAGGCATAAATCAAACAAAATTATCTAGGCCGTCTGAAAAGTATTTACAGATGCTTGCAAAAGGGAACACGCTTCGTTACAATAAGCGCCTTAGATGAAGGCACATAGCTCAGTTGGTTAGAGCACCACCTTGACATGGTGGGGGTCGTTGGTTCGAGTCCAATTGTGCCTACCAAATTTCCATAACGGCTTTATGCCGTTATTTTTTAATGTTTTGGAGCTTTCTGATGTTGAACATTACCTTGCCGGACGGTTCGGTCCGCCAATATGAATCACCCGTTACCGTGGCGCAAATTGCAGCGTCTATCGGTGCAGGTCTGGCAAAGGCAACGGTAGCGGGCAAGGTTAACGGTAAATTGGTGGATGCTTGCGATCCGATTACCGAAGATGCCCACGTTCAAATCATTACGCCTAAAGACAAAGAAGGTGTGGAAATTATCCGCCACTCCTGCGCGCACTTGGTCGGTCATGCGGTCAAGCAGCTCTACCCTGATGCCAAAATGGTTATCGGCCCGGTCATTGAAGACGGATTCTATTACGATATCGCAACTGAAAAACCATTTACGCCTGATGATGTGGCCGCCATCGAAGCGCGCATGAAAGAGTTGATTGCACAAGACTATGACGTCATTAAAGTGATGACGCCCCGTGCAGAAACCATCAAAATTTTCCAAGATCGCGGCGAAGAGTACAAATTGCGTCTGATTGAAGACATGCCTGAAGTGGAAGCAATGGGTATGTATCATCATCAGGAATACGTCGATATGTGCCGCGGTCCTCACGTTCCCAATACCCGTTTCTTGAAAAACTTCAAGCTGACCAAACTGGCAGGCGCATACTGGCGCGGCGACAGCAATAATGAAATGTTGCAACGTATTTACGGTACGGCTTGGGCAAGTAAAGACGAATTGAAAGCCTATATCCAACGCATCGAGGAAGCAGAAAAACGCGACCACCGTAAGCTGGGTAAACAATTGGATTTGTTCCACCTGCAAGATGAAGCGCCGGGTATGGTGTTCTGGCATCCTAAAGGCTGGGCTTTGTGGCAGGTGATTGAGCAGCATATGCGCAAAGAGTTGAATGCTGCCGGTTATAAAGAGGTGAAAACGCCTCAGATTATGGATAAAACCTTCTGGGGAAAATCTGGCCACTGGGAAAACTATAAAGACAATATGTTTGTGACCAGTTCGGAAAAACGCGAATACGCGGTTAAGCCGATGAACTGTCCGGGTCATGTACAAATTTTTAATAACGGCCTGCGCTCATATCGCGATTTACCAATGCGTTTGGCTGAGTTTGGTTCTTGCCATCGTAATGAACCAAGCGGTGCGTTACATGGTCTGATGCGTGTTCGCGGTTTTGTGCAAGATGATGCGCATATCTTCTGTACCGAAGATCAAATCGTTGATGAAGCACGCGCATTCAATGAATTGCTGGTTCGCATTTACAAACAATTCGGCTTCCATGATGTTGCCGTGAAGCTGTCACTCCGCCCTGAACAACGTGCAGGTTCTGACGAAGTTTGGGATAAAGCCGAACAAGGTCTGCGTGATGCATTGACCGCTTGCGGCGTAGAGTGGGAAGAGCTGCCTGGCGAAGGCGCATTCTACGGTCCTAAGATTGAGTATCATGTTAAAGATGCTTTGGGTCGTTCTTGGCAGTGTGGTACCCTGCAGTTGGACTTCGTATTGCCGGAGCGTTTGAATGCCGAATATGTAACTGAAAACAACGACCGTGCGCGTCCTGTAATGTTGCACCGTGCTATTTTGGGTTCATTGGAGCGCTTCATCGGTATTCTGATTGAAAACCATGCAGGCTCATTCCCATTGTGGCTTGCGCCGGTTCAAATGGTGATTATGAATATCACCGAGAACCAAACAGATTATTGTCGCGAAGTGGCTGCCAAATTGCAGGCTGCAGGCTTCCGTGTCGAATTGGATTTGCGTAACGAAAAAATCGGTTACAAAATCCGTGACAACAGCCAATACCGTTTCCCTTATCAAATCGTTGTCGGCGATAAAGAGAAACAAGAAAACAAAGTTGCGGTACGCCGCAAAGCAGAAGACTTGGGTTCTTTGAATGTCGATGATTTTATTGCGCAATTGCAGCAAGAAATCACTGACGCCCTCGTCAATCATTAATTTTTATAGGAGTATTCATCATCGCTCAAGAACGCGAAGCACGAATCAATGGTGAAATTACCGCCAAAGAAGTGCGATTAATCAGTGAGTCAGGCGATCAGCTTGGTGTCGTTTCAGTTCGTGAAGCTCTGGCTATGGCCGAAGAGCAAGATGTCGATTTGGTAGAAATTTCCCCGACTGCCAAACCGCCCGTATGCAAACTGATGGATTACGGTAAATACAAATACCAACAAGCCAAGAAGCGCGACGAAGCCAAGAAAAACCAAAAGCAGGTACAAATCAAGGAAATTAAATTCCGTCCGGGTACTGATGAAGGCGACTATCAAATCAAGATGCGCAACATCAACCGCTTCCTTGCCGATGGTGACAAAGTCAAAGTGACATTGCGTTTCCGCGGTCGTGAGATGGCCCACCAACAATTGGGCGCCCAACTGCTTGAACGCGTAAAAGAAGAGTTGGCTGAAGTGGCACAAATCGAGTCCTTCCCTAAAATGGAAGGCCGCCAAATGGTGATGATGATTGCGCCTAAGAAGAAATAAAGCTATAATGCAAGGCTTATTTCGATTGCCGCTCGGAATAAGGTTTAATTAGCGGCAAAAACCGTGGTATTTTGGGTTCCAAGTGTTTGAAATTTTATTTCAAAACCCCTTATACCTTATCTAATAACGAATGGAGTTTTCCAATGCCTAAAATGAAAACCAAGTCTAGCGCGAAAAAACGCTTTAAAGTACTGGGTAACGGTGGTGTAAAACGCGGTCATGCGTTCAAAAGTCACATCCTGACCAAAAAAACCACTAAAACTAAACGTCAATTGCGCGGCACCGCTATGGTGGATTCACGCGATTTGGCTTCTGTTGCTAAAATGTTGCCCTACGCTTAAGGAGTTTAGAATATGCCACGCGTAAAACGCGGTGTTACCGCTCGTGCTCGTCACCAAAAAGTCTTCGCGTTAGCCAAAGGCTACCGCGGTCGTCGTAAAAACGTTTACCGTGTTGCCAAACAAGCGGTAATGAAAGCCGGTCAATACGCATACCGTGACCGTCGCCAACGCAAACGTCAATTCCGTCAACTGTGGATCGTTCGTATCAACGCAGGTGCCCGTGAAAATGGTCTGTCTTACAGCAAATTCATGAACGGCCTGAAACGCGCTGCTATCGAAATCGACCGCAAAGTATTGGCTGATTTGGCTGTATTCGACAAAGCTGCATTTGCACAATTGGTTGAAAAAGCTAAAGCTGCTTTGGCTGCTTAATTCGATAAGATTATTTAAAAAGGAAGCGTATGCTTCCTTTTTTCTTTTCTTAAAGAAATCCTATGTAGTTGATTTTCTTTCTTTAAACTCTATTTTTTTATACTAATTTGCGATAAAATAGGCCTCTCTTATCAAACGGATTGGCCGCAGTAAGACAAAAGGCCGTCTGAACGGGTTTGCAATCAAATCCAACAGACGGCTTTGTTGTTTCAGACGGCCTGCCATCAACAAACAGACGATAAACCACCATGGAAAATGTAAACCGTATCGTTGCAGAAGGTATTGCCGCTATTGAAGCCGCGCAAGACTTCAATGCCTTAGAACAAATTAAAGCACGCTATCTTGGTAAAACCGGCGAATTGACCGGACTTTTGAAAACTTTGGGTCAAATGTCTCCTGAAGAGCGTAAAACCATAGGCGCGCACATCAACGAATGTAAAAATCAGTTTCAGACGGCATTTAATAGCAAACGCGATGCCCTGAATGAAGCCAAGCTGCAAGCTCAATTGGCTGCAGAGGCCTTGGATATTACTTTGCCGGGCCGTGCACAAGAACATGGCGGTTTGCATCCAGTTACTTTGACTTTGCAACGTGTGGTTGAGCTGTTTCACGGTATGGGTTTTGAAGTGGCGGACGGCCCTGAAATCGAAGACGATTTCCATAATTTCCAAGCCTTGAATATTCCTGCAAATCACCCAGCGCGTGCGATGCAAGATACTTTCTATGTTGAAAATGGCGACGTTTTGCGCACACACACTTCGCCTATTCAAATCCGCTATATGCTCGACAAAAAAGAGCCACCTATCCGCATTATTGCTCCCGGCCGCGTTTACCGCGTGGACAGTGATGCCACTCACTCGCCTATGTTCCATCAGGCCGAAGGTTTGTGGGTAGAAGAGGGTGTGACTTTTGCCGACTTGAAAGCAGTGTTCACTGACTTTATCCGTCGCTTCTTTGAACGCGATGACCTGCAAGTACGTTTCCGTCCGTCTTTCTTCCCGTTCACCGAGCCTTCTGCCGAAATCGACATCATGGGCGAAAACGGCAAATGGTTGGAAGTCGGCGGTTGCGGTATGGTACATCCTAACGTGTTGAAAAACGTCGATATCGACCCTGAAAAATATACCGGTTTCGCTTTCGGTATCGGTCTCGACCGCTTTGCCATGTTGCGCTACAACGTCAATGACTTGCGTTTATTCTTCGATAACGATTTGAACTTTTTGAAGCAGTTTAAATAAATTTCAGATGGTCTTTTGATAGTCCGTCTGAAAAGTGAATAGATATTACTGATTTCGTCTGATAAAAATTTGTTTCAGACGGCCTGATAGTAGAGAAAATAATATGCAATTTCCTTATTCATGGCTGAGAACCCAAGCCAATCCTGATCTTTCTGCCGATAAACTGGAACATCTTTTGACCATGGCCGGTTTGGAAGTGGAAGAAATCGATACTGCTGCCCCTGCTTTCAGTGGCGTGGTTGTTGCCGAAGTAAAATCCGTTGAAAAACACCCTGATGCAGACCGTTTGAACGTTACCCAAGTTGATGCCGGTACGGGCGAGTTGGTTCAGATTGTTTGTGGTGCGCCGAATGTCAAGCCGGGCATTAAAGTGCCGTGTTCGTTGCCAGGTGCCGTTTTGCCGGGCAATTTCAAAATTAAGCCGACTAAAATGCGTGGTGTGCCATCAAACGGTATGCTGTGTTCGACCAATGAACTGGGTTTGCCTGATGACGGTGTAGACGGCCTGCACATTCTGCCTGAAGATGCGCCTGTCGGTACCAATATCCGTGAATACTTGGATTTGGACGATACGCTGTTTACATTGAAAATTACGCCTAACCGCGCTGATTGCTTGAGTGTTAAGGGTATTGCGCGTGAGGTTTCTGCGTTGACTCAATGTGCGTTTACGCCTGTTGAAATTCAGACGGCCTCTATCGACAGTGAGAAAAAACAGGCTGTCCGTATTGATACACCGGCCGATTGCGGTCGTTTTATCAGCCGCATTATTGAAAATGTCAATGCGAAAGCGGCTACACCCGATTGGATGAAACAACGTTTGGAACGCAGCGGTATCCGCAGCATTTCCGCATTGGTGGACATTGGCAACTATGTGATGCTGGAAATCGGTCAGCCTATGCATGTTTTCGATGCTGACAAGCTGTCAGGCAGCTTGATTGTCCGCCGTGCTCAAAATGGTGAGACTTTGGCGTGTCTGAATGAGAAGACGGTTACTTTGGCGGACAATACACTGGTGGTCGCTGATGAAAAAGGTGCGTTGAGCTTGGCCGGCTTGATGGGCGGCGAGGCAAGCGCGGTTTCTGATGAGACGCAAAATATTGTGTTGGAAGCTGCTTGGTTTGCCCCGGAGATTATTGCAGGTAAATCCCGTCAATACGGTTTTGGTTCGGATTCTTCTTTCCGTTTTGAGCGTGGTGTGGATTGCCGCTTGCAAGCTGATGCCATTGAGCGTGCTACCGAATTGGTGTTGCAGATTTGTGGTGGCGCAGCCGGTGAAATGGTTGAAGCACAAGGCAAATTGCCCGAGGCAAAACAGGTCGAATTGCGTTTAGGCCGTCTGAAAACGGTATTGGGCGTTGAAGTCCCTGCCGATCAAGTCGAAATTATCTTGCAACACTTGGGTTTGAAGCCTGAGAAAACTGCAGAAGGCTTCCGTGTCACTTCTCCTAGCTTCCGTTTCGACATCGAAATCGAAGCCGATTTGATTGAAGAAATCGGCCGCGTTTACGGTTATGAAAATATTCCCGACGACTATACTTCAGGCCGTCTGAAAATGTTGGCTTTGCCTGAAACCAAACGTCCGCGTTTTGCGGTTTATAATGAAATGGCGGCTCGCGGTTACCGCGAAGTGGTCAGCTATGCGTTTGTGGATGAGCAATGGGAGCAAGACTTTGCTGCCAATACCAATCCTATCCGCCTGCAAAATCCGTTGGCGGCGCAGTATGCCGTCATGCGTTCTACGCTTATCGGCGGTTTGGTGGAAGTTTTGCAAAACAATTTGAACCGCAAGCAAAACCGAGTACGCGTGTTTGAGATTGCCCGCGTGTTCAGCAAAGATTCGGCTGATCAATTTGTTCAAAACGAACGTATCGGCGGTTTGTGGTATGGCTCCGTGCTGCCTGAGCAATGGGGCGAGAAAACACGCAACGTGGATTTCTACGATATGAAAGCTGATGTTGAGAGCCTTTTGAAAAGCAAGGAAGTATCCTTTGTTAAGACCGAACATCCGGCATTGCATCCTGGACGTGCTGCTAATATTGTTTCAGACGGCCGAGTAGTTGGTTTTGTTGGCGAGTTGCATCCGAAATGGCTGCAAAAATATGATTTGCCACAAGCGCCGCTGGTATTTGAAATCGATATGGATGCGGTATTGGGTCGTGAGAAAACCCGTTATCAATCCGTATCCAAGTTCCAACCTGCACGCCGAGATTTGGCATTTGTAATGCCTGAAGCTGTGACGCATGATGATTTGTTAAATGTCCTGAAAGCGGCGGCGAACAAGCTGGTTCAAGAAATCAGTGTGTTTGACGTTTACCGCGGTACGGGCGTGCCTGAAGGCATGAAGAGCGTTGCCGTCAAAATCATTTTGCAAGATATGGAAAACACGTTGACAGATGAGGTCATCGAGCCTTTGGTTGCGAAAATGATTAAAGCGGCAGCCGAAAAAGACGCACAGCTTCGCGCTTAAAATAAGATAAAAGTTGTCGCTAAAAATCACTAATAATATTTGATTTTTTGGTGAGGACTTGATTTTTAAAAGAATTTTGGTAATAATTGCACCAGTTTGAATGAAGGTAAACACATGACACTAACTAAAGCAGAATTGGCTGATATTTTGGTCGACAAAGTCAGCAACGTCACCAAGAATGATGCCAAAGAAATCGTCGAGCTCTTTTTTGAAGAAATCCGCAGCACTTTGGCGCGTGGTGAAGAAATTAAAATTTCCGGTTTCGGCAATTTCCAATTGCGCGACAAACCTCAACGCCCTGGCCGTAACCCTAAAACAGGCGAAGAAGTGCCGATTACCGCACGCCGTGTGGTAACTTTCCATGCCAGCCAAAAACTCAAAGGCATGGTGGAGCATTACTATGACAAACAACAATAATCCGGTTATTCCTGCCAAGCGTTATTTTACGTTGGATGAAATGTGCCAATTGGTGCAAATCAGTCCGGCTCAGTTTGCCCAATGGCAACATGAAAATAATGTTGTGATTGGATACGGTGGCGATCGATATACGCGCTCAGATGTTGTTAAGTTGTTGAAACTGAAAGATACGTTTGAACCGTATATCGATACGTTCAGCCGTGGCGCTTTGGATGCAAACGGCAATCCTGCCGCCAATGCGGAAGAAGTCCGTCATGGTCTGACGCAAATTTTGTCTGATTTGGAGCGTCATCTAGGTTCTGAACAACAAAACCATCATGTTGAGCTGTAATCGATAGGGAAACTCTGATCAAAAGTGCGAAAGCATACAAAGATTTGCATAATTGATTCTAATAAAGGCTGTTTGAATGATTTTCAGACGGCCTTTATTGTTTTATATTGCTTTCAAAATATCAGAATCTTGATTGCAAATGATTCTATGAAATAGCCGTAAATGTTATACTTAGCCTCTTGTTTGCCGATTGGGAAGAAACAGTCATTAGATAATGCGGATAAATGCCGCTTTTTCATGGCAGACTGAGGTTTTTAAAACAAATGTAACGGCAGAATAAACAGGCTGCCGGACAACATTCAAATCGATGAAATGGATAGCAGAAAATGAGCAGAATCCAACAAACTTTCTCAGTGCTCAATGGCGCAAAAGCACTGATTCCTTATATTACAGTGGGTGATCCCAACCTTGAGACAACCTTGGCATTGATGCATAGCCTGGTGGCTAATGGTGCTGATATTTTGGAACTGGGTGTGCCGTTTTCTGACCCGATGGCGGATGGCCCGACTATTCAACGTGCGGCTGAAAGGGCGTTGGCAAATCATGTTTCTTTGCACGACGTATTGGAAACAGTACGCTTGTTCCGTCAAACCAATGATAAAACGCCGGTTGTCTTGATGGGCTATTTGAACCCTGTACATAAAATGGGCTATCAGGCGTTTGCGCAAGCGGCTGCCGACGCGGGCGTGGATGGCGTATTGACTGTGGATTCTCCGGTAGAAACCATTACCCCGCTGCATGACTCATTGAAAGCGCAAGGTATTGATTGTATTTTCCTTATTGCGCCAACAACGACTGAGGAGCGTATTCAAACGATTGCCAAAGTAGCCGGCGGTTTTGTGTATTATGTATCGCTCAAAGGCGTGACCGGTGCGGCAAGTTTGGATACTGAAGAAGTTTCGCGTAAAATAGAGCTTTTGCGCAAATACATCGATATTCCGATTGGTGTCGGCTTCGGCATCAATAATGCGGAGAGTGCGCGTAAGATTGGTGCGGTAGCGGATGCCGTTATTATCGGCAGCCGTATCGTCAAAGAGATTGAAAGCCACGCAGGTAGCGAGGCCGAAGCGGTAGGCGTGTTGGTTAAAGAGTTGAAAGACGCGATTCGCTAATATTTTTTATTCCATTATTTCAGACGGCCTTACATTCAACAGGCCGTCTGAATTCTGAATTCCAAGGAGTCATTCATGAGCTGGCTAGATAAAATTCTTCCTCCGAAAATTAAAAACCGAAGCAGTTCGTCCAGCGTCCCTGAAGGCCTGTGGCACAAATGTCCGTCTTGTTCGGCAACGGTTTACTCAACCGAGTTGAAACAAAACAGCGAAGTCTGCCCAAAATGTAATCATCACAATCCGCTTTCTGCGCGCGAACGTTTGAATCTACTTTTGGATGAAGAAGGCCGTGAAGAGATTGCAGCCAATATTAAACCGACCGACCCGCTGAAATTCAAAGACAGCAAAAAATATCCTGACCGCCTCGCGGCTGCGCGTAAAGCAACCGGCGAAGACGATGCATTGGTTGTTATGAAAGGCACCATGAACGGCCTGCCTGTCGTGGTGGCTGCTTTTGAATTCCGCTTTATTGGCGGCTCTATGGGTTCGGTAGTGGGCGAGCGTTTTGTGCAGGGTGTACGCTGTGCTGTTGCAGATAATTGTTCGTTTATTTGCGTGGCGGCTTCCGGTGGTGCGCGTATGCAGGAAGGGATTAACTCTTTGATGCAGATGACGAAGACCAGCGCGGCTTTGCATTTGCTGACTGAAAAACGTCTGCCGTTTATTTCCGTATTGACTGACCCGACCATGGGCGGCGTGTCTGCCAGCTTTGCCTTCTTGGGTGATGTGGTTTTGGCAGAACCGAATGCGCTGATTGGTTTTGCCGGTCCGCGCGTTATTGAGCAGACTGTACGTGAAACCTTGCCGGAAGGTTTCCAACGTGCAGAATTCTTGTTGGAGAAGGGGGCAATCGACCAAATCGTCGATCGCCGTTCCATGAAAAAACGTATCAGCGATTTGATTACTTTGTTGCGTCATGAAGGTAAAGTAACTGCTGCTTGATTGGCACAATAAGAAAGGCCGTCTGAAAATAATATTTCAGACGGCCTTTTTGATTATTGAGGATTAAGCAGTCAATGCGGTTTTCAAAACCTTGTTGACTTCGCCCATGTCGGCTTTGCCGGCCAGGCGGGTCTTCAATACGCCCATGACTTTGCCCATATCTGCCATACCTGATGCACCGGTTTCTGCAATGACTGCTTCAACGACAGTCTTGATTTCTTCTGCGGACATCATTTGCGGCAGGTAGCGATTGAGGATTTCGATTTCCGCGTTTTCTTTGTCAGCCAAATCTTGACGGCCGGCTTCGGTGTAGATTTTGGCGCTGTCTTTGCGCTGTTTTACCATTTTGGTCAGGATAGAGATGACTTTTGCGTCATCGGCTTCAGTGCGCTCATCTACTTCAAATTGTTTGATGGCGGCATTAATCAGGCGGATGGTGCTTAAAGACACTTGGTCTTTGGCACGCATGGCGGTTTTCATGTCTTCGGTTAATTGTGTTTTTAGGCTCATAATGTGCTCACTTTATATCAATAAAAAGGTGCCGTCTGAAAAACAAAACACACCGCAAAGCTGCCCTTGCGGTGTGTCGTTTATCACAGGGCAGGCCTGTAATTAGTACATTTTAGGAGGCAGTTGTTGGCTGCGCAGACGTTTTTGCAGACGTTTGGCTGCAGCAGCTTTTTTGCGTTTGCGTTCAGTAGTTGGTTTTTCGTACGCTTCACGGGCGCGCAGTTCGGTCAACAGACCGGTTTTTTCTACGGCACGTTTGAAACGACGCATGGCAACTTCAAATGGTTCATTCTCTTTAACACGAATAGCAGGCATTTTATTTCCTTTAAATTTTGTTCAATCAAACCGTTTTAAGAAATAGAGGACGGTTTGTCATAATGGGGGAGTTGTTGTATCGCTGGTTTGCCTAGGGCAGGGCGGGATACGCGCCGTGATGTAAACATCACCTCCTAACAAGTCGGCTTTTGCCGTGCAAGTGACCTTTTCGGTCAGAAACAATCGGGCGATTATCTTATAAACCCGATAGTCTGTCAAGATTGCAGGCCGTCTGAACGTTTGATTCTGTCTCACTTTTCAGACGGCATATCGGGTATTAATAGCGGGCGGGAACCGTACCCATACGTTGTTTCAACGAAGTTTGCGGTTCATTGAACAATGACGCGTAATAAGTCGCGTTGGTCATGACTTTTTTCACGTAGTCGCGGGTTTCGGTGAATGGGATGGTTTCGGCGTAGATGGCGCCTTCCAAAGGCGAAGAAGCCTGCCAGTTGCGGGCGCGGCCTGGGCCGGCATTGTAGCCTGCGGTGGCCATTACTTCGTTATTTTGCAGGCGGCGTTTGGCATCTGCCATGTACCAAGTACCCATGCGGATGTTGCCGTCCATGGTGTAGAGTTCGCTGCTGCTCATGCCGATTTTGCCGGCGATTTCGCGGGCGGTTGCAGGCATGACCTGCATCAGGCCTTGCGCGCCGACGCTGGATTGCGCGCCCATGACAAAGCGGCTCTCTTGACGAATCAAACCGTAAACCCATGCCGGGTCAACGCCTGCCTGTGCGGCATAGCGGACGGTCAGGTCTTTAAATGGAGAGATATAGCGCAATTCGTAGTTGAGTTTGTGGTCGGTACGGTCGGCACTGTTGATTGCCATGTCGTAGAACTGGTTGTCGAAAGCGACTTGTGCGGCAGTCAGCAGGTTGTCTTCGTTGAAGTCGCGGGTGGCAAAACGCCATTCCGCCTGTGCCTGACGGCGCATTTTGGAATCGCCGTTGCTTTGGCTGTTTTTAAACAGAACCAATGCGCGTTTGATGGCACCGTCTTCGCTCATACGGCGGACGTCTCTGGCATCGGCATCGGAAACATTGTTGCGCGTATTGATGCGGCGGCCCAGTTCTTCACCTGCCATTACGGCGTAGAAATTGCGGCCGGAAGCGGCAGCTTTTTCATACATTTCTTTGGCTTGGCTGCTTTTGCCTTGTGCGGCAAAGCTGCGGCCCAGCCAATATTGCCATGTCGGGTCTTTTTGCAGTTTTTCAGGCATATGCTGAATCACGCTTGCCAATTCGTCCCAACGTTGCAGACGCAAAGCGGCGCGTGCGTACCATTCCAATTGTTCGTCGGTCAGTTGTTTGCGGTCGGAAACGCGACCGTAGTAGCTCAAAGCGGTCGGCATATTTTGGCTTTGTGCATGGTAGTGGCCCAATACGCCCCATGCGAAGCTGCGTTGTTCGCGGCTGAGGCCTGATTCCATGTCGGACAGGGTAGCGGCGGCAGAAGCGGATTTGCGTGCATCTTTGCCGATCACGCTCAACAGGCTGTATTCGGTCGCACCTTGCGCGCCACCTTCAAACGGGCTGCCCAATGCGGCGGCGAGATTGCGTGCATCTGTGGTTTGGCTGTTACTCAATAAGCCGCGTACGCGACGCCATGCGTCGTTGGTGTTCAGACGGCCTGAAGCTGCCGCGCTTTCAACCAAGCGGGTACAGCCAGCAGGCAGTTTGCTGGTCACGCGAACCAGCTCGGTGGCTTTGCTGTAATTGCCGCTGCTCAAATCGGCATAACATTGCACTTCTTGTGCGACGCCGGCGGCGTTCAATTTGCTGAATTCTTGACGGAACAAATCCCATTGGCCGCGCGCGCCCAAGGTTTTCAGCCATTCGTTGCGGACGTTTTCAGCCATTGCGCTGTCGCTGGCTTGGGATAAAAATTGTTGTACCCAAGCATCGTCGCCGCGTTTGGCGGCATCGATGGCGCTTTGGTATTGGCTGTAATCGGACAGGACTTTGGACTCGCTGTCGGCGCGGCGTGAAGGAATAGAAGTAGATTTAGGCTGAACGACGGTTTCGGTTTTCGAAGCAGTCGGTGTGTTTTGGGTGGCGCACGCCGATAAAACAGCGGCGGTAATCAAGCTGAGGGAGAGAGGGAAAAGACGTTGAACGTTCATTAGATACCGTGTCGTTTTTAGAATCAAAATAGTTGCTTATTTTAAATGATTTATGCGGAATAACCGAATTACAAACCGATATTTACATTTTCAAAGCCCAGAAATGACTAAGGCCGTCTGAAATATGAAACACTTTTGAGGTATTCCTAGTTCAGACGGCCTTTTATAAAGGAAGTCGTCAATCGGGTTTGTGTTCGATATAGTCTTGCGGTTTGTCGGCTTTGCTGGTGCGCGTAACCGTATATTCGCCTTCGATAATGTCTTCATCCTCTTTGGCGGAGCTGTAAGTCTGACGGCTTTGGAAAGACTGCGTAGAAGAAACGGCCGCGTTGCCTTTAAATGGAATCAGCAAGAGCAGGGCAACGGCGGTTGAAATAAAACCGGGGCTGAGCAGGAAAACCGCGGCGGCAGTATAGCGAATCGGCCACAGCATTTGATAGAGGGAAATGTTTTGGCCGCTGCGGACGGCTGCGCCTGCGAGCAAAAGGCCGGAAATGCCGGTATGGCGCAGCATAAAGATACCGCTGATAAAGCTGACGGCCATCACAAACAGCGTCCAGCCGCCACCTATCCAGTCGGCAACCCATACGATGGACATGATTTCCAAAAAGATTAAAACCAAAAAACCGATTCCAAAATACTGCATAAGAGTTTGTTCCTTCATTCAACGGATAGTGTCGATTGTGTTCTATCTAGATAAAGATAAACCTTATTTTTTCAAGCAAATGCTGTGTGAAAAAGGGTAAACAGGCGATGAGGCCGTCTGAACGGAGATAAAAGAAGACAGATGTTTCAGACGGCCTTTAGATATTTTATCGCATCACATTGTTCCAATCGCTTTCAAAATAACTGACGAGAATTTGGTTGTTCAAATAATTTGCTTCCACCTTGCGCCTTGCCATATCGGGCGGAAAACGGAACATTTCGGCGACAGTCTGGGCATTGAGATAGCGGGTGGGTACGTCGAATTTTTGCGGAATGGGGAAGTTTTGGTCAAACCCTGCCAACACAAATCCCCATTCGCCAAATGAGGGGACGTAGACATGATATGGCGCGGTATTCAACTTGGCCGCTTCGAGGGTGGTAACGACCGACCAGTAGGCATTGGGTGCGAAATAAGGCGAAGTGGATTGCACAACAATCTTGCCATGCGGTTCAAGATGGCGGGCAACGAGGCGGTACATGGGGACGGAGTAGAGTTTGCCCAGCGAGAAATTGGAGGGGTCGGGCAGGTCGATGATGATAACGTCGAATTTTTCAGACGACCCTTCCAGCCATTTGGCGGCATCGTCGTTGACGACGTGCATTTTGGGATGGGACAGCGAGCCTTGGTTGAGTGCGCTCAAGGTGGCGGAGGTTCTAAAAGTGGCGGTCATGTCGGGGTCGAGATCGACCAAAGTAACATTTTTGACCTGCGGATATTTCAAGACTTCGCGTGCCGCCAATCCGTCACCGCCGCCGAGAATCAGGACGCGTTCGGCATTGGGAACCATCTGCATGGCAGGCAGGACGAGTGCTTCATGGTAACGGGCTTCGTCGCGTGAGGAGAATTGCAGGTTGCCGTTGATATAGAGGCGGGTGTCGTCTTTCCAGCGGGTCACGACCAGCCGTTGGTAGGGCGAATGGCTTTGATAGACAACGGGATCGCCGAAATAGCTTTGTTCGGCTTTGAATGAGATGCGGTCGGCGTAGGCGAAGGCGGCGGCGAGGACGGACAAGACAATCAGCGCGCGCAGGCGGATGGCGCGGTAGCGGGGTAGCTCGGCTTTGAATACGCGCGCGGTCAGGTAGGCAACGGCGGCGTTGAGGATGCCGAACAAAAGGGCGGAACGCGCCATGCCGAGTTTGGGTGCGAGGAGGAGCGGGAAGAGCAGGGAAACGGCGAGTGCGCCCAAGTAGTCGAAGGTCAATACTTTGGAAACGAGTTCTTTAAATTCCGCACCTTTTTGGTTTAACACGCGCATGACCAAAGGAATTTCCATGCCGACAACCATGCCGACAATCAGTACAAAAGCGTAGAGCAGGGTGCGGAACGGGGCGGCGGATAAACCGAAGGCCACAAATAATGCCAGTGCGGAAATACCGCCGATGATGCCGACCAGAAGTTCGATTTCGATAAAGCGGTGCAACACGTCTTTATCTTTGATGTATTGGGTCAGGTGGGCACCGATACCCATTGAAAACAGATAAAGCCCGATGACGGAGGAAAACTGCAAAATACTGTCGCCCAAAAGATAGCTTGCGAGCGCGGCGATGATGAGCTCATAAGCGAGGCCGCAGCTGGCGACGATAAAAACGGAGATGATGAGGGTGCGGTGGGCGTTCATGATGACGTTTTTGTTGCTTGAGTGTGGGCAATGTAATGATTTTTAAGGTGGGCTGCAAGTTTAATTATAGGATGTAGAAAAGGCCGTCTGAACAAATTGTTTCAGACGGCCTTTAATCTGTCAGGCATTAATAGCGGTGTTTGAATACCATGCCCACGGCGTAAGAAGATTTTTTCGGCAAATCTTCTTCGTATTTCGGATTGACGTTTTCTTTCAACCAGCCGGCGCCGAGTGTGGCAGTTGTCCGTTTGGAGAAGCTGTAATCGGTGCTGACGGCGACGTGTTTGTAGTCTTCGCCGATAGAGCTTTTACCGTAGGCAAAGCCGATTTGAGGTTTGAAATTGCCGATTTTATATGAACCCGACACCATAAATTCTTTGGTGTTGTTGATTTCTTTGTCTTCGTGTTTTATTTTTATACCATTCTTCTCCTCCTCCCATGGCCCCCAGCAGCTAAAGCCGTCGCAAGTATTTTTGGCGTATTGGAACGCGGCATCGACGGAGATTTTGTCTTTGCTGTATCCGGCCATGAATGCGTGGGCTTGGAAGTCTTTGGTTTCGGTCGGAGAGTCGTTGGGTGCGTATTCGGCAGCGTAGTGCGCGTTAAAGCCGTTGTTGGGGTGGTAGTAGTCCACACCCCAGCCGAAGACCCAGTCACCGTCACGTTTTTTGTCCGGATTCCAGTTGTTGTTATTGCGCGCGGCATTGGAACCGGGGGAAACGTTGAATTTGAATTGGAAGCCGTTTTTCCAAGGCGACTCATAAGCCATGGAAACACGGCGTTGGCCGAAGCGGGAAATTTTGCCGAACTCCAAAATCGGGCTGTTGGTGTCGAACGGGTTCAGATAAATGCTGTTCATGGGCGTACTGATGTAGCCCATTTTGACGGTGCCGAGGTTTTTGTAGCTGTTGAGCGCGACGTATGAGTCGGCAGTACCCCAGCCGCCCCAGCGGTCGGAATCGAAGTAAATAAAGGAGCCAAGTTGCCATTTCAGCCATAAGTCGTTGTTGAGTCGTACTTCATCGGAGAGATAAAGACTGGAACTTTTATCGGAAATGGTTGTAGAGGTTACACTGGTTTTATTGTTGTGTTCGACCTCGGTCATGATGTAGATGGTGCCGCTCATTTTAGGTTCGGCGTGGGCGGCGCTTATGGAAGAGCCTATGAGGGCAGTGGCAATAAAGTAAGATAACTTCTTCATTTGATTCTCCTTTTTATGTCTTTTTCTTGCTTATGGCGAAAGAGTTCGGATAATCTTATTTGACAAATCATAAAAAATCAATACATTTGTAACTTATCGTAGGATAAATTGAAAAATAGTTTTCAGTTACGTATTTTTGTGTTAATTTGCCGACAATCTTAGACGGCTATTATTATTTCGATGGAATATGTGGTTTAAAACACTATTTTCATGGTTTGAAATAGATGATTTAACTATGCTGGAGAACTTCTAAATAAATGTAGTTGAGTGTAGTTTGAATAATTAGGCCGTCTGAAAAAGAAGAATACCCAAAAGAAGGAATGAAATATGGCCGGAAAAACCTATCCGCTGTTGGCTGCATCATTGGCTGCCGTATTCGCATTGTCGGCGTGCAGCCGCGATGTTAAGCCTGCTCCTGAGTTTAAACGTACCGATTATGAGCGCGTGGTGGTCAGCAACGGTGTTGAGCCGGGTACGCTGGATCCTCAAATGAGTGGCGATATGGCGGCCGGTGCGATTATCCGTCAGTTGATGGATGGTTTGGTCGGTACGGATGCCGAAGGTAAAACCATTCCTGCTTTGGCGGAAAAATGGGAGAGCGAGGGCGAGCGTATTTGGACCTTCCATCTGCGTGATGCCAAATGGAGCAATGGCGATCCGATTACCGCCGAAGATTTCGTGTACAGCTTTCGCCGTCTTGCCGATCCAGCCACCGGCGCACCTTTCGGCAGCTATTTGGTCGATGCCCAAGTGGAAAATGCGGAAGATATATTAAACGGCAAAGCCAAGCCTGAGACATTGGGTGTCAAGGCGTTGGACGCAAAAACCCTGCAATTTACGCTGATTGCGCCGGTACCTTATTTCCCCGATATGCTGATTCAGCAATTCACTTTCCCAGTTCATCGCGCCACTGTCGAAAAATACGGCAATAAGTGGACGCAGCCCGGTCATTATGTTTCCAGTGGCGCTTATCTGTTAACGGATTGGAAAGTCAACAGCCACATCAATATGGAACGTAATCCCAATTATTACGATAAAGACAAAGTGGCCATTCCAAAGGCGGTTTTTCTGTCAGGCAGCGGCGAGTACAACCGTTATCGCGCCAATGAAATTGATGTAACTTACGGCATTCCCAGCGATCAGGTCAAAGTGGCGGATATTGAGTTTCCGGGACAAGTGAAACGTACAACTTCCTTGTGCAGCTGGTATTTGGAGCCGAACCACGAAGCGGCGCCGTTTAATGATCCGCGCGTCCGCAAGGCACTTAATATGCTGACGCGCCGCGACATTGTCGTCAAAGTGGGCGGCCGCGGCGATACGCCTGCCTTCCAATTGACACCGCCGCAAATGCAGGGCGTGATTCCTGTTTATCCGGAGTGGAAAGAGTGGACGCCTGAAAAACGCATCGAAACCGCTCGTAAACTGTTGAACGAAGCAGGCTACAACGATGAGCATCCGCTTGAGTTCGATATTTTGTACAGCACCAGCGAAGCGTCTAAAAAACAAATCACTGCCGTGCAGTCGGTGTGGAAGGCCGCCATTCCGTTTATACGTCCGACTTTGTCCAACGAGGAATGGAAAACTTATTTGGATACGCGCGCACAAGGCAATTTCAAGGTTTCGTTCAGCGGCTGGTGTTCCGATTTCAACGATCCGGCAGGCATGCTCAATATCTTGAAATCCAACAATTCAAACAATGCATTCCGCTACAAAAGCGCGGCGTTTGATACATTTATGAACAATACGCTGAAAGATGGTGTCAGCAAGGAAGCGCGCAGCCAGCTTTATGCCGATGCAGAGAAGCAGCTTCAAGAAGACGCTGCACTGATTCCGCTGTATCATCAGGTTGAAGTGCGTATGGTCAAACCCGATATTATCGGCTATTCCGACAAAGACCCTTTGCGGAACTATACGGTCAAGAGCTGGTCGTTCGCACCGAAAAAATAGATTGATGATAGACAGCACAAGCTTTCAGACGGCCTTGATGACAGGGGCCGTCTGAAACAATAGGAGACATAACACATGAAATCTGTACAACAACGTTTGTCCGCTTTACGTGAAGCCATGAAAAAACATGGCGTGGACGCGTTTGTCATTCCTTCCGCCGATCCACACCTTTCCGAATACCTGCCCGAGCATTGGCAGGCACGCCGCGATTTTTCCGGCTTTACCGGTTCGGCCGGCACTTTGGTGGTAACCGCCGATAAAGCAGGCGTGTGGACGGACAGCCGCTATTGGGAACAGGCCGGCCAACAGCTTGCGCCAAACGGCATCGAGCTGCAAAAAATGGGCGTTGATGCGCCTTATACCGAGTGGCTGGCACAAAATCTGCCCGAGGGCGCAGTAGTCGGCGCGCCTGCCGATATGTTCGCACTCAGCGGCGAGCGCGGTTTGAAACAGGCACTTGCCGCCAAAAACATCCGCCTTGAATACCCAGAAACCTTGTTGGACGAAGTGTGGGACGACCGTCCTGCATTGCCGACTCAGGAAATCTACGTTCACCATCCCGATTACGTTTCCGAAACTGCGGCCGAAAAACTGGCCCGTATCCGTGCGGCCATGAAGGAGCAGGGCGCAGATGCGCATTTGGTTTCTTCTTTGGACGACATCGCTTGGATTACCAATCTGCGCGGCGACGATGTGCCGTTCAACCCTGTGTTCTTATCTCATCTGTTTATCAGCCAAGACAAAGCCGTATTGTTTACCGATGCAGGCCGTCTGAAAGCCGAATCTGCCGAAGCTTTGAAAGCGGCAGGTTTTGAAGTGTTGCCTTATGCGCAAGCGGCAGACTATTTGGCTGGCGTTAAGGGCGCATTGCTGATTGATCCGAACAAAACCGCCGTCGGTACTTTGCGCCGCCTGCCTGAAGACGTTCGTTTGATTGAAGCCATCCACCCAAGCACATTCTTCAAATCAGTCAAATCTGATGCCGACATCGCCCATATCCGCAATACCATGGCGGAAGACGGCGCAGCATTGTGCGGCTTCTTTGCCGAGTTTGAACAAATCTTGGCAGACGGCGGCGAATTGAGCGAGTTGGACATCGACGGCATGCTCTACAAACACCGCAGCCAACGTCCCGGCTTTATTTCGCCAAGTTTCGACACCATCGCCGGCTACAATGCCAATGCCGCCTTGCCTCATTACAGCGCGACACCGGAAAACAACAGCAAAATCAAAGGCGACGGTATGCTGCTGATTGACTCCGGCGGCCAATATTGGGGTGGTACGACCGACATCACGCGCGTGGTGCCCGTCGGCAATCCGAGTGCGGCCATGAAGCGCGATTACACTTTGGTGCTGAAAGCTCATATTTCTCTGGCGGAAACCATTTTCCCTGAAAACATCAAAGGCCCGATGATTGATGCCATCTGCCGCAAATCACTCTGGCAGGCGCAATGCGATTACGGTCACGGTACCGGCCATGGCGTGGGCTATTTCCTCAATGTGCATGAAGGCCCGCAAAGCATTGCCGTTGCCGCCGTACCGCAACCGCATCACGCGATGAAGTCAGGCATGCTGACCTCTAACGAGCCGGGTCTTTACCGTCCGGGCAAGTGGGGTATCCGTATCGAAAGTTTGGTAATCAATCGTCCGGTTGAAAACCCTGAGGAAACTGAGTTTGGCAAATTCCTGTATTTTGAAACCGTTACCCTCTGCCCAATCGATACGCGCCTGATTGATACCAAACTGATGACCGGCAGCGAAATCGAATGGCTGAACCAATATCACGCCGAAGTGCGCCGCCGTCTTGAGCCTTTGACAGAAGGCGCGGCCAAAGCATGGCTGATTGAACGCACCGAACCTTTGGCGCGTTAACTTGAAAGGCCGTCTGAAACGGCGGATACAAAGTTTCAGACGGCCTTATAACAATAATTATCTAAAAACTAAAAAACCTTACCCGACTCCGAATAAAAACAATAACCCGGTCGGAATAGAGAGAGAAACCGGCGCGGCGACGTTACAGACGCCTGCTGCCATTCATCCGATTTCCGCTTCAGGTCAGCTTGTTTTCACGAGTCCGGTATGTTCAGACAGGACAGCCTGATTATGTTGAAATTCATCATCAAACGGATATGTGCTTCCATCCCGACCATGCTGGTGTTGATTACCGTATCGTTTTTCCTGATGCGGCTCGCACCGGGCAGCCCGTTCACAGGCGAACGCAATCTGCCGCCTGCGGTCATGGCCAACATCGAAGCCAAATACCACCTCAATGATCCGATGTACCTCCAATATTTCCACTACCTCAAGCAGTTGGCGCAGGGGGATTTGGGGCCGTCGTTCAAATATAAAGATTTCAGCGTTAATGAGTTGCTTGCCCAATCCCTGCCGGTATCGGCAGAACTTGGCTTCTACGCCTTTTTGATTGCCGCCATCTTCGGCATGTTTATCGGTATCATCGCCGCCTTAAAACAAAACAGTTGGCTGGATTATTCGCTGATGAGCGGTGCGATGACCGGTATCGTTGTCCCCAGTTTTGTGATGGCGCCGGTATTGGTGCTGGTGTTTGCCGTCAGACTGCAATGGCTGCCTGCGGGCGGCTGGAACGATGGCGCACTGATGAACCTGATTTTGCCCGTCGTTACTTTGTCCATCGGTTATGTGTCCAGTATCGCGCGGATTACGCGCGGCGCGATGATTGAAGTATTGAACAGCCCCTTTATCCGCACGGCACGCGCCAAAGGCCTGCCCATGAGCCGCATCATCCTGCGCCATGCGCTGCGCCCAGCTATGTTGCCGATTGTTTCTTTCTTAGGCCCGGCATTCGTCGGCATCATCACCGGCTCCATTGTGATTGAAAACGTGTTCGGTATTCCCGGCGTCGGACAATTATTTGTCAACGGCGCGCTCAACCGCGACTACGGCATGATTTTGGGTTTGACGATTTTGGTCGGCATTATGACCATTTTGTTCAACGCCATCCTCGATATTCTGTATGCCATTATTGACCCGAAAATCCGTTATTAATCCCATTTGCGCAAAGGCCGTCTGAAACGTTCAGACGGTCTGAAGAAAGAATAAAAAGCGAGAGAGAACATTATGTTATTTAAAAAGAAGCAGACTCAGGCCCTTGCAGAGGCAGCAGAATACGCCCAAGTACACGGCAAAAGCCTGTGGAGCGATGCATGGCGGCGTTTTAAACAAAACAAAGCGGCGGTGTACAGCATTATCATCCTGTTGCTGATCAGCATTTTTGTGATTGTGGCGCCATGGATTGTCCGCTACACCTACGACTTCACCGACTGGGACAATATGCAGATTCCACCGTCCTTTTCTACCCATCACTATCTGGGTACGGACTTGCTCGGCCGCGATTTGCTGTCGCGTGCGGCAACCGGCGGACGTATTTCCTTGCTGGTCGGTGTGGCCGGCGCATTGGTGGCTGTTGTCATCGGTACGCTTTATGGCGCGATTGCCGGCTTTATCGGCGGTAAGCTCGATTCGCTGATGATGCGCTTTTTGGAAATTTTGAACGCGTTTCCGTTTATGTTTTTCGTCATTCTGCTGACCACATTCTTCGGCCGCAACTTGCTTTTGATTTTTGCCGCCGTGGGTTTGGTGTCTTGGCTGGACGTGGCGCGTATCGTGCGCGGCCAAACCTTGAGCTTGAAGCATAAAGAGTTTGTCGAAGCGGCACGTGTGAGCGGCGTGGCAAAACGTAAAATCGTGACGCGCCACATTATTCCGAATGTTTTGGGCGTGGTGATGGTGTATGCCTCTTTGCTGGTGCCGGGCATGATTATGTTTGAATCCTTCTTGAGCTTCTTGGGCTTGGGCGTGCAAGAGCCGATGACCAGTTGGGGTTCGATGCTGCAAGAAGGCGCAATTTCGATGGAAGCCGCACCTTGGCAGCTGCTCGTGCCAAGTTTCTTCTTGGTAACCACTTTGTTCTGTTTCAACTTTATCGGCGACGGCCTGCGCGATGCGCTTGACCCGAAAGACCGCTAAACCGCAACCAAAAGGATAATCAAAATGACAAAACAGTTACTGGTTGTAGAAAATCTGGACATCGATTTCGAACTGCATGAGAAAACCGTGCATGCCGTTCGTAATGTCAGCTTTAAAGTGGCAGAGGGCGAAACATTGGCTTTGGTCGGCGAATCCGGCTCGGGCAAGTCCGTAACCTCCATGTCCATTATGCGCCTGTTGCCTGAGAAATTTGCCCGTTATGGCAAAGATTCGCGCATTACTTTTGACGGCATTTCCATTTTGGATGCCGATGAGAAAACCCTGCGTGATTTGCGCGGCAACCGCATCAGCGTGATTTTTCAAGAGCCGATGACCTCGCTCAATCCGTTTATGCGTATCGGTGCGCAGCTAATTGAAGCGGCGCGTGTGCACAATAAAAAGCTTGGCAAAAAAGAAGCAGGGCAGAAAGCATTGGAATTGCTGGAGCGTGTGGGCATCAAAGAAGCTGAGCGCCGCATGAAACAATATCCTCACGAGTTTTCCGGCGGTCAGTTGCAACGCATTATGATTGCCATGGCGCTTATTAATGAACCTGACTTGCTGATTGCCGATGAGCCGACCACGGCTTTGGATGTGACCATTCAAGCCGAGATTCTCGATTTGCTCCACGATTTGCAACAGCAAATGGGCATGGCGATTATCTTCATTACCCACGATTTGGGTTTGGCGGAACACTATTCCAAAACCGTCTGCGTCATGCGTAACGGCGAAATTGTCGAGCGCGGCAAAATCAAAGAAGTTTTTGCCCATCCGAAGCACGAATATACCGCCGAACTCATCAATGCCATTCCCAAAGGCATGAAAGAGCCGGAAGAAAACAACGCCGGTGTGTTAATCGATGCCGATAATGTCAATGTTTCTTTCGTATTGAAGCAAAGCTTTTTTGGCAAGCCGCTCAAAACTTTCGACGCCGTCAAAGGCATCAGCCTCAAAATAAAAGAAGGGGAAACATTGGGCGTTGTCGGCGAGTCCGGTTCCGGAAAATCCACGCTGGGCAAAGCCGTCATGCAGATGCTGCCTTATACCGGCCATATCTTCTTTGAAGGCAAAGACCTGAAAAACTATACAGCCGAGGAAGCATGCCGTCTGAAATCGCAACGGCAAATTGTGTTCCAAGATCCGTTCGGTTCGCTTTCCCCACGCCTTACAGTTGGTGAAATTATTGGTGAAGGTTTGACGGTTCATCATCCTGAGATGACTAAAAAAGAACGTATCCAGCGCGTTTTGGAAGTCATGAAGGAAGTGTCCCTGCCGCTTGACGCGCTCAACCGTTATCCGCATGAATTCTCCGGCGGCCAGCGTCAGCGTATAGCTATTGCACGCGCCGTTATCCTGCGCCCGAAATTCATTCTTTTGGACGAGCCGACTTCTGCACTTGACCGTTCCGTACAATCCAAAGTAGTCGAGCTTTTGCGCGATTTGCAAAAGAAATACGGCCTGACTTATATGTTCATCAGTCATGATTTGTCTGTCGTGCGCGCCGTTAGCGATAATGTGATCGTGATGAAGCAGGGCGAAATGGTTGAGTACGGCAGCGCGGATCAGATTTTCCACCATCCGCAAAACGATTACACCAAACGTTTGATTAACGCCGCATTTGATTTGTAGAAAAGGAAAAGGCCGTCTGAAAAGAAATTTTCAGACGGCCTTTTTAAGCGGAGGCTTTTTTCATCTAATGAGCGATTGCTTATGCCTGTACGGCATCCAATGCCTGCGCCAAGTCGGCAAGCAAATCGTCGATATGCTCGATACCCACGCTCAGGCGTACCATGTCGGGGCTGACGCCTGCTGCGGCGAGTTCTGCATCGTCAAGCTGACGGTGGGTCGTTGTGGCAGGATGGGTAGCCAGCGATTTGGCATCGCCGATATTCACCAAACGCAGGAAGAGTTGCAGTGCGTCAATGAATTTCGCGCCGGCTTCACGACCGCCTTTAATACCAAAACTCAGCAAACCTGAGGCTTTTCCGCCGTAGTCGCGGTCAATCAAAGCTTTATACGGACTGTCAGGCAGTGCAGGATAGTTCACCCATTCGACCCGCGGATGTTTCTTTAAGAATTCGGCTACTTTTAGGGCGTTTTCGCAATGACGTTCCATACGCAGGGCGAGGGTTTCCAAACCTTGAAGCAGTAAAAATGCGCTGTGCGGAGACAGGGCGGCACCGGTATTACGCAATGGGACGACACGGGCACGGGCGATATAGGCTGCCGCACCAAAATGTTCGCAGTAGTTTACGCCGTGGTAAGACGGATCAGGCTGATTGAAGGTTTTTTCAAAACGCGGATTGCCTGCCCATTGGAATTTGCCGCCGTCGATAATGGCACCGCCAATCGTTGTGCCGTGGCCGCCGATGTATTTTGTCAGAGATTGGATAACAATGTCGGCTCCGTGTTCTATCGGGCGGAACAATGTAGGCGTAGCAACGGTGTTGTCCACCATTAGTGGTAGCCCTTGAGCGTGCGCGGCTTGGGCGAATGCTGGAATATCAACGACATTGATGGCAGGATTGCCGATAGATTCGCAATACACCAGTTTGGTGCGGCTGTCGGTATTGGCGGCGATTTCTTCGGGTTTGGCCGGATCGATAAAGCGTACTTCTATGCCTTGGCGCGGCAGGCTGTGAGCAAAGAAATTGTATGTGCCGCCGTAGAGGGTTTTGGTTGCAATGATGTTGTCGCCTGCTTCAGCCAAGGTTTGAACGGCATAGGTAATTGCCGCCATACCGCTGGCGACAGCCAATGCGGCGATACCGCCTTCCAAACGGGCAACGCGTTCTTCCAAAACGGCAGTGGTCGGATTCATCATACGGGTGTAGATATTGCCCGCTACATCAAGGTTGAACAAGTCTGCGCCGTGTTGCGTGTTGTCGAAAGTGTAGGAAGTGGTTTGGTAAATGGGGACAGCAGCGGATTTGGTAGTTGGTTCGGATTGATAGCCTGCATGCAGGGCAATGGTTTCCCGTTTCATTTAAATATCCTTGTAGCGATTAAATAATGATAAATAGAGGCCAGCAGATTCGGATTTGAAGGGCAAACTTTCCATAACGGAAAAGTTCGGTATGTAGCAGCATACAGCCTTTCCTATAAGAAAGATTACCCTGAGCGACACTCAACTGACCCAAGAAGAACGATATCACATTCAAGACCTGTCCTACCACCACACCATCATCGAATGACACCCCATCATAATGCCGTTTACCGCGACCTTCTCCAAGATAAAAGCAACGGCAGTACTCTTTGGCAACAGCTCAGAATATGCAGCAAACCCTACCGCAAATGATACGGCAGCACACGGCTCTGAGGCAAAATGCACGATCGCGTCGGCATAGGAAAAGCCCCACATGGTTGAGCAAAAATTCCGCATTGGTGATGGGTAGGCAGATACCATTGACGGCAAAGATTAGAAAAGCGGAGACCTTGGCAAAAATCCCTCAAATTCCTAAATGTCTGGGTAGGACTTTAGGGATTTGGGGGAGTTTTAAAGGTTTTAGGCCGTCTGAAACTGCGTTATAGAAAGTTTCAGACGGCCCTTGGGTATTCTTTGGATTTGAAAATAAAAAAAGACTTGAATCATCAAGTCTCGCATTTCATTTTTACTGGATAAAAAATATCAAGAATGGCGGAAGCGGTGAGATTCGAACTCACGGAGGGCTATCAACCCTCGACGGTTTTCAAGACCGTTGCATTAAACCGCTCTGCCACGCTTCCGTTCTTGAAGCCGTAATACTAATGGAACTTACGGCCTTTGCCAAGAGGTATTTTAGAAAAAATATCTAGGATTCTGTTTTTATTTAGATTGTTCTTTACGCATGAATACCCATTCGGCTTCGTTTGAAGCTGCTTCATTGAATGAATAGCCTTCGTAGTCGAAGTTTTTGAGCATTTCAGGCTCGGTAATGCCGTGTTCTGCCGCGTAGCGCACCATCAAACCGCGCGCACGCTTGGCGTAGAAGCTGATGATTTTGTATTTGCCGTTTTTCTCGTCTTTAAAAATCGGCGTAATCAGGCGTGCGTTGAGTTTTTTGGTGTTGACGGATTTGAAATATTCTTGTGAGGCGAGGTTGATTAAAACGTCGCTGCCTGCCTGCTTCAGCGTTTGGTTGAGCAGGTCGGTGATTTTATCGCCCCAAAATTCGTAGAGGTTTTTGCCGCGCGTGTTGGTAAAGGCTGTGCCCATTTCCAAGCGGTAGGGCTGCATCAAGTCGAGCGGGCGCAGTACGCCGTATAGGCCGGAGAGCAGACGGACGTGTTGTTGCAGGTAGTCGATTTGTTTCGGTTTGAGCGTATCGGCGGCAATGCCTTCATAGACGTCGCCGTTGAACATAAATACGGCTTGTTTGGCGTTTTCAGGCGTAAACGGCGTGTGCCATGCGGCATTGCGTTCGGCGTTGAGCAGGGCGATTTTGTCGGAAACATGCATCAGCTCGGCGATTTGTTGGGGGGCAAGCTGACGCAACTCCTGCATCAGGATTTCCGCTTCGGGTAGAAGGTCGGGCTGGGTAAAGCTGCTGACGGGGGAGGGGTCTTTTTCGTTGAGGTTTTTGGCTGGGGATAAGACAAAAAACATAATAATTTCGGCTTTGAAATGAATAATGTGTGGGATTGTAGGTTTAAAATCGAGGAAGAACAAGACGGGCTAAACGCATTAATTGAATGCTTTTATTGAAACGTATTTCTGTTGAAAGTAAAATTCGAAGCTTCCCCCTGTTTCTGACATTTCTACTTGAGGAGAATATCATGTCTAAAACCATTATTCATACCGACAAAGCCCCTGCCGCGATTGGCGCATACAGCCAAGCAGTCCGCGCAGGCGATACGGTTTATATGAGCGGTCAGATTCCTTTGGATCCGGCTACGATGACTGTGGTCGGCAATGGCGACTTCCGGGCAGAAGCCGTGCAAGTATTTAAAAACCTGCAAGCCGTAGCCGAAGCAGCCGGCGGTTCTTTAAATGATATCGTCAAACTCAATGCTTATTTGACTGATTTGGCTAACTTTGCCGTGTTCAATGAAGTGATGGCTGAATTTATCGAACAACCTTTCCCTGCACGTGCGGCGGTTGGCGTGGCCAGCCTGCCTAAAGGCGTTCAGGTTGAAGCAGAGGCAGTATTGGTTTTAAATGCATAATTGATGTTTTCAGACGGCCTGGGCTGGGCTTGAGGCCGTCTGAAAAGAATAACAACGGAAAACAATAATAATGGCACATTACGCAATCGGAGACATTCAAGGCTGTTTTGACGAGCTGACTTTGTTGCTTGCCAAAATCGGCTTTAATCATGGTACGGACACCCTTTGGCTGGTCGGCGATATTGTCAATCGCGGCCCAAAGTCATTGGAAACCCTGAAATTTGCCAAAGAGCATGACAGCAGCGTGCAAATGGTTTTGGGCAATCATGATTTACATCTTTTGGCCGTCGGTTGCGGTGAAGGAACGCTCAAGCGCAGCGATACGGTTGAGCCGATTTTGACCCATCCCGAGAGTCAATCCCTATTGGACTGGCTGCGTCATCAACCGCTTTTGGTGCGCGGCGACAGGCATGTGATGGTGCATGCCGGTATTTTGCCTCAATGGTCGGTTGATAAGGCCGAAAGCCTTGCCCGTGAAGCTGAGGATGAATTGCAAGGTAAAAAGTACAGGAAATTTTTTGGCAAAATGTACGGCAACAAGCCGACCGAGTGGACAGATGATTTGACAGGCTATGAGCGTCTACGCATGATTATCAACGTCTTTACCCGTATGCGTGCGCTGACGTACAAAGGCGAATTGGATTACGAATATAAATCCACTTTAAAAAAAATGCCGCTTTACCTGCGCCCTTGGTTTAAAGCGCCTGATAGGCAGAATTTGGATTATATTACCGTGTTTGGACATTGGTCGTCATTGGGCTACGTTAATACCGATCAGGTCATTGCTTTGGATACCGGCGCGTTGTGGGGCGGAGAGCTGACAGCGGTCAATTTGGATACCAATGAAGTGATACAGGTACCGTCGTTGGGCGGATTGGATTGGAAAACGGCATTGAAATAGTTTGGATAAGATAAAAGGCCGTCTGAAATGTTTCAGACGGCCTTTTTATATTACTTAATCCAGAGAAGGCAGGAGTTTGCCCGGATTCATGATGCCATAAGGGTCAAGTTGATTTTTGATAGCATGCATCAGAACGAGTTCGGCCTGTGTACGTACGCGGGGCAGCCAATGTTTTTTGATGATGCCTACGCCGTGTTCTGCGGCAATCGTACCGTGGCAGGCAAGGATGTTTTCATAAACAATGGTATTGACGGCGTCTTCGTATTGGTAGGCTTCGTTGCTCAATACGTTGGGCAGGAATGTATTGTAATGTAGGCTGCCGTCGCCTAAATGTCCGAAGCAGACAATTTGTATGCCGGGGAAATGGATTTCCAAGGCAGGGGCGCATTGGCGGACAAAGGCGGCCACTTGGGCGATAGGGACGGCGATGTCGTGTTTGATGCTGGTACCGAGTTTGCGTTGGGAAGCGGAAATATTTTCACGTAAGGTCCATAAGTCGGAACGCTCTTGCTCGGATTGCGCCAAGATACTGTTTTCCCACCCGTTTTGATAGAGAAATTCGGCAAGTTTTTCATCCAGTCCGGCATCGGGAATGGAATCTGCAAGTTCAATCAAAATATGCCATTCCGCGTCGGCAGGCTTTTTGAGTTGGCTGAATTCCGAAGATAAATCGAGGGCAAAGCGGCTGATCAGCTCGAAGCTGATCAAGCGTTCGGCAAAATGGCCTTGTACCGCAGTTAAAAGCGAAACGGCGGATTCAATATCGTCTAAACCTACCCATGCGGTCGCTTTGGTTTTGGGCTGGGCAAAGAGTTTGAGTGTGGCGGCGGTAATGATGCCCAATGTTCCTTCACTGCCGATAAAAAGATGGCGCAAGTCGTAGCCGGTCGTGTTTTTGTGCAGGGGCTGAAGGTGGGAAACCAGTTCGCCGTTTGGTAAAACGACTTCCAAACCCAATACCAAATCACGCATGCTGCCGTAACGCAAGACATTCAAACCGCCGGCATTACAGGCGATATTGCCGCCGATTTGGCAAGAGCCTTCGCTGGCAAGGCTGAGTGGAAACAGTCGTCCGGCTTCGGCTGCCGCCTTTTGAGCATTTTGCAAAATTACTCCAGCTTCAACCGTCATGCTGTTGTCGGCAAGGTTGATATCACGGATACGGTTTAGCTTGGAGAGGTTGAGCAGTACGCCCTCGGTGGTTACCGTTGCGCCGCATAATCCGGTATTGCCACCTTGCGGGGTGACGCGGATGCGGTTTTCAAAACAGAAACGCATGATTTTCTGCACGCTTTCGACAGAGTTCGGCTGTAAGACAATATCCGGCGAAGAAACAAAACGGCGGCGTTGGTCGTTTAACAAGGCCGGAGTGGCTTCGATGATTTCAGAGGCGGAAAGAAACGTTGCAAAACGGTCGTGAAGGTGCATGGCAGTCAGGCGGAAAAGTCGGGAAGGGGAGTGTGAGGAATGTAAAAAAGCAGGATACGCAATGGTATCCTGCTTTTCTTATATTCAAAAGAATATTATTTAGCAGCTTCAGAAGCAGCAGAAGCAGCGGCTTCAGTAGCAGATGCAGCAGCTTCAGTAGCTTCGGTAGCAGCAGAAGCGGCAGCTTCAGTAGCAGATGCAGCAGCTTCAGTAGCAGATGCAGCGGCTTCGGAAGCAGCAGAAGCGGCAGAAGCAGCAGTTTCAGCAGCTTTATCAGCACCGCCACAAGCGGCCAAAGCTAAAGACAACAAAGCAGCAGCGAACAGAGATTTTTTCATTTTTAAGAACCTTTTTTAAATCGATTTAAACTAAAAATAGCCGTCAGACGGCCTATACAGTAGAAATTCATTGCTGAATTTTTCAATATTATGCCCCACGGGATAGGTCAATGCAACGTTGCGTAACCGTTTGCCGGCTAAAATCAATACGAAAATAGTGAAAATAATGTAAATCATATTGGCGCGCGAAAAATCATCTAAAAATATTCATTATTAATGAAGATTTTAAAAATACATTGTATTCAATGAGTTGTGTATTTTTATTTGTTATAGGTTTTAAGGGTTTGGAATGTTTTTGCGTTTAGGGAAATTTTTGTAATTTAGCAACTTTGTGTTGTGAAAAAGCAACTTTTATGGATTGGAATCATTCGATTTTGTTTTTTATATGGACTTTTTCGGTTTTGTTGTGTTTGCTAAAAGTATTTGTTTAAGGTAAACCGATTGTTTAGTTACAGCTGTGATAGAATAGCCTGAACTTGACTTTATAAATATTGATTAAGGACGACATGATGTCTATTGTTAAAAATTCCGTAGTTTCCCTGCATTATGAAATGTACGATGCAAACAACCAGTTGTTGGACAAAACCGAAGAGCCGATTGCTTACTTGCATGGCGGTTATGACGGTATTTTCCCTTTGGTGGAAGAAGCGTTGCACGGCAAAAATGTAGGCGATACCGTCGAAGTGGCTTTGTCGCCCGATGATGCTTTCGGCGAGCAAGATCCTGAGTTGGTGCGCATTGAAGATGTAAGCGTATTTCCTGTTGAAGTTGAAGTCGGCATGATGTTTGAAGCCGATGATCCGGAAACAGGCGATGTATTGATTTATCGTGTAACCGATGTTGCCGACGGTAAAGCCGTAGTAGACGGCAACCATCCTTTGGCCGGTATGAAAGTATTGTTCAAAGCGACCGTTGAAGGTGTACGCGATGCGACTGAGGAAGAAATTGCCCACGGTCACGTACATGGCCCGCACGGTCATCACCACCACTAATCAGGCTTGAAGCATGATGAAGGCCGTCTGAAAAGGAATGAAACCTTCCTTTTCAGACGGCCTTTAAGTTTTTACAAGACAGATAAATAGGAAATTTTGGCTCAGGTCAAATCAAGCGGGGAAATATGGGGTTTGTTTGATACTACAATGAATTACATATCACGGTGCGGCAGAATCTGTATTAAGATTCTGATATTGGTAAAACAGGCAGAATACAATGAGTGAAACATTGGAGCAGCAGGCGGTACAGGCCGGTATTGATTTAGGTTATCACGACATCAACGGCACTTATCGTGTGACCAAAACGGAAGTTTTGGAATCGATTGTTGCTGTTTTGGATAAAAGCAAACCGGATTCAGATGGCCTTTATTTGAATACGATGGTTGCGCATGAAAATGGCGAAGAATCTTTACAGATGCCGTCTGAATTTCATGGTGCGGAAGCGGTCGTATTGATTGATGAGGCGGATGAGTGCCAGACCTTGACTTTGTATCTGGGCGACAACGATACGCTTTGGATTAAGCTGCCCCAACTGGCTTGCGGTTATTACACTTTGTCGGCCGAGACCGGCGGCAAATGTCGCCTTGTACGCCTGATTGTTGCGCCTGAATCGGTTTATCAACCCAAACTGCTTGCCAATGGCGGACGGATGAATGGTTTGACCATGCATTTGTACAGCCTGCGTTCCGAGCGCAACTGGGGCATAGGCGACTTTACCGATTTGCTGAACCTGATGAAATATGCTGCAGAGAAAAAGCTGGATTTTGTCGGTATCAACCCTTTGCACGCCTTGTTTACCAGCAAGCCTGCCTTTGCCAGCCCGTATAGCCCTTCTTCGCGCGAATGGCTCAATCCGATTTATTTGGATATAGAGAAAGTCGGGGCGTTTACTTATAACGAGCAACTGAAAAACTGGCTGGCGCAACCGAAAATCCGTCAGCGCATCGCTGCTTTGCGTATCACGGAAACGGTGACTTATACCGCGGTTTGGGCATGCAAACGTGATGCGCTGCAAATGGCGTTTAATGCATTTGAACAAGATACTTGTGAAGCCGCGGAAAATGAGCGTGCTGCATTTGAATCGTTTGTGATGGAAAAAGGCAAAGCCTTACAGGGCTTCGGTTTGTTTGAGGCTTTGGACCAGTATTACAGCCGTCCTGGACAAGTGGGTTGGCAGTCATGGCCGTCTGAATTTCATCAACCTGATGGCGAAGCAGTAGAAAAATTCGAGCGCAGTCATGAGCGGGAAATCCGTTTTTATATGTGGCTGCAATGGCTTTGCGCGGAGCAATTGCAAGAAGTTAACCAAGCCGCTGCCGAATACGGTGTCAAACTCGGCATTTACGGCGATTTAGCGGTCGGCGTGGCGCGAGGTAGCGCGGATACTTGGTTAAACCGCCAAGATTATTGTATGGACGTATCGGTCGGTGCGCCGCCCGATCCTTTAGGGCCGACAGGGCAGAATTGGGATTTGCCGCCGCTTAATCCGTCGATGTTGAAGCATACGGGCTATGAAAAGTTTGCCCATCTGTTGCGCGAAAATATGCGTCTGTATGGCGTGTTGCGGATTGACCATGTGATGGCATTGTGTCGTTTGTGGTGGGTTTTAAAGGATAAAACAGCAGATTTCGGCGCATATGTGCATTACGATGCCGAAGTGACTTTTGCCATTTTGGCATTGGAAAGCCAGCGCAACCGTTGCGTCATTATCGGCGAGGATTTGGGGACGGTACCCGATCAAGCGCGTTATCTGCTCAACCGCTATCAAGTGTTCTCCTACAAAGTGATGTATTTCAGCAAGGGCTGGAACGGTTTTCAATTACCTGACGAATACCCCGAGCAGGCGATTACGGTCATCAGTACCCACGATGTCGCACCCTTGGCAGGTTATTGGATAGGCAAAGATTTGGATACGATGTTCAAACTCGGTACTTTGCCTGATGCAGCCGCTTTTCAGACGGCCTTGGATGAGCGCGAACACGATAAAGCCGATTTGCTGGACAAATTGAAAGAAACCGGCTGTCTGGGTGCAGACGTACAAATGCCGGCAAAAGCCGATGAAACCTTGCTGGCGGCTTTGCACAAATACGGCGCATTGAGCCGCAGCAAGCTTTACGCCGTACAACTGGAAAACCTACTGGGCGTCATCGACAATCTGAATGTCCCGGGTGTAACCGAAGGCTATCCGAACTGGGCGCAAAAAATGCCGGTTTCTTTGGAAGATTTCCTACAACACCGCCTCATGGGCGGCCAACTTGCCATTATTGACGAGGTACGCATGAAAACAAACAGCCAAATCAAGGCTTATCATGAACTTGACCAAATCGAGCGCGATACGGTCGAAAGCCTGTTTCTTGCCACCCATAGCGATGTGTTCGCTTATCTGGGACGACACCGCCTTGCAGAGGGCGATGAAGTAGTGCGCGTTTTGATTCCCGGCGCAGTAAGCGTGGATATCGTGAACCGCCGCAGCGGCGAACTCATCGTGCCGTCTGAAAAAATTGATGAACGCGGTTTCTTTGTGGCCGTTTTGCCCGATGATGCGCCCGATTACGCTTTACGTATCCGTTACACCGAAGACACCGAGCCAGTGATTGAAGAAGACCCTTATCATTTCAGTTCTGCGTTGCAAGACATGGATTCCTGGCTGTTGGCCGAAGGTAAACACCTGCGTCCTTATGAGACTTTAGGCGCGCATTTTGCCGAGTTGGACGGCGTGAAGGGCGTACGCTTTGCCGTATGGGCGCCAAATGCGCAACGCGTTTCCGTCATCGGCGAGTTCAACAACTGGGACGGCCGTCGCCATGTGATGCGTTTCCACCGTGACAACGGCATTTGGGACATCTTCATCCCTGCTGTCAAACTCAATGCCCTATACAAATTTGAAATCCGCGATGCCAACGGTAATGTACGCGAAAAAGCCGACCCGTATGCCTTCGGTGCGGAACTGCGTCCGACCACGGCATCTATCGTGCGTGGTTTGCCTGACGAAGTGGAAGAACCGGCCTTCCGCGCCCGTGCCAACGCCATTGATGCGCCGATCAGCATTTATGAAGTGCATTTGGGTTCGTGGAAACGCAATCCGGAAAACAACTTTTGGCTGACTTACGAAGAGCTTGCCAAAGAATTGGTCGCATACGTCAAAGACATGGGCTTTACCCATATTGAATTTCTGCCTGTTTCCGAATATCCGTTTGACGGCTCATGGGGCTATCAGGCAACCGGTTTGTATGCGCCGACCAGCCGTTTCGGTTCTCCGGAAGAATTGCGCGCCCTGATTAAAGCCGCGCACGACGAGGGTATCAGCGTTATCCTCGACTGGGTGGTCGGACACTTCCCAACCGATGACCACGGGCTTGCCAAATTCGACGGCACCGCGCTGTATGAACACGCCGATCCGCGCGAAGGCTATCATCAAGACTGGAACACTTTGATTTACAACTTCGGCAGAAACGAAGTGAAAAACTTCCTGCAAGGCAATGCTTTGTATTGGATAGAACGTTTTGGCTTTGACGGTATCCGCGTTGACGCGGTGGCTTCGATGATTTACCGCAACTATTCGCGCAAAGATGGCGAGTGGATTCCGAACCAATACGGCGGCCATGAAAACCTTGAAGCCATCGCTTTCCTGCGCGATACCAACACCATGTTGAAAGAGGAAGTTCCGGCTGCGACTGAAATTGCTGAAGAGTCTACTTCATTCGCCAATGTAACCCGTCAAGAAGGTTTGAACTTCAGCTTCAAATGGAATATGGGCTGGATGAACGATACCTTGCGTTACATGATGGAAGACCCCATCAACCGCAAATATCACCACAACAAAATGACCTTCGGCATGATGTACCAGTACAGCGAAAACTTCGTCCTGCCACTTTCACACGATGAAGTCGTGCACGGCAAACGCTCGCTGCTCGGACGGATGCCCGGCGACTGCTGGCAACAATTTGCCAACCTGCGCGCCTACTACGGCTTTATGTACGGCTTCCCCGGCAAAAAACTTTTGTTTATGGGCAGCGAGTTTGCACAAGGTCGCGAGTGGAACTACAACGAAGGACTGGATTGGTTCCTGCTGGAGCAAGAGGGCGGCTGGCACAAAGGCGTGCAAGACTTTGTGCGCGAGTTGAACCATGTCTATAAAGACACTGCGCCGCTTTACCAATTAGACCAATGGCCTGAAGGCTTTGAGTGGCTGGTTGCAGATGACGGCGACAATTCCGTATTCGTTTTCGAGCGACGCGACCGCGAAGGCAACCGCGTTATCGTTATTAGCAACTTCACGCCAGTAGTACGCGAAGGCTACCGTTTCGGCGTGAACTCTGCCGGCGAATACCGCGAAATCCTCAATTCAGACGACCTGCATTACAAAGGTAGCGGCGTTTCTGCCGGCGCAACGGTGGAGACAGAAGAAGTTTGGTCACATGGCAAACCAAATTCCTTGTCTGTTACCGTACCGCCGTTGGCAACCGTGTACCTGTATCAGGCGGCAGTCAAAGAAGAAGCGTAAATCAACTTTGAGGGTGGGCATTATGCCTGCCCAATCAGCTGAAAATTAAAAGATAGTGATATCAATATGACTCAAGGCCGTCTGAAAGATTTTCAGACGGCCTTATATTGGACACGAAACCAAATACATACCAAGGAATCATTCTATGTCTGCCAAATCATGGCATATCGAGGAAGGCAAGCCTTATCCTATGGGCACGACCCTGACAAGTAAGGGTGCAAATTTTACTTTGTTTTCCATCAATGCCGAAAAGGTCGAATTGTGTCTGTTTGATAAGGATAAAGAAACCCGTTTGGAGATGCCTTCGCGGCGCGGTTCGGTATTTTACGGATTTGTGCCGGACGTTAAGGCGGGGCAGCGATACGGTTTTCGCGTGTATGGACGTGAAAACGCAGAATACGGCTCATGTTTTAATCCCAACAAATTGCTGATTGACCCGTATTCCAAAAAAATTGACGGCAAACCAAGCTACCGTAACGCCGAAGAAATGGCATGGTTCAGGCCGGAAGATGAACGCGACAATGCCACCGTTGCACCCAAAAGCGTCGTGGTCGGACGCAGCCGATTTAATTGGGCCAAAGATTGCCGTCCGGAAATACCGTGGGGTAAAACCGTTATTTATGAAGCCCATGTCAAAGGGTTGACCAAGCAATTCCCTGATTTGAAGTATGCAGGCACTTATAAAGCCTTGTGCGATAAACGGGTTTTGGCCTATTTGCAAGAATTGGGGGTAACGACGGTCGAGCTGCTGCCGATTCATTTTCATCTGGATGAATACCATCTTCAGCAGATGGGCTTGAGCAATTATTGGGGCTACAACACTTATTCCCATTTTGCCGTTGAGCCGTCTTATGCCGACAATCCCGAACGTGCGGCGGCAGAATTTAAACAAGCGGTCAAAGCCCTGCATCAGGCAGGTTTGGAAGTGATTTTAGATGTTGTGTACAACCACACGGCCGAGCAGGACGACAAAGGCCCGATGCTGTGTCAGCGCGGTATCGACAACACCTTATGGTATTGGCACACCCCTTACGGCAATTATGAAAACTGGTCGGGTTGCGGCAATACGCTCAATATTGTCCGGCGCGACGTTACCCGTTGGGCGGCAGACAGCCTGCGCTATTGGGCTGAAGAGTTTCATATCGACGGCTTTCGTTTCGATTTAGGAACCGTATTGGGACGTGAACCCGATTTCCAATCGTACGGCCGTTTTTTCCAAGTCCTGTATCAAGATCCTGTGTTGGCCGGTTTGAAGCTGATTGTCGAAGCATGGGACATCGGCGAGGGCGGCTATCACTTGGGCAATTTCCCGCAACCTTTTGCCGAATGGAACGGCCGTTTCCGCGATGACATGCGCGCGTTTTGGTCATGGGAAAGCGGCAATTTGGGCGCATTTGCCGAACGCTTGGCCGGGTCGTCCGATATTTTCAACCACAGCGGCCGCCACCCGTCCGCCAGCATTAACTTCATCACTGCACACGACGGCTTCACTCTGCGCGATTTGGTCAGCTATAACGAAAAACACAACGAAGCCAACGGCGAAAACAACCGCGACGGGCATAATGAAAACATCAGCTACAACCACGGCGTAGAAGGCGAAACCGATGATGAAGAGGTTTTGCTCAACCGCGAATACACCTCCAAAGCGCTGCTTGCCTCCTTGTTTTTATCCAACGGTACGCCCATGCTTTTGGCGGGCGATGAGTTCGGCAACAGTCAGCAAGGCAACAACAACAGCTACTGCCAAGATAATCCGATTACATGGTTGGATTGGCAAAATGAGCCTCATGAGTTACAAAATTACACTCAAGCGCTAATACGCGTACGCAGCCAAATCAAGCTGCTGACAGATGATTGCTGGTGGGAAAAAGAGCGTGTGCAATGGCTCAATGCCGATAGCAGCCCGATGACCGAATATTGTTGGCACAACAGGGGCAGTAAGGCGATTCAGGTTGTTTTGGACGATGAATGGCTGCTGTTGGTCAATGCCAAACGTAGTCGTCAGTTATTTAACCTGCCTCAAGGCAATTGGGAAATTTCTTGCGTACCATCTGAGAAATTTAATTACGAAGAGGCTGGGAAATGTGTTGTTGAGCATATGGGGATTTGGATTTTACATAAAACAAATTAAATGAGAATTAAACTATTGGTTGATTAACTCTTTGATATTTTGTCAGTATTTTCTGATTTGTAGCTTAGTGGTATAAATTGAAAATGCCAATAAGATGATGAATGGTTTAATTGTTAATTAAATGTTTTATAAAGAAAAATATATCCTTTTTTTGAATCTTTCCGCTATAATCTCCTTGGTTTGTAACAAATCTACGCACCATTCCTTTCAGACGGCCTGTTGCCGTTGTCAGGCCGTCTGAAAACCGAGTTTCGTTGTTTTTAATAAAACCATCAGGCGCGTTGTCCAGTGCCTCACGCTAGAGAAAGGCTTCCATGGCTAAGAAAAAACTCCCCATCTCCGGTTACGATTATGTAATGCCTAAACCGGACGCCGAAACCATCCGTAAATCCATCGTTTACAAGCTGATTTTCATCTTGGGCGTAGATCCGAAGGAGGCAACTTCACACCAATGGCTCAACGCCGCCATGCTTGCCGCGCGTGACCTGATTGCGGAAGATTTCCTCAAAACACGCCGCGCCCACATTGATAACAGTAAACGCATGGTTTATTACCTGTCTATGGAATTCCTGCTCGGCCGTTCGTTTGTCAACGCGCTGATTAACGAAGGCGTTTACGCCGAATTTGAAGAAGCCTTTAAGCAACTGGGCAAAGAATTTGCCGATGTCTGCGAACAAGAAGAAGATCCGGGTTTGGGTAACGGCGGTTTGGGCCGTCTGGCCGCCTGCTTCCTCGACTCTTTGGCAACCCTGCGCATTCCGGCCATGGGCTACGGCATCCGTTACCAATACGGTATGTTCAAACAAGAAATCGTGGATGGCCAACAAGTTGAAAAACCTGATTTGTGGCTCGACCAAGATTTGGCATGGCAGTTTGCCCGTCCGAACAAACAATATTCCGTCCGTTTCGGTGGTCAAGTGTTGAACTTGGGCGACAAAAAAGAATGGCAGCCAAGCGAAGAAATTTCTGCTTGGGCATACGATGAAATCATTCCGGGCTATGGCGGCGAATGTGCCAACCCATTGCGTTTGTGGACTGCACACGCAGGCAACCTGTTCGACCTTGCCGACTTCAACCGAGGCGACTATGCCTCTGCCGTTCGCGCACAAAACAGCGACGAAAACATCTCACGCGTTCTGTATCCGAACGACTCTACCGATTCCGGCCGCGAATTGCGCTTGAAACAAGAATACTTCTTGGTTTCTGCTTCCGTTCAAGACATCGTTGCCCGCCACAAATGCCGTTTCCCAAGTATCCGCACTTTGGCGGACGAAGTCGCCATCCACTTGAACGACACCCATCCGGTACTCGCTATTCCAGAATTGATGCGTATCCTGATTGACGAAGAGGGCATTGCATGGACTGAAGCATGGAATATGTGCTGTAAGATTTTCTCTTACACCAACCACACATTGATGAGCGAAGCCTTGGAAACTTGGCAGGTTGACCTGATGGGCCGTCTGCTGCCGCGCCACTTGGATATCATCTTTGAAATCAACGCCTACTTCCTCAATGCCTTGCGTGCCATCGGTAACTTCGACGACGACTTTGTCCGCCGCGTATCCATCATTGACGAAACCCACGGCCGTCGCGTTCGCATGGCATGGCTTGCCGTGATCGGTTCGCACAAAGTCAACGGCGTGGCAAAAATCCACTCCGATTTGATGACCACATCCATCTTTGCCGACTTTGCCAAAGTGTTCCCAGAACGCTTTACCAACGTAACCAACGGCGTCACCCCGCGCCGCTGGATCAACATCGCCAACCCGGGCCTGACCAAATTCTTGGACAAACATCTGGGCGACGAAGACTGGCGTCTGCATTTGGACAACCTGACCAAGCTCAACGACAAAGTGGACGATGCCTCCGTACAGGCAGAATTCGGCGAAGTGAAAAAAGCCGCCAAAGAGCGTCTTGCCAAATACATCGAAACCGAGCTGGGTATCAAAGTTAATACCGATGCACTTTTCGACATCCAAATCAAACGTATCCACGAGTACAAACGTCAAGCATTGAACGTGATGCACATCGTCGACCGTTACAACAAAATCCTGGAAAACCCGGATTTCGATTGGCAGCCGCGTGTGTTCATCTTTGCCGGTAAAGCCGCTTCCGCCTATTACATGGCGAAGAAAATCATCCGACTGATTAACGACGTTGCCAAAGTCATCAACAACGACACCCGTATCCGTGACCTGATTAAAGTCGTTTACATCCCGAATTACAGCGTCAGCCTCGCCCAAATCATCATTCCTGCCGCCGATTTGCACGAACAAATCTCACTGGCAGGTACAGAAGCATCCGGTACCAGCAACATGAAATTTGCCCTCAACGGCGCAATCTGTATGGGTACACTGGACGGCGCGAACGTTGAGATTTTGGAAAAAGTCGGTGCGGACAACTGCTATATCTTCGGTAACACCGTAGAACAAGTCGAAGAAATCCGCCGCAACGGTTACGACCCGTTGAGCTATATCGAGCGAGACAGCGACCTGCGCCGCGTCGTCAACCAAATCAGCCAAGGCACTTTCTCTCCGGAAGAGCCAAACCGCTACAACGACGTGTTGCAACCATACGGCGACTTCTATCAACTGATGGCCGATTTCCGCAGTTACATCGACACGCAATACAAAGCGGACGAACACTACCGCAACGTATCCGCATGGCGCAAATCAGCCTTGATCAATATCGCCAACATGGGCTTCTTCTCATCCGACCGCTCCATCGCCGACTACTGCCGCGATATTTGGTACATCAAACCATTGAGCGAAAAAGAATTGCCCGGCAGAAATTAAGCGTTAAGCAGATAACGAAAGCCGATACATCGGAAAGGTGTGTCGGCTTTTTTTATATTCGCTGTTTTTGAATTGGATAATAAACTTAAAAGGCCGTCTGAAAACTTTCAGACGGCCTTTTGTTTCATTTGCTTTGAGCATCAATCAAGCAAGATTATTTTTCAGCTTCTTCAAAGCCGACGACTTCGAGGCCGAAGCCGGTGAGGCCGGTGAAGGATGACGGCTGGCCGAGGACGCGCAGTTTTTTGACGTTGAGGCCGGCGAGGATTTGTGCGCCTATGCCGTAGCTTTTGCTGTCCCATTTGTAGGCTTGGTTGGCGCCTTTGGGCAGGGTGCGGTCGAGCAGGGTGGCGCCGTCTTCGGTACGGTGCAGGAGGATGACTACGCCGCTTTCGGCTTGTTGGATGCGCTCAAGGGCTTTGGGCAGCGACCATGAATGGCGCGGGTTGGCTTGGATGAAGTCCATGACGCTGAAGGGTTCATGGACGCGGACGAGGGTTTCTTCTTCGGCGGAGGGTGTGCCTTTGACAAGGGCGAGGTGGGTTTCGCCGGAGAGTTTGTCGACGTAAACGTGTTGTTGGAACTCGCCCCACGGGGTTTGTACGGGTGCGTTGCCCATGTCTTCGAGCAGGCTTTCGGTACGGCTGCGGTATTCGATGAGGTCGGTAATGGTGCCGATTTTGAGGTTGTGCTCTTCGGCAAACTTCATCAGTTCGGGCATACGTGCCATGGTGCCGTCGTCGTTGATGATTTCGCAGATGACGGCGGCGGGAATCAGACCGTTCATTTGTGCCAGATCGACGCCGGCTTCTGTGTGTCCGGCGCGGACGAGTACGCCGCCTTTTTGGGCGCGGAGAGGGAAGATGTGGCCGGGTTGGACGATGTCTTCAGGTTTGGCGGATGGGGAAACGGCAGTTTGAATGGTCAGGGCGCGGTCGGCGGCGGAAATGCCGGTGGTAATGCCGTGGGCGGCTTCGATGGAGACGGTAAAGTTGGTGCCGTATTGTGCGCCATTTTTTTGGGTCATCATGGGCAGGCCGAGTTTTTCGACCATTTCGCCGTCCATCGGCAGGCAGACCAGGCCACGTGCGTTTTTGATCATGAAGTTGATGGCTTCGGGGGTAACGAATTGGGCGGCCATCAGCAAGTCGCCTTCGTTTTCTCGGTCTTCGGCATCAGTGATGATGACCATTTTGCCGGCTTTGATGTCTGCTAGGATTTCAGGGATGGTGGAGATGTGGGACATGGTATTTCTTTCTTGGCTGATGGTAGGGGCGTGGCGGTCTTGGTGGTCTTGATCCAACCACATGTCAGGCATATTTGCTGCCTGCTCGATTTTTCGGGCTTTTTTCTCGCCGAAAGATTTGTTTTTCAGTAGGGCGGACAGCTCGCCTTGGTTGATAGAAATGGCTTGGGCAAACTTGGTCTGCTGGCCGTTGTGGTGTTGTGTTATCCATTGCCGCAGGTTGTGGCGGCGCAGGTCGGTGGTATTCATGATGAGATGAAATTGAATTGTGTGTAATGGATTGTAGTCTTGTATTTACCAAAAGGCAAACTTTGTTTGTTGAGATTTTTATTACTTTTTGGTAATGAAATTTATTGTTTCAGACGGCCTGGGTATGGCTTGAAATTGACGGTTTTGGGAGAATATGGGGAATGTTTTGATGATTATTTTAATGGGGGATGTTTGAAATGAAAATGCTTGGACGCGGATTGGTCGTGCTGGTGTTGTGTGCGCTGACGGCTGCGGGCGGCTGGTTTTATGCCCTGCATGGTCAGAACGAAGAACATCAGGTTTTGTCCCGTGAGGGGGTTTTGATGCAGATTAAGCAGATGAACCGCTTGGAAAGTACGGCATTTTATATCGATACGATTATCCGTACGGAGAAAAAAGGGGATTGGCGCAGGCTGTGGCAGGATTCACAAAGCGGTATTTTTATTGTGCGCGGTAAGGTGTTGGCTGGTTTGGATTTGGACAAGTTAGGCGCGGACAATGTCAATATTGTGGACGACAAGGTCTTAATCAGCCTGCCGGCGGTGGAAATTTTGAGCGTGGATTTGGAAAATATCGAAGTGTACGATATTCAGACCGGCTCGTTTAATTTGCTGCCTATGGATAAGTCGGTATTTAAGACGGTGCAGGAAGAGGCGAAACGGCAGGTATTGCAAAGCGCATGTAGGGCTGAGATTTTGGAACATGCCAACCGTCAGGCGCAAATGCAGTTGGAAAACCTGTTTGCATTGACGCAGACGAAGGTATCCGTCTATCCGGCTGCGGTAGGGAAGTGCGGTTAAATAGATTGCTTGAAAAGATAAGGCCGTCTGAAAAATTTTCAGACGGCCTTTGTTTCATCAAGCCATTAACCGCGTCGTAAAACGGCGGTATTGATGTATTTTTGAATACCGGTGGCAATGGCTTGGGCGCATTGTTGGCGGAAGGATTCGCTGCCGAGCAGCCGCTCTTCGGTAGGGTTGGAGAGGAAGGCGGTTTCCACCAAAATGGACGGAACGTCCGGCGCGCGGAGGACGGCAAAGTTGGCCTCGTCAACGCGGCCTTTGTGCAGTTGGTTGAGTTTGCCCAATTCGGTCAAGACGGAATGGCCGAGCTTGCGGCTGTCGCGCAGGGTTGCGGTTTGGGTCATGTCCAAAATCGTGTTGTCGACGTTGCGGTTGCCGCTGGATTGTACACCGCCGATGGCGTCGGCGTTGTTTTGGGTTTGGGCAAGGAATTTTGCCGCCGAGCTGGTCGCGCCTTTGGTATTGAGCATATATACGCCGGTACCGCGAGCGGACGGGCTGGTAAAGGCATCGGCGTGGATGGATACGAATACGTCGGCATTGCGCGCACGGCCTTTGGCAACGCGTACGCCCAATGGGATAAAGATGTCTTCGTTGCGCGTCATGAATACGTTGTAACCCAAGGCCTCGAGGCGTTTTTTGGTTTCGCGTGCAATGGAGAGTACGACGTTTTTCTCTTTGAGGCCGCTCGGGCCGATTGCGCCAGGATCTTCGCCACCGTGACCGGGGTCGATCATAATCACGGGACGGCGGTTGCCGCCGCTGCCGCGATTGTTTTTAGGGGCAGGGGTGTCGTATGCGATATTGGTATTTTGACGTTGTTTGGGAACATTGCCGTTGAGCAAGGCCATCATCGGGTCGTTGGCATCTGCGCCGTGCGGATAGAGGTCGATAACCAAGCGGTTTCTGAAGTTGCCGACGGGGGCGAGCGCAAAGACTTGCGGATGGGTGCTTTGTTTGAGGTCGATGACGATACGCACGGTATTGGGCGTATTTTGACCGGCACGAATGCTGCGGATAAAAGGGTCGTTAGACAGCACTTTGCTGGAAATGCCTTGCAGGACGCTGTTGATTTCCGCACCTTGAATATCCACGACCAACCTGCTGGGGTTGTCCAACATAAAATGTTGGTATTTCATCGAGTGGTTGCTCTCAAGGGTAACGCGTGTGTAGGCGTTCGCCGGCCAAATGCGGACGGCAAGGAATTGCGCAGGAGAGGCCGGTTTGGCCAATGCGGCACCAACGGGCGTGAGGGTGAGAAATAGTCCTGTGCCTTGACGGAGAATGTGTCTTCTAGTTAATTTGACCATGATTCTAAACTTTTTCGGCCTTGGTTTGTGTGGGCGGAAAAGGTGCAGGTTCTGCCCTTATCGGTGTACGTCAATGTAATGGTAATGTCTGCCAGAGGCGTGAATTCTCCACCTTGCTGCGGCCATTCGATGAGGCAGATGCTGTCGGGCGCAAACAATTCGTCCAAACCGGCATCTTCCCATTCCTCGGGCATGGTAAAGCGGTAGAGGTCGAAATGGTGGAGGGTGAATGTATCCAGCGGATAAGATTCGACAATGGTGTAAGTCGGGCTTTTGACTGCGCCCGTATGTCCCAGTCCGCGCAAAATTCCGCGTGTCAGCGTGGTTTTGCCTGCACCCAGCCCGCCTTCAAGATAGATGGTCAGCGGAGCGGAGAGTTGCTTGCTCCATTCTTCACCCAGTTGCAGGGTTGCTTCTTCATCGGGCAGAAAACGGGTGTAAAGTCCGTTTGAGTGCATGGAATAGGCCTTGTCGTTCAAAAGGCTTAATTATGATGGAATTGGCGGCGTTTGCAAACCTGATAGACGATAAAGTTAGATAAAGATAGTGTTGAGGCCGTCTGAAAACAGAATTCAGACGGTCTTTAATGTTAAAATGAAAATATCCCTCACAAAATTGCGAGACAGCTTATGCCTTTATCCATAGACGAACAATTATTGCCGCACCGCAATGCCATCGACAGCATCGATGCGGAAATCCTCCGTTTGCTCAACGAGCGCGCCGGTCATGCGCATGCTATCGGTGAATTGAAAGGGACAGGCGCGGTGTACCGTCCTGAACGGGAAGTGGCCGTTTTGCGCCGGATTCAGGATTTGAACCGCGGCCCTTTGCCGGATGAATCGGTCACCCGGCTGTTTCGCGAGATTATGAGCGAATGTTTGGCGGTGGAGCGTCCGCTGACGATTGCCTATTTGGGCCCGAAGGGAACATTTACCCAGCAAGCCGCCATCAAACATTTCGGCCACGCCGCACACACCATGGCGTGTACCACCATCGACAATTGCTTCAAACAAGTTGAAACGCGCCAAGCCGATTATTTGGTGGCGCCGGTAGAAAACTCGACCGAAGGCTCGGTGGGGCGCACTTTGGATTTGTTAGCAGTAACCGCGTTAAAAGCCTGCGGCGAAGTGGTTGTCCGCATTCATCACAACCTGCTGCGTAAAGACAGCCACGAAATCGGTGGCATTACCAAAGTTTTCGCTCATGCCCAAGCCTTGGCGCAATGCAACGACTGGCTCGGCCGCAACCTGCCCAATGCTGAGCGTATCGCCGTAGCCAGCAATGCCGAAGCAGCGCGTCTGGTTGCCGAGTCTGACAGCCCGAATGTGGCCGCCATTGCCGGACGTATCGCCGCGGAAATTTATCAGTTGAGTTTTGCCGCTGAGTGTATCGAAGACGAACCGAACAACACCACGCGCTTCTTGGTGATGGGCCATCAAGAAACCGGCCACAGCGACAATGATAAAACCTCTTTGGTCGTATCCGCGCCCAACCGTGCCGGTGCCGTTACTTCCTTGTTGCAACCCTTCACCGAGTTGGGCATTTCTATGACCAAATTTGAAAGCCGCCCAAGCAAATCGGTTTTGTGGGAATACCTGTTCTTCATCGATATCGAAGGCCACCAAAGCGATGAAAATGTCCAAAAAGCCTTGCAGCTTTTGGGCGAACGCGCTTCCTTCGTGAAAGTTGTCGGTTCTTATCCGACCGTTGTTTTGTAAGGATTATTGGGTATTAAAGGCCGTCTGAAAAGTTTTCAGACGGCCTAAATTATGTTCTCAATAGTTGCCATTTATGCAACATCATTGGCAGATTGATGCCAGTAAGTTTGCATGATTGGAAATGAACACTCTATAATCCGAAAGTTTTTAATATTTTTATGCAAAGAAAGGAGCAAGCCATGACACGTAATACTTCAATCCGCTCAATCACATTCTTTGCAGCCCAAGCGTCGGTCTGATTTTCGGATAACGCTTTTCGCATTCCATGTCGCCCGCTTCGGGCTGCTTTCCCTACGATTATCGGCTAGAAACCAGGCCGTCTGAACATTTCGCAGACGGTGGATGCTTATTGTCATCTGTTGACGGTTTCTATCCGTTTTAAAGAAAGCATAAACACATGGGCAATTATCCCCATCATATTCAAATTATTGCCGATTCAAATACATGGATTGAAGGCAACGCTGTCGCACAGCTCGAAACCACCGCCCGATTACCGCATATGTTACGCGTTGCCGGAATGCCGGATTTACACGTAGGGCGCGGTTATCCGGTTGGCGCGGCATTTTTCAGCGACCGTCATTTTTATCCTGCCCTGATTGGGAATGATATCGGTTGCGGTATGGCGTTTTGGCAGACCGATTTACGTGCAGCCAAACTCAAACCGGCCAAACTCGCCAAACAGCTGGGTAATATCGATACGCCGCTAGACAAAGACGAACAGGTCGAATTATTAGGCGACGCTGTCGATATGTTCCCATTTTCAGACGGTCTTGCCGTAGGTACGATTGGCGGCGGTAACCATTTTGCCGAGTTGCAAACCGTTGATACTGTTTATCGCGCCGATCTGCTCCCAATAGATTTTGATGAAAACCATCTGCAACTGTTAGTACATAGCGGTTCGCGCGGATTAGGCCAGCAGATTTTGCAACGCCATATTGCCGCCTTTGGGCATCAAGGTTTGGCAGAAGGGGGCGAAGCGGCAGCAGCCTACCTTGCCGAACACCAAACAGCCCTTGAATTTGCCAGCCTTAACCGTCGTCTGATTGCGGCCAGAATGCTCGACCGTTGGCGCGCAGAAGGAATATGCCTGCTCGATGTCCATCATAATTTTTTGGAACAAACCGAGATTGACGGCACAACCGGTTGGCTGCACCGAAAAGGCGCAACGCCCACCGATAAAGGCTTGGTCATGATACCCGGCTCGCGCGGCGATTACAGCTATCTGGTCCGACCTGCCGAAGATTGCCAAATTTCGTTGAACACCTTGGCTCACGGCGCAGGTCGGAAGTGGCAGCGCGGCGAATGCAAAGGCAGGCTGTCGCACAAATATACTGCCGACAGCCTGCGCCAGACCGAATTTGGCAGCGTAGTCGTTTGTCAGGATAAAGCTTTGATTTTTGAAGAAGCGCCGCAGGCTTATAAAAGCATCGACAGCGTTATTGCCGCCATGAAAAATGCTGGTTTGATTGAATTGGTCGCGAGGTTTAAACCTGTTTTGACTTATAAAACCGGCGGCGAGTGTGGAGCGTAAAGATGAAACAGAATACACCAGCGGTTTATCTGCAAATTTCCACCGCGCAAGGGCCGGCGGAGTGCCGTATATTTGCCCGTTTCGTCTTAGGCAAGCTGCTTGCCGAAGCCCAAGCCAAAGGCATTGATGCCGAACTTGTTACCGAAACCGCCGATAAGCACGGCATTTTGTCGGCAATGCTCAAATTGGAAGGGCAGAAAGCCGAAAGCTTGGCACAAACTTGGCAGGGGACGCTCCAATGGGTATGCCCCAGCCCTGTCCGCTCGAAACATCCGCGCAAAAATTGGTATATAGGCGTTTTCCGCTTGCCCGATATGCCGCAGATGTATGAAATGCCGTCTGAAAACGGAATCGAGTTTCAAACCTGCCGTTCTGGCGGTAAAGGCGGGCAGCATGTCAATAAAACCGAAAGCGCCGTCCGCGCCACCCATAAAGAAAGCGGCATTTCCGTGCGGGTCGAGAGCGAACGCAGCCAGCACGCCAATAAAAAATTGGCGGTCATGTTATTGGCGCAAAAGCTGGCGGAGCATCATGCCGGACAAGCTGGAAGTTTTGCACAGGAGCAGCACGCGCAACTCTATCAAGTTGAGCGCGGCAATCCGAAAAGAACGTTTGTCGGTACTGCTTTTAAGGAGAAGTAATTTGCCTGCCGGATAAACGGGCATAGTGAAAACAGAAATCAAAGGCCGTCTGAAAACGTTCAGACGGCCTTTTATCGTTTTATCGATTAGCGTTCGCTTAACGCTTGTTTCATACGCGTAATCGGTTTGATCAGGTATTGGAAGATGGTTTTTTCACCGGTTTTGATGTCTACCGTTGCAACCATGCCCGGAATAATCGGCATGGGTTTGCCGTTTTTATCTTTCAGGGAGTTGTTTTCGGTTTGGACGAGAACACGGTAATAAACTTGGTTCGGATCAAGTTTTAAGTCGTTGGCACGGTTTTGCATGGAATTGCTGACGGTATCGGCGCCGACGAGGGTAACCTTGCCTTCCAAACCGCCGTAGATGGAGTAGTCGTATGCGCTGACTTTAACCAATGCAGGTTGGCCTGCGCGGATAAAGGCGATGTCTTGCGGGCGGATATAGGCTTCGACCAGCAGTTTGTCGTCAACGGGGACAATTTGCATGATGTCTTCGCCTGCGTTCACAACGCCGCCGATGGTGGTAACTTTTATGCCTTTGACGATGCCGCGCATAGGAGCGCGGATTTGCGAGCGTTCAACCGGGTCTGCGCGCATGGCAACGTTTTCTTTGGATTGCGCCAGCTCGGATTCGGCTTGCAAAAGTTCGTTGTTGGCATCGGCTTTGTAGCGGTTGCGGCGTTCGGAAATTTGGGTGGCCAAGTCGGCAGACTCACGGCGCATTCTTAAGAGTTCGACTTCGGAAACCACGCCTTCGGCAACCATAGGTGCGGTAATGGCGATTTCGCGGTCAAGTGCGGCCTTGCTTTGGGAAAGGCCGCTGACGGCATCGGTCATGGCTTGACGGCGTGCTTTGTAGGCGGCGATTTCGCGACGGCGAAGCTCGGGACCCACGCTATCAGGGAAGGAGAGCTTGGTGCCGTAGGCTTCGGCTTTAAGGCGGGCAACAGTAGCTTCGAGGTTTTCGACTTTGGCTTCGCTTTCACGCAAAACGGCGGAGCTACGCGTGTCGTCGAGTTTCATCAGAATCTGATCTTTCTCGACCATGTCGCCTTCTTTAACCATGATTTCGGTGACGATGCCGGGATCTAGGCTTTGGATTACTTGCTCACGGCTGCTGGGAATGATATTGCCGTTGCCACGGGTCACTTCTTCGACAGGGCTGTTGTATGCCCAGACGACGAAGACAATCAGGAAAAGGAAGAATAGGATGATGACCCAAAATTGGCCGCTGTGTTTTTCTTTTTGAAGGGCGGCATTGAGGTCGTTGATGAGGTGTAGGTCTTTGGATTTGACGTTGTTTTCGCGGCTCATAATCGTGTATCTTTATTGTGTTTGGTGGATTTTAACCATTAGGGCAGGCCGTCTGAAAGGGTAAGTAGATTTTTAGACGGCCTTTTGCTTTATTGTGCTGCCGATTGAGGGGCTGAGGCAGCTTGTTGTTGCTGCTGTTTGACTGCAGCAGCTTGTTGCTGTTGTTTGACGTTGGCTGCTTTGGCTTGTTCGTTTTGCATGAGTTTTTGCAATACCAAGTCACGTGGGCCGTCCATCACGACTTTACCATTGTCCATCACAATGATGCGGTTGACGATTTGCAGCACTTGCGGACGGTGCGTCACCAAAAGCATAGTGCGGTTACGACCCCATTGGGCAATGGCATTGAGCGCCATACGCTCAGTGGCTTGGTCCAGGCTGGTGGTCGGCTCGTCCAGCAAGACGACTTTCGGGTTGCGCAAGGTCATACGCGCCAGGGCGATGATTTGTTTTTGACCGCCGGACAAGCCCAAGCCGTCTTCACCCAGAGGCATATCCAAACCGCGTGGATGGTTGCGGATGATTTTGTCGAGGCCGAAGCGGTTGAGTGCAGTCAGTAAGTCTTGGTCGGTAGAGTAGCTGCCGGTACGCGCCAAGTCCATGTTTTCACGCAATGTGCCGAGGAACAGGCGTGGCGATTGGCTCAACAGCAGGACTTGATCGCGCAGGAAGTTGGGGTCAAGCTGGCGCATATCGACGCCGTCAAGGGTAACGTTGCCTTTTTCAGTGTCGTACAGACCGCTGGCCAGTTTGAGCATGGTGCTTTTACCGCTGCCGATACGGCCCAAAATACCGACTTTTTCGCCCGGTTTGATGGTCAGGCGCAAATCTTCGACCGCGCTGTTGTTGTCGGCTTGATATTTGAACGATACGTTTTCAAAGGTAATATTGCCTTGAACATTGTCCAAAGTAATATATTTGCGTTCCGGATTGCGCTCGATAGGGCGGGTAACGATGTCGTTTACGCCTTTGAGGGCAAGTTTGGCCTGTTGGAAGCGGGTGGCCAAACCGGCAATTTGTGCCAATGGCGCCAAAGCACGGCCGGACAGAATCACGGAGGCAATCAATGCACCCATGGTGATGCGTTCCGCATGGTTGTCGGCATGAATCAGATAGGTACCGACGACGACCAAAAAGACGGTATTGAGCTGCTGCATGGCAACGGCAAAGTTGACCATGAAGTTGCTGGTGTCTTTGACTTTGATGGAAGAGGCGGAAGTTTTGGCGGTGTATTCGTCCCAACGTTGTTGCGCCCAAGATGTGGCGTTGTTGGTTTTCAGGGTTTCGATGCCTTCGATGGCTTCAACGGCAAGGCCGGAGCGTTGCGAACCTTCTTTCATCGATTCGTTAATGTGGCGCGAGAGCGGTCGTTGTACGACAAAACCGACAATCACGACAATCGGAATGATGGTCAGGGGAACGAGTGCCAGTTTGCCACCGACCATGGAAATCACGAAGATAAACAGCAACAGGAAAGGCAAGTCGACGATGGTCAACAAGCTGGCACTGGTCATGAACTCGCGCACGGCTTCAAATTCGCGCAGGTTGCTGGCGTATGAACCGGAAGAAGCAGGACGGTCTGCCAGACGCAATGCCATCACGCGGCGGAACAGGGCGGAGCTGATGATCAGGTCGGCTTTTTTGCCGGCAATATCGGTCAAGTGGCCGCGAATCATCTTGGCGGCAAACTCAAACAAAATCGCCAAGACCACGCCGATGCTCAATACCCACAAGGTCTCATAGGCTTGGTTGGGAATCACGCGGTCGTACACGTTCATCACATACAGGGAGCTGACGAGCGCAAGGAAGTTGATGATGATGGTGGCCAAGATGACTTGGTAGTAGTAGCTGCGGAAACGCCAAATGACTTTCCAAAACCATGCTTTGGGCAAATGGTATTCAGGCAGCTCCGAGCGCATATCGGTAGCCATTTTGGGTTTGATAAACCAGCAGTAGCCCAAATACAGGCCGGAGAGCTGCTCGTGGCTGAGTTCCTGTTCCAAACCGTCAACCTGGCGGATATGGTATTTGCGTTCTTGGCCGGAGCCTTCGATTTGGGTGATGACCGCTGCTTCTTCGTTGTGCAGGATAATCATAACCGGCACAGCGAGCGAGGGGATGTCTTCCAGATTGCGTTTGGATAAGGTGTTTTCAAAGCCGTGACTGCGCAGGACTTCGACCAGTGAGTGATAGTTGACCTTGAGCTTTTTGTCGCGCACGACTTCGGCGGACAAAGCGGCTTCGGATACGGGCGCACCCAAAAGGCGGGTCACTAAAACGATGTGTTCAATGATGGCTTTCATATTTTTTCGCGTAATGTTTTTGGTTTAACCGGCGGATATGGCTTTATTTTTGTGCCAAACCGACCCAAGCGGAGATTTTGGCTTGGGTATTTAAATAGTCAAGCGCCGCATCGCGGAAATCGTTGCGGGCGGCAACATAATCCTGCTCGATGGAGGATAACTCGCTGTATGCGCTCAAAACGTCGGTCAGCGTACGTCGGGCGATTTTAAATTGCAATTCATACACTTTGATGACTTCTTTTTGGGCGGCGATGTGTTGCGCCGTCAGCGCGGTACGCTGTTCGCTTTCCTGCATATCGATGGCCGACGTTTGAACGCGTTCGTTCATGTCGCGCAGGATTTGTTCGGACTTGGCTTCTGCGGCAATCAATGATTTGGCATTGCGTTCCACATTGTGTCGTGCGGCAATATCCAACACATTCCATGCAACGTTTAAATAAAGCTGTCTGGTGTTGCGCGTTGCACTGCCTTCCAAATTGAGGGCAGGCAGGCGTTCGGCTTTGGAGGCGTCCAAATCGGCACGGACGCTGTCGCGCTCGGCCAATTGCGCCTGATAGGACGGATTGTTGTTGCGGTTGGGATTGTTGAAGCGTTCAGTGATGGATTTCGCCGTGTCGTTTTTAAACGGATCTTCCAAGTCGTTGGCAGTCAGCTGGCGCGAGGTATAGCGGGACAGGCGGCTCAGGGCCAAATCCATGGTGCGGCGTTGTTGGGCAATGATGTTTGCCACTTGTAGTTGGCGCGCGCGCGCTTCAATCAGCTCGGAACGACGGCCGGCATCATATTTGACGATGGTGTCCAAGTCTTTTAAGAGGTTGTTGTGGCGCGCTAAAGTCTGCTCGTTGAGGATCAGGGTTTCTTTTGCACGCAATGCGCTCAGGTAGAGGCGGCCGATATCGCTGCCGAGCTGCTCTTGGCTTTCGGTGTATTTGTGTTGATAGTATTCTTCGCGGCTGCGGTCGCGGCGGACGGCGGCTTCAATCGCACCCCATGAGTAGATGTTCACGCTGCCGCGCACGCCGATACCGTCATCCATGTCGTTGCTGTTATATTTATTGTGTTGCGCCAGCACTTTCGTGCCGGTCAGGGTAACGACAGGATAATGGCGCGCACGCGTAGCTTTGGTCGTGCTTTGCGCTGCTTCTTGAGTGGCTTTTGCTTCACGCACAATCGGGTCGCTGATTAAAGCATCCCTGAGGATGTCTTGCAGGCTGTATGCAGAGGCCGTCTGAAACGGCATCAGACAGCAGGCGACGGCAACGGCCGATGACAATAAACGGAGCTTTGTGGGGGAAGAATAAATATGCGGCATGATTTCTAACCAAATGATTTATATATTATCGTTGTCCGTATCGGGTATCGCCTGAGGCATGACCGGGCGAATTTTGAACGAGAACACATACATTTACAAAGCATAAAGCATTTTTTCCAGCTTTTCACAATATTCTGATGAAAGGTCAAGATACATGCCTTAAAGTATATTATTGCAGAGCGCGACTATCGTTTCTAATGATTTTAATGTAAAAAATCTATTAAAAAGGCCGTCTGAAAGGATTTCAGACGGCCTTTTTCAACCTTAATCCTTACGTTGCAATACAGCGGCAAAGAAACCGTCGGTTTGGTGTTCTCCAGAGTTGAGGCGCAGGTATTTTCCGGTATCCAAATCAACCTTCAGGCTTTGCAGCAGTTCGGCGCAGTTGACGAGTTCAAACTCGGGATGTTCGGACAGGAAACGTTCGACTTGCAACTCGTTTTCTTCCGGCAACACGCTGCAGGTGGCGTAAACCAAACGGCCTTGCGGTTTCACCAGTTTGGAGGCGGCATCGAGGATACTGTGTTGCTGTTCCAAAAGGTTGGCCACGGTCTCGGCGGATTGGCGGTATTTGAGGTCGGGATTGCGGCGTAAAGTACCCAAACCGGAGCAGGGCGCGTCCACCAACACGCGGTCGGCTTTGCCTGCCAGTCGGGCGATACGGGTATCGTGTTCGCTGCTGATGCGTTCGGGGTGGATATTGGTCAGTCCGGCACGGGTCATGCGCGGTTTGAGGTTGGCAAGGCGTTTTTCGGCGATGTCGAATGCGTAGATTCTGCCTTTGTTGGCCATTTGCGCGCCGACAGCCAAAGTTTTACCGCCGGCACCGGCACAGAAATCGACAATGATTTCGCCGCGTTTTGCGCCCACCAATAAGGCAAGCAGCTGGCTGCCTTCGTCTTGGACTTCCAGTGTACCGTCTAAAAATAGCTCGTGTTTGTTAAGCGCGATTTTGTTTTTCAGGCGGATGCCCCAAGGCGAATAAGGCGTGGCTTCTGCATCGGCACTTTCGGCTTGCAACAATGGCAGCACTTTATCGCGTTTGCCTTTCAAGGTATTGACGCGGATGTCGAGCGGGGCAGGTTGGTTGATGCTGCGGCCGAAGGCGAGGATTTCTTCTTCGCTCCAATGCCGTTGCAGTTGTTCTACCAGCCATTGCGGCAATTCTGCGGCGGTATTCAGGCCGTCTGAAAACTCGGTTTTGCGGGCTTTCAAATTGCCGAGGAACTCTGTTTCTTCTTCATCAAGCAGGTCTTTGATTTGGCTGATGTTGGTGCTTCTGCCGAGAACCAGTGCGGCGAGTGCTGCTTTGCGCGGCTGCGCGTGCGGACGGCGCAGGGCGGTACTGATTTTTTGATAGTGGCGCAATGCGGCAAAGGCTGTTTCGGCGATTTCGTGGCGGTCTTGGCGGCCGAGCTTTTTGTGTTCGCGGAAATAGGCGGAGAGGACGGCATCGGAAGGCTGTTTGAAAGTCAGCATTTCAGCCAAAACTTTGGCGGTATGGTCGAGTTGTGCGGCGTTCATAATGTAATGGGTTCTCTTAAAGTTGGTAAAGGGTTTCAGACGGCCTTCATGATGCGTTCGATTTCGTGCCAAAAGCCGTCCGGCCGTAATTCCAAAACGGCAATCAAGCCTTGGTCGATACGGCGGATTTCGGTTTCGTTCAATGTTTCGGTTTCGGCGACACGAGCAGGCGCGAGATAGGCCATACGGTCGAGCAGGTGGTAGCGGACTTCTTGGTGTTCAAACCAGTATTCCGCCCAATCTTGAATATAGATGCCGCGCCAGCCGTATGAGTTAAGTGGCGGCTCAAAAGCATGGAAACCTTGTGGAAAAAATCCGATGCCGCGCACGATGGAAGCAGGAAGCGGATTTTCCGGCAGGCCTTGTGCGGTTAAGGCTGCTTTGCCTTGCAGTGTATGTAGCAGCTGGGATTGCTGCACCAATTTGGCGGCCTTGTCCGTCAGCGTGTCTTTAGGGTTGAGACCGTGCAGGTTTTGCACTTGGTCTCCGCCGTAGTATTTACACGCCAGCTCGATATGGTAGGGCTGTTGGTTGAGGGAAACGACAAAATCCGCGGCACCTAAAGTTTGGCCGTCTGAAAAAACGGGCAGGTTGTATGCGTGCAGTTTGGCGTGCGGCGCGTTGGCAAACCAAAACGTCAACAACTCTTCGGCATAAATGCCGAGACGGTGGCCGAATGGGGAACGTTGGGCAAGGTGATCCATCAGCGGCGCGGGATCGGCGTCCAATGCCAAAAGGTAGCGGAAACCGTGCTCCCCCAATAGTTCGCGCACGCTCAATTCGCAACCGCTTTGCCACAAAGGGGGCGCAGTCAGCAGCGAGGCGAGGTCGCGGACGGGTTGGCTGGTGAGTTTCCACCATAATGCGTCTAGGGCGTAATTCATGCTTATCCGAATATCAGTCATGCTGTCTGAAAAAGCTTGTAATGTTTTCAGACGGCCTTAAATCAGTCTTTTTTATGGATACGGTGGCTGACGGTATTGAAAAAACCGCGCAGGATGTCGATGTCTTCGGTTTGCGTGTTGGCGCGTCCGAACAGGCTCTGCATACGGCGCATCAGGCGCTCGCCGTTGCGGCGGTTGAAAAAGCCGATGTCGTTCATCACGCTTTCCATGTGGGCGACCATGCCTTTGATTTGCTCATGGGTCGCAGCGTGGTCTTCCTGTTGAAGATGGGTCATGGGCGAATCGGTTTGGCTGAAGATTTCGTAGCACACGACCTGCACGGCTTGGGCGAGGTTGAGCGAGAAATAGTCGGGATTGCCGTTGATGGTCATCAGTCGGTTGCAGGCTTGGACTTCTTCGATGCTCAAGCCGAAAGTCTCGTTGCCGAAAACCAGTGCCACTTTTTCGCCTCGGTTGGCGGCCTGCAGTAATTCGGGCACCAAATCGCGCGGGGTTTGCAGCGGCGCGGTGATTTCGCGGCGGCGACTGGTCAGGGCGCAGGCGATGGTGGTGTCGGCAAGGGCTTCGTCCAAAGAGGCAGCAATGGTGGCATTTTCCAAAACGTCTGCCGCACCGGAAGCGAGGATGAAACTTTCTTCCGGTAATTTAAACGATTGCGGATGCTCCGGATCGAATACGGGCGGATTTTCCGTCATCGGCGTTGCCATCAGATTGGGGGCAACGATGGTCAGTTTGTGCAGGCCCATTGTTTTCATGGCGCGGGCGGCGGAGCCGATATTGGCGGGATGGCTGGTACGCGTGAGGATGATGCGGATATTGTCCAGATAGGCGGGCAGGGCGGGTTTTTCGGAAGTCATGTTTTGTTTTCTGTTTGTACGGGAATCAGGTATAATGCGCCATCTTTTTGTTTTCAGACGGCCTTTTTCCATGCCGTCTGAAATGTTCTTTAACAGCATCGGAAACGATTAACAGCCTCTTGTGTGCCTGTTCGGCGCATTAGGGCGTATTTTACCTGAATTAGGAAGAAAACCATGAATCCGTTTTTAAATACCGCTTTCAAAGCCGCCCGTAAAGCAGGGCAAATGATGATTCGCGCCGCCGGCAATCTGGATGCCGTCAAAGTAGACAGCAAAGCATTCAACGACTTCGTTTCCGATGTTGACCGCAGCTCCGAGATGATTTTGGTGGAAGCGCTCAAAGAAGCCTATCCGCATCATAAAATCACTTGCGAAGAAGGCGGCTCCCACGGTAAAGCCACCGCCGAGTACGAATGGATTATCGACCCGCTCGACGGCACAACCAACTTCCTCCACGGCCATCCCCAATACGCCATCTCTATGGCACTCCTGCACAAAGGCGTGTTGCAAGAAGCTTTGGTGTACGCACCTGAGCGCAACGACGTATACATGGCTTCCCGCGGCAAAGGCGCGTTGCTCAACGACCGCCGTATCCGCGTTTCCAACCGCATCGAATTGAACCGCTGCCTGATTGGTACCGGCTTCCCTGTTGTCGATCAAAGCATGATGGACAAGTATCTGGCGATTTTGAAAGATTTCTTGTCAAAAACCGCCGGCGGCCGTCGTGAAGGCGCGGCTTCTTTGGATTTGTGTGCCGTTGCGGCCGGCCGTTTGGACGGTTTCTTTGAGTTCAACCTCAAACCTTGGGATATTGCCGCCGGTGCATTGATTGTCCAAGAAGCAGGCGGCATCGTTACCGATATGTCCGGCGATGAAGGCTGGTTGGAAAGCGGCGACATCGTTGCGGCCAATCCTAAAGTATTGGCACAAATGCTGAAAATTATTTCTGAACACCAATAAGCTTTTGTAGGGAACGGTCTGTATTTATCGTGACAGGCTAGAGTTTAAACAATCGGTAAAAGGCCGTCTGAAACCTGAAATAGGGTTTCAGACGGCCTTTTATTTTGTTATTAACGGATTCGGATAAGAGCTGAAAATACGGCTTTTAAAGGAAGCGTTTTTAATTTTGTCTGTATTTTCTATTGCTTCGCAGTTATGATATGGATACGTTTGGCTGAAATAATGCCGCATGCAATCATAAAAATAGAAAGCAGAGGAGAATAATGAAACGAGATTTTGAAGCAGTAAAACGCATTGTTATTAAGATTGGAACCAGTTCGTTGGTGTTGCCAAACGGCAAAATCAATTTGGCAAAAATCGACCAACTGGCCTTTGTCATTTCCAGCTTGGTCAGTAAGGACAAAGAAATTGTGCTGGTGTCTTCCGGCGCGATGGGCTTTGGGCTGAATGTCCTCAACATGGAAAAACGTCCGGCGGAAATGGCGCAGCAGCAGGCTGTTTCCAGCGTCGGCCAAGTGGCCATGATGAGCCTTTACTCGCAGATTTTTTCCCATTATCGGATGACGGTATCGCAAATCCTGCTGACGCGTGATGTGGTCGAATATCCGGAAAGTTTGGCAAACGTTACCAATGCTTTTGAATCCCTGCTTTCCATCGGCGTCATCCCTATTGTCAATGAGAACGACGCGGTCAGCGTGGATGAGATGGACCATGCCACCAAGTTTGGCGATAACGACCGTTTGTCGGCAGTCGTGGCGAAAATCGTTAAAGCCGATTTGCTGATTATGTTGTCCGATATTGACGGTTTGTTTGATAAAAATCCGGCTGTTCACGCCGATGCCAAGCTGCGCAGCCATGTTGCCGATATTACCGAAGAAATTATTGCTTCTGCCGGCGGATCGGGCAGTAAGTTTGGTACGGGCGGCATGTTCAGTAAGATTAAGAGTGCGCAGATGATGTTTGAACATCACGGCCAGATGGTGTTGATGAACAGCGCCAATCCGCGCGATATTCTTCAGGTTTTAGATGGCGCGCCTATTGGAACGTGGTTTGCACAAGAGAAATAGGGAGGTTTGATGAGCTATATCGAACAGTTGGGCAAGAATGCCCAAAAAGCCAGTAAAACGTTAATCAGCTTGGGAAGCTTGGAAAAAAACAATCTGCTGCGTCAGGTTGCAACGGCGTTGGTTGAACAGGCTGAGATGATTTTGGCAGAAAATGCCCGCGATTTGGCCGCTGCAAAAGAAAACGGCATTTCGGACATTATGCTCGACAGGCTGCGTTTGAATCACGAACGCATCAAAGGCATTGCGGAAGGCGTTGGGCAGGTTGCCGATTTGCAGGACCCAATTGGGCAGGTTGTCCGCGGCTATATCAATTTGGACGGTTTGAAAATAGTTCAAAAACGCGTGCCTTTGGGCGTGGTTGCCATGATTTTTGAAAGCCGCCCGAATGTTTCGGTCGATGCGTTTTCTCTGGCCTTTAAAACCGGCAATGCCATTATTTTGCGCGGCGGTCGCGATGCCATCCATTCCAATACCGCATTGATTGCCGTCATCAGGCAGACTTTGGTAAAAGCGGGGATGGATGCCGATGTGGTGCAGCTGGTTGAAGATACCAGTCATGCTGCCGCTGAGGAATTGATGCAGGCGGTTGATTATATTGATGTACTGATTCCGCGCGGCGGCGCGCGCTTGATTCAGACGGTGAAAGAGAAATCGAAAGTTCCCGTCATTGAAACCGGAGTCGGTAATTGCCATATTTATGTGGATGACAGTGCCGATTTGGAGATGGCGGTCAATATCGTCGTGAACGCGAAAACGCAGCGTCCGAGCGTGTGCAATGCCGCGGAGTCTTTGGTTGTTCATGAAAAGATAGCGGAAGCGTTTTTGCCAAAACTGGAAGAAGCCGTTGCCAAAGTGCATCCGATCGAATTTAGAGCCGATCAGGAAGCGCTGCGTATTTTTAAAAATGCTGTTTTGGCAACCGAGGAAGATTACAGTACCGAGTTTCTTGACTATATTATGTCGGTCAAAACGGTAAAATCAGTGGAAGAAGCCGTCGATTGGATTAACGGCCATACGACGCATCACTCGGAAGCGATTGTGACCCAAAGCATTGCCCATGCCGAGTTTTTCCAAGAAAGCATTGATGCGGCGGCGGTTTATGTCAATGCGTCCACTCGGTTCACCGACGGCTTTGTTTTCGGATTGGGCGCGGAAATTGGTATTTCCACCCAAAAAATGCACGCCCGCGGCCCGATGGGTTTGGAAGCGCTGACTTCGACCAAGTTCTACATCAACGGCAACGGTCAGATCCGACGTTGATAAACGCCCCTCAACTTCATCAATTTGCGTATAATGGCGGGAAATTTGATTTTTCCCGAACAACCGATTTAGTAAAAAGGAACACACCATGTCCTCTATCCACGATCAAATCAAAGAAGTCGTTACCACACACCGCGTCGTATTGTTCATGAAAGGCACGAAGCAATTTCCGCAATGCGGCTTCTCTTCCCGTGCCGTACAAATCCTCAATGCGGCAGGTTGCACCGACTATGTGACTGTCAACGTATTGGAAAACGATGCCGTACGCCAAGGCATTAAAGAATACAGCGACTGGCCGACCATTCCTCAACTGTACGTTAACGGCGAATTTGTCGGCGGCTCCGACATTTTGATGGAAATGTATGAAGCAGGCGAACTGCAAGAATTGCTGAAAGCTTAATTATCCACAATATTCCGTAATGTAAAATTGTTGACAAAGGCCGTCTGAAACCCTGATTCAGACGGCCTTTCGCATGAATACGCACTTTGCGCGCCATGCGAAAAAAAGTATAATCCCCCTCCATCAACGCAATTCGGAAAATCAACATGAACGTTACCGTTATCAACCACCCTTTAGTCCGCCACAAACTCACGCTGATGCGTGAAGCGGATTGCAGCACTTACAAATTCCGCACGCTTACCACCGAGTTGGCACGTCTGATGGCATATGAGGCCAGCCGTGATTTTGAAATTGAAAAATATATTATTGACGGCTGGTGCGGCTCTATTGAAGGCGACCGCATCAAAGGCAAAACGCTGACCGTTGTCCCGATTTTGCGTGCCGGTTTGGGTATGCTTGACGGCGTACTCGACCTGATTCCGACTGCCAAAATCAGCGTTGTCGGCTTGCAGCGCGATGAAGAAACTTTGAAACCGGTTTCTTATTTTGAAAAATTTGTCGACAGCATGGACGAACGTCCCGCACTGATTATTGACCCAATGTTGGCGACCGGCGGCTCTATGGTTGCCACCATCGACCTTTTAAAAGCCAAAGGTTGCCGTAACATCAAAGCATTGGTATTGGTTGCCGCTCCGGAAGGCGTAAAAGCCGTCAATGACGCGCATCCTGATGTAACCATCTACACTGCCGCGCTCGACAGCCACTTGAACGAACACGGCTACATCATTCCCGGTTTGGGCGATGCCGGCGATAAGATTTTCGGTACACGTTAATTGAAATGTTTAAGGCCGTCTGAAAAGTGTCAAACCTAAACTTTCAGACGGCCTTGTTATATGGTTTGCTTTAAAACCCACATCAGAAAGGACAATCATGAGCTTCCAAGATAATCTTGCCGCCATGCCTGCCATCGATCATTTGAGCGGCTTAGATATTCTCGACAAAGAGGGCAATGTGGTTCATCACATTCCCAATGCACCCGGCAAACAAGGCTCGCTCAAGCTTTACCATGCTTTGGCGCAAGAGTTTGGCGGTAAACTTGACGCAGCGGCGGCAGAACGCGGCCTGGCATGGTTTGCCGAACATGTTGCCGATGCCGAAGCCAATCCGGGCAAACATCCGAATATTGATTTGCTGTTTAAAGTGAAAGCTGAAAATGCCAGCCTGACTTTGAAACCATTGGCTGCTTAATGAATACAAAAAAGGCCGTCTGAAAACAATTTTCAGACGGCCTTTTTATATGCTTAAAGCCTCAAGCGATAGAGGCTTCAACGAATGCAGTCAGTTGACCTTTAGCCAATGCGCCAACTTTAGTGGCAACGTTTTCGCCGTTTTTGAACACCATCAGGGTAGGGATGCCGCGAACGCCGAATTTGGCAGGAGTGGCTTCATTGTCGTCGATGTTGATTTTAACGACTTTCAGACGGCCTTGGAATTCGGAGGCAATGTCGTCCAAGATTGGGGCGATCATTTTGCAAGGGCCGCACCATGGTGCCCAGAAGTCCAGCAATACAGGTACGTCGGATTTCAAAACGTCTTGTTCGAAGCTGGCATCGCTGGCGTGGATAATCAATTCGCTGCTCATGTTTGTTTCCTTTTGAATGGGGATCGATAAATATGTTGTTCAGGATAGTGGCAGACTGGGAAAATTTCAAGTGCCGCCACTCGGTAATAGTTTTTTTGAAATGCGTCTATCGTAATCCTTAAAGATTCAGACGGCCTCTTGGACCATGTGGCCGGAGTGGGCAATCAAATGACGTGTGTAGTCGCTGGCCGGATTGGCAAATACGCTTTCGCATTCGCCTTCTTCAACGACTTGACCGTCTTTCAACACCATCACGCGGTGGGAAATGGCGCGGATGACGGCGAGGTCGTGGCTGATGATGATGAAGGCGAGGCCGTATTCTTTTTGCAGGCCGCTGAGTAATTCAAGGATTTGTTGTTGCCATTGGACATCGAGCGCACTGGTTGGTTCGTCCAATACGAGGATTTTCGGGCGGACAATGATGGCGCGGGCGATGGCGAGGCGTTGGCGTTGGCCGCCGGAAAATGCGTGCGGATAGCGTTCGAGTGCGTCTTCGGGCAGGCCGACTTGTTTGAGGACTTCTTCGACGCGGCGGCGCATTTCTTCGCGCGGCATTTCAGGTTCGTGCACGCGTAAGGCTTCGGAAACGGTATCGAAGACGTTCATGCGCGGATTGAATGCGCCGAACGGGTCTTGGAACACCATTTGGATTTCGCGTCTCAATTCGTGTTTCCATGGTTCGCCGTTGACAATCAGGCTGCCTTCGGAATCGATAAGGTGCATAACGGCTTTGGCCAGTGTGGTTTTGCCGCTGCCGCTTTCGCCGATGATGCCTAAGGTTTCGCCGGATTTGAGGTCGAAAGAAATGGGGTTGAGAATGGTTTTGTCGCGTTTTTTAAACCAACCGTCCGATTCTTTGACGGAAAAGGCGACGTGCTCGGCCTTAAGTACGGTGGCCGGGTTTTCAGGCAAGGGGGCCACTCGGCGCGTTGTGCCGGCGTTGAGCAGCATTTTGGTGTATTCGTGCTGCGGATTGGCGAAGACTTCGGCTGCTTTGCCGGTTTCAAGGATGCGGCCGTTACGCATAACGGCGACATCGTCGGCAAAACGGCGCACGAGGTTTAAGTCGTGCGTAATGTAGAGCATGGTCATGCCGTGTTCTTCCTGCAGGCGTGAGAGCAGGTCGAGGATTTGGGCTTGAACGGCAACGTCCAAAGCAGTGGTCGGTTCGTCGGCAATCAGGAGCTTGGGTTGGGCGGATACGGCCATGGCAATCATGGCGCGCTGGCGTTGGCCGCCGGAAAGTTGGAACGGATAAGCCTGGGCTTTTTGCTCGGGCTGGTGGATGCCGGTTTCGTCTAGGAGTTCGATGGCGCGCGCCCATGCCTGTTTTTTATCCAAACCCAAATGCAGGGTCAGGACTTCGGCGATTTGTTCGCCGACGCGCATCACGGGGTTGAGGGCGGTCATGGGTTCTTGAAACACCATGCCGATTTCGCAGCCGCGCAGCTTTTGCAGGGCGCGTTCGGACTGGGTCAGCAGGTCGGTTCCGCAATATTTCAGACGGCCTTCAAAGCTAACCATCGGGTTGAGGCGCATAATGCCTTGCGACAATACGGTTTTGCCGCTGCCGCTCTCACCAACCAATGCCAGCTTGCGGCCGGGTTGCAAGGTCAGGTTGATATTGTGCAGGACTTGCTTGCTCGGAAAGGAGCCGTTTAGGTTTTCGATTTCGAGTATAGGTGTCGTCATGGTTGTGGCCGTCTGAAAAGGTTTGTGGAATACAGGTTGTTTTCAGACGGCCTGCATGAATCAAGAGGCCGTCTGAAACAGCGGTTTAGTCTTGAAACTGTTCTTTGAGTTTGCGTTTTAACACTTTGCCGGTGGCATTGCGCGGCAGCTCGTCTTGGAAGATGATTTGTTTGGGGATTTTAAAGTTTGCCAACAGGCCGCGCAGGTGGCTGCGGACTTCGGCTTCTTCCAGCTTCATGCCTTCTTTGAGTTGGATAAAGGCAATGATTTCTTCATCGGCGTATTGGTCTTTCACGCCAATGACGGCGGCGGCTTCCACGGCTTCGAGTTTGTAGATGGCTTCTTCGATTTCGCGCGGATAGACGTTTTGGCCTTTGGAGATAATTAGGTCTTTTTTGCGGTCGACGATGAAGATGAAGCCGTCTTCGTCTATGGTGACAAAGTCGCCGGTTTTCAGCCAACCGTTGACGATGGTTTCATCTGTGGCGTCAGGCATATTGAGGTAGCCTTGCATGACCGAGCCGCCTTTGATGATCAGTTCGCCCACTTCGCCGCGCGGCACTTCGACCAATTCGTCATCGACGGCTTTCACGGTCAGGCCGGGCAGGGCGACGCCGACGCTGGCGGTTTTTTGGCGTTCGGGCGTATTGACGGCCACGACGGGCGAGCATTCGCTCAAGCCGTAGCCTTCCAGCAATTTGGCACGCGGGAATTTGGCTTTGAAGTCGTCAATGGTTTGTCCGGCCAAAGGCGCGCCGCCGCTGATAAACAGGCGGACGCGGTTGAACCATCTGAAATACCAAGGAATTTTGGCCTTGCTCATGGCGGTGTAAATAGCCGGTACGCCGAGGAAAATGGTAGCGCGTTTGAGCAAAACCTGTTTCAACACGTTGGAGAACGGGAAGACGGATTTGACCAAAATAATCGAGCAGGCTTGATATATCGGCAGCAAAACCATGGCAGTCAGCGTAAAGCTGTGGAACATCGGCAAGAAGACGACGAAGCGGTCTTTGCTTGAAATTTGGAAAATTTGTTCGATGCCCGAAAGGTTGGAAAACAGGTTGCTGTAACTGATTAATGCGCCTTTGGGATGGCCGGTTGTACCGGAGGTGTAGATAATGTGCGCCAAATCGTTGACAGACGGCTGACGGCTCAGATTCGGCTTGCCGGGGAATGTGCGTGCGGCATCGAAATAGCTGTCTTCGCCACTGGCGGCTTGGGTTTCGCCAATCCAGATGATTTTACGGACTTTGGTTTTGGCTTTGATGTTTTTGAGTTCTTTGGCCAACGGCGCGGAGGCGAACATAAAGTGTGCGTCGCAGTCATTGAGGATGTAGGAAAATTCTTCGCTTTTCAAAAAGACGTTGAGTGGGACGGCTACTGCGCCGATGGAAGTAATGGCGAAATAGGCGGCAATAAATTCGGGAGAGTTGGAAACGACAAGGGCGACCTTGTCGCCATATTGTACGCCTTCGTGTTGCAGATAGGCGGCGACGGTTTCTACTTCGTGTTTGAGGGAGGAATAGCTGATTTTTTCTTTGTCGTTGAAAATGACCGTGCCTTTACCGTTTTTTTGGCAGGCGGCTGTCAACATGGCGTAAAAATTAGAGTGGGTGTGCATTTCGGAGTTCGTGTCCATATTGTGTCGATGGGTGTACGGTTTCGATGAACCGTTTATTTCGAAGGATAGGTTTTACATCCTATCGGTAAAATAAGCAAGAGGCCGTCTGAAAATACTTTCAGACGGCCTTGAGCTTTGCTGGGCTTAGGAAAGCAATATTTTGAATTTAAATTCATTTATTGTGTTGATGGAAATATTCCCATTCTTTAAAGGTCCGGCCGTTCGGAAGATAGCGCAAGCCGATTTTGTTGTCGTTTCTGTCTTGAGCCATTTTGAGTTTGCCGCTGCGTTTGAGGCAGAACCGGTGGTAGAAAGCCTTAGAACTAGCCGTTGTTCAGACGGCTGTCAGGTACTTTCTTAAACAGGCGGTAGAAATTGTCGCTGGTGTTTTGTGCCAATGTTTCCAAGCTCTCGCCGCGCAGATTGGCTACGAATTCGGCTGTATAGCGGACGTAGGACGGCTCGTTTTGTTTGCCGCGTTTGGGAACCGGCGCGAGGAAGGGTGCATCGGTTTCTACCAAGATTCTATCGGCTGGGACGTATTTGGCGGCTTCCTGAATCAGCGGTGCGTTTTTAAACGTCACAATGCCGGAGAAGGAGATGTATAACCCTAAATCCAAAGTGGCTTTGGCAAAGGCGACGTCTTCAGAGAAGCAATGAATCACGCCGGAATTAGTGTGGCATTCTTTCAAAATCCGCAACGTGTCTTCGGCTGCATCGCGCGTGTGGACGATAACGGGCAGGCCGCTTTCGTTGGCTGCTTGGATATGGTCGGCAAAGCGTTGATGTTGCCATGACAAATCGCCTTTGCACCAGTAATAGTCCAAACCGGTTTCGCCGATACCGACGATTTTCGGATGTTTGGCGGCCTCTACCATTTCGGCAATGGTAAATTCTTCTGCTTCTTGGCTGTCGGGATGTATGCCGATGGTGCAGTAGATGTGGTCATTTGCCTGAGCAATGTCGAAGACTTCGGCAAAACTTTGTTTGCTGACGCTGATGGCAAGCGCCTGTTTGACGCTTTGCGCTTCCATATTGGCAAAGACTTCGGGCAGGCGGTCTTTTAAGCCGTCAAAGTTGAGATGGCAATGTGAATCGATTAAATACATGGTATTACAGGGTAAAAGTAGTGCGGTCGCTGCGCAGGCGCGGGCCAAGCTCGGCTTCGATCAGGTTTTTTGCCTGCAGGCAGCTTTCGTGTTCGGAGAATGCAAGGCCTACGCCTTTGGGGCGATGGGCCGAGGTGCGCGCCGGATTGATCCAAACGACTTTAGTTGGCAGGAAGCGTTTGGGATAGTCGGCGATTTCGACGGCCAAGAGGATGTCTTCGCCTAGTGAGAATACGTCATCGGTCGGTACGAACAGGCCGCCGTGTTCTAAAAACGGCATATAGCAGTTGTACAACAGATTGGGGTCTTTGAGTTGCAAGGCCAACATCTTCGCCGGAATGTCTTTTTTATTCATCATTGATTACCTGTTAGGGTTTGTTTTGCCAAAAATCTAAATATTCGATAAGCAGATACTCAAGCTGCATTTTAACACTCAAGGTATGGTATCCGTAAGGGTTGAGCGCGTTCAGACGGCCCAATAGGGCAAACAGTTTGCGTGAATCGGTTTTAGAGGCCGTCTGAAGCAGGGCTTGGGCATGGTGCGGATAATAAAGCGGCGCCATGCTTTGTTGTGCCAAGCCGACATCCATCAGCCACTTTTGCAACCAGTCGATGAAAACGGCCAGCGGTTGTTTTTGTTTGTCGAACGCGGCGGCGTAGTCGAGTATGGCTAACAGGCGCGGTGCGGCCAGCAGAGTCAGCAACTCTTCGCGTAATGCGTCCAATTCGGGAGTCGGCGTGAATAAAGGTGCGCCGCTGTGAAATGCCAACAAGGCTTCAGCATTTCCCACACCCTGTTGGCGCAGGTATGCCGCAGCCTGCTCATGGGTAGGCGAGGGCAGCACCATCTGGCGGCAACGGCTTTTGATGGTAGGCAGGAGTTTGTCGCGCGCATGGGTAACGAGCAGGAAAACGACGTGTTGCGGCGGCTCTTCCAGAGCTTTCAACAAACCGTTTGCCGCCTGTGTGTTCATGCTTTCAGCCGGATGCACCAATACCACGCGCAGTCCGCCGCGGACAGCGGTCAGGTAAATGTTTTCCACAATATCGCGCACGGCATCGATTTTGATTTGCAGGAGTTTGCGTCCTGTTGCCTCGCCTTCGGGCATTTCCGGCGTGAGTTCGTAAAAGTCGGGATGGGTGTTTTGGCTGAACAAATGGCACGAAGCACACTCGCCGCAGGGTTCATGGCCGGACTTGGGCGATTCGCACAGCAATGCCTGCGCGACAAAGCGGGCAAACTCGGTTTTGCCGGTATTTTCTTTGCCGGTAAACAGCCAAGCGTTGGGTCGGTTTTGCCAATGGGCGGCGAGCTGTTGCCATTGGGTTTCATGCCATGGGTAAATCATATCGTTTGGGAACTATAAGGTAGGTGGTTATTATACTCTCAGGCCGTCTGAAAAAGGTTTCAGACGGCCTTTAATAAACTGCTTAAAAATTAATCAAGTATCTTTTTGCTTTGAAATATCAATTATTAAGCTTACTTATTCACAGCCTTTGCACACGCTTGTTTGGGGAAAATGTGCATTTTGTTTGGTAGTAAAGTTGTACTTAAAATTTAGTCAGTCCTGTTTTTTAATGTTAAATCAGACAGTAATCTGATTTATGCACAAGCTGTCCACGCGATTGAATAGTGAAAATGTGCATGGTGGGGAGACATTTCAGACGGCCTTATTTGCTGCTTTTCAACAAAGCGGTCAAATCCCCGATAAATTTCGATTCCCGTTTGATGAGGTAAACAATCAACGGAATATTACCTACGGCAACAATCAAATACAGCAGCGTGATGCTGTTGAACAACATCAGCAAAACCGCGCTCAAAATGGCAGCCGACACCATAAACACGCCGTTGATGATGTTGTTGGCGGCAACAGCATGGGCGCGGAAGGTTTCGCTGCTGGCAGTTTGCAGCCAAGTGTAGAGCGGTACGGAGAAGAAGCCGCCGAAAAAGCCGATGGCCGACATCACGAGCATAATCGGATACGTTTGGGCTTGCGATAAAAACCAAATAATGCCGTTTAATTCGGTAAAACGTTGGCCTTGGGTCAGCCACACCAGCAATAATCCACAGACCGTCAGTCCCAGAGTGCCGATGGTAACCAAGCCCAAAATCAGGCGTTCGTGGCTGAGTTTGGCGCATAACACCGAGCCGATGGCGATACCGATGGAGAACAGCGCCAACATCAGGTTGAACACATTATCGTTGCCGCCCAAATGGATTTGCGTGAACGTTGGCAGTTGGGTGGTATAAACCGAGCCGATAAACCAAAACCATGAAATACCAATGATGGAAGTGAATACGGGACGATTGGCCGCCGCTTCACGAATCAGTGAATTCGTGCCTTTAATGATGTTCCATTCGATTTTTGTGTCCGACATTTTAGCGGGTACAGACGGCATAAACAGGCTGGTCATCGAGCCGCCGATAGCGACCAATAACACCAAACCACCAACAATATACGGCGGAACACCTGCGACTGCGGTGCCCAAAATTTGGCCGAGCAAAATGGAGATAAACGTACCCGATTCAATCAGGCTGTTGCCCATAATCAGCTCTTTGTCGTTGAGGTAATCGGGCAAAATGGCATATTTCAGAGGGCCGAACAAAGTCGATTGCGTACCCATGCAAAACAGGCAGATTAAAAGCAAAGGCGCGGATTGAATATAGAAGCCATATGCTGCCACTGCCATAATGATGATTTCCAACAGCTTGATCCAGCGCGCTAAAACGGCTTTATCGAATTTGTTGCTCAGCTGTCCTGACAGTGCGGAAAACAGGAAGTAGGGCAGAATAAACAGCATTGCGCCCAAATTCAGCATTTGGCTGGGCGGCAGAAAGTCGTTTTTACCCAAACCGTAAAAACTGATCATCACGAATAATGCGGTTTTGAACATATTATCGTTCAACGCGCCCAAAAACTGCGTCCCAAAGAGCGGCGCAAAACGGCGGGTCGTGTGGAAATTCAGATTGTCTTTTTTAAGGCTCATTGTTTGGATTCTTTGTCTTCGTCTTTTTCGATCAGTTTTTCAGTGGAGTCGTCATCCATCAAAATGCGGTGCGCAGGTCCTTCAAGGTCGTCAAACTGTCCGTTTTTACCCGACCACCAGAAAAACCAGCCGATGATGAAGGCCAAAATAATGCTGATGGGGACAAGGATAAACATACTTTCCATTACATCGCTCCGGTCAAATCGGTCAGGATAAAGGTTTTACCGCTAATGGTCAGGTATTCGTTGCGCAACGAACCGATATTTTTATCGTCAAAAAACAGTTCGATACGGTCTTTAACCACGCGCCAGTATTGCGGGATATCGGTTTGCTCAAAAGGCGACAATACCGCCGCTTCGGCTGCGTCTTCACTTTGCAGCTTGATTACAAAGCGTCCGCTTTGCGGCGGATTTTGCGATTCATCGTCTGCCAGCATAATGAAAAATCCGGCGTGTTCGCCGTCTTGAGTGTGGATACTGAAATAATGCATATCGGTAAATTTTCAAAACCGTCGTCATTTTTTCAGACGGCCTAAAATAAAATTCCGTCCATTTTACATCAAATATTAAGTCAAGCAGCCGATTACATTTTTTGTTAGAATACGACGTTTACTTTGTTAATCTGTTCAGACCGCTACCCACTACGTCCCACAAGGGGTGCAACATAGCCGGAGCCGCAGTAAGGTCCCGACAAAAATGCCGTCTGAAACCTCAAGGAGCATAAAAATGTCACAAAAATTAATCTTGGTTTTGAACTGCGGTAGCTCTTCCCTCAAAGGTGCCGTATTGGATAACGACAGCGGCGAAGTATTGCTGAGCTGCCTGGCAGAAAAGCTCAATCTGCCTGATGCCTACATTACCTTTAAATTCAACGGTGAAAAACACAAAGTTGACCTGTCTGCCAAGCCCGACCACACCGGCGCAGTTGAAGCCCTGATGGAAGAACTCAAAGCCCACGGCCTCGACAGCCGCATCGGCGCCATCGGTCACCGCGTCGTCAGCGGCGGCGAACTGTACAGCGAATCCATCCTCGTTGACGACGAAGTTATCGCTGGCATCGAAAAATGTATCCCGCTCGCTCCCCTGCACAACCCGGCCCACCTTTTGGGTCTGCGTGCCGCACAAAGCATTTTCAAAGGTTTGCCTAACGTTGTCGTATTCGACACCGCCTTCCACCAAACCATGCCGGAACATGCCTACACCTACGCTGTTCCACATGAATTGTATGAAAAATACGGCTTGCGTCGCTACGGCGCGCACGGTACCAGCTACCGCTACGTTTCTGATGAAACCGCCCGTTTCCTCGGTAAAGACAAAAAAGACCTGCGCATGGTGATTGCCCACTTGGGTAACGGCGCATCTATTACCGCCGTCGCCAACGGCGAATCACGCGATACCAGCATGGGTCTGACTCCGCTAGAAGGTTTGGTCATGGGTACCCGCAGCGGCGATATCGACCCTTCAGTTTTCAGCTTCTTGGCTGAAAATGCCAACATGACCATCGCCCAAATCACCGACATGCTGAACAAAAAATCAGGTCTGCTCGGTATTTCAGGTTTGTCCAATGACTGCCGTACCATCGAAGAAGAAGCTGCAAAAGGTCATCCAGGCGCCAAACTGGCTTTGGAAATGTTCATCTACCGCTTGGCTAAATACATCGGCAGCATGACAGTCGCGGCAGGCGGTTTGGACGCATTGGTCTTCACCGGCGGTATCGGTGAAAACTCCGACATCATCCGCGAACGCGTATTGGGCTACTTGGGCTTCCTCGGTCTGTACATCGACCAAGAAGCCAACCTAAAAGCCCGTTTCGGTAATGCTGGTGTGATTACCACTGCCGACAGCAAAGCTGTTGCCGTTGTGATTCCTACCAACGAAGAATTGATGATTGCACACGATACTGCCCGTCTGAGCGGCCTGTAATCTCCGTCATTATTGAAAACCTGCCCGCAAGGGCAGGTTTTTTTGTTGTGTATAGATGAAGAAAATTTTGAGGATATATCGAAAAAAGCCGGAAAACATTGCGTTTACCGGCTTTTTAATCAGTGCAATATGAAGAATGCTGATGGATAGGTTTAGAACTTATAACTGATGGTAAACAGCAAAGTCCTGCCGCGCGCATAGTTATTCAAGACGGAGCGTGTCGTGCCGCCATATTTGCCATTGCATAAACCGTTGGCATCGCATTCGACTTCCTCATCATCTAAACCACCTTTTCTTTCAAATACGCTGAAATAGCGCTGGGTTGCGGCATCGTTTGCGGAATCCAGAGGATCGATATAGCGCTTATTGAACGCATTTTGAATGTCGAAACGAAGGATAAGGTTTTTCTTCGGTTCATAATTGGCATAGAAATCAAAAATCAGCGGCTGTCTGTTGATGCTTTCTGTTTTTTTGATCACCCTTCTGCCCATTTGGTGTGAAGAGTAGGTATTGGCACCGGTTGTCCCGTCAACAAATTCCTCCTCAGTCGTCGCCCGTGTACTTTTGCCGTAATAGCGCATAATGCCGCCGATAGTCAATTTATTGCCCAACCATCGGGACCCTAATTCAAACCGACCGTAATCTCGGGGTAAGCGGGAAATTTTGCTTAAGCCGTAGCCTTGTTTGATTTGGTCTTCTTTAGAAGAGTTGCGGGGCGATTCGCTGGCATCGCTATAATTGGTCGGCTGGTTGGTTTTTTGATATGCGTAAGACAGGGTTGTAAAAAAGCGGCCGAAATCATAGTTCATTTCCACTTCCAAACCATTTTTATGGACAGGTTTGGCGTAGTTTCGATGCTGGATAGAGTATTGCAGGCCGGTACTGGTTACCCAGCTGGGTGCTTTATCCAAATCCCACCATTTGCCATAAACATTGTGGATATAGTTGTTTATCCTGCTGCGATAGGCGACCAGTTTGAAACCCAATACATCGTCCGGCTTGAAAATCCCTTTTTTGAAGGTATTGAAGCCTATTTGGTAAGTATTGGCCTGTTCCGGCTTGAGGGCGGTATTGACGCCTGAGTCGCCGATTTGTGAAAAATACATTTCTTGAATATTCGGCATTCTATGCGTACGCGAATAGCTGATAAACGGCATAAAGTAGTCGTTGACATTGATGTTTAATGCCACCGAATGGTTTACCGCATGCTTTTTACCGGATTTGGTATAAACCGGTTCGTAAAGGTCGCAGCTTGGCGTGCAATGCTGTTTATAAATTTCAGAATCTTCTCCAAATGCTTTTTTAAAGTCTTCTTGGGTATTGAAGTAGTCGGTATATTCGCCCTTGTAGCGGTAGTTGACCATATTGGCGCTGTAATTCAATTGATAAATGCCTTTTTTCAAGGAAGTATCAAAATAGAACGTATTGAATTTTTGCTGGCCTGAAGGTTGCAATATGGTTGATTTTTGAGGAAATATTCCTTTGTCTCCTTTGAAACGGCCTAAAAAGCTGTACAGGCCGGCATCTTGATCCGGGCCGTCGTAAAACAGGCTCAGCTCTTCCGGAAAGCGGTTTTTACTGTATTGGTTTTTAAAGAAATTGAAACCGACGGTAGCTTTTAAATCTGTTTTTTGGGGAAGTTTGAAAGAAAAGCTGTTGTTGATATCCAAAAGATTGGCTGTGTTTTTGGTTTCCAAATAATCAAGCAGCCCCCATCCTGAAAAACGTGAGTTTTTCGGATATTTTTGTTTTCCCAAATTATGGGCGGCCAACACGTTTAAATCGACATAATCGCCAATGTTTAAGTTGTAATTGGCTTGGTAGTTGCGGTTTTCTACTTTGCGGCTGCCGATACGGTTGTTCATGGTACGAAGCTGAAGGTCCAGCTTGTTGTTGTCGTTTTCGTATTCCACTTTGACCAAATGGCTGTTTGAGCGTTGTTGCAGGCTGGTAGGATCGATTGGGGTCAGATCCCATTGCGGTGCCAAATTCTCTTTCCAGCTTCTTTCCAAGTCATCGACATAATCTCTTTGCAAAACCTCAGGATCGTTATATTTTTTGGAGAAAGGGTAGTCCCAATAGCTTTTACCGACCGCATTGCGCTTGGAAAAGTCACGGACCCAGAGATTTTGTTCGTGGTCGAATTTCAATAAATTGCTCTCAAAATATTCTTGTTTTTTACGATCCAGATATTCCTCGCCAAAATTGCCGATACGCTGACCGCCACCGCCTACTTTATAGTTTTGCTCGACATTACGGTGGCTGTAACCATATAACGCACCAAGGCGCGCTCCGCTGTCAAACCATTTTTGTACCGCTCCGGTTGCCATAAAGTTGCTTTTGGTGCTGTTTGTGCCGGTCAATCCTTTGGTCAAGAGGCCGAAGGTATTGTTTCCGTGTACTACATCGTCTACCCGTAAAGTACGGAAATTGGCTGTACCGGATAAGGTATTGATGCCGTTGGCACCCGAGAAACTGCCTTTGGTTACATCCACGCCGGCAATAAAATTGGGATCCAGTGCCGTACCGAATTGTGAGGAGCTGCCGCTGCGTCCGGCATCGGCAGAAGTGGAATAGAAGGTTTGGGTTACGCCGTCAACCATCGTATTGACACGTCCCAAACCGCTATCGCCACGGATATTGACCGCCAATACGCCTGATCCTTTGTCTTGTTGGGTGAAAACGCCGGGCATGCTCCGCACGATGGTATCGATGTTTTCGCTGGATTGATAAACGCGTTCACGCGAACTTTTGGCTTGGCCTTCGGTAAAAACTTTTTTCTCTTTGGCAATGTGTTTACCTTTGACTTGAATTTCATCAAGCTCTTGAGTTGAAACCTCGTCTTCTGCGTGTGCGATACTGGTTATAGCCAGTAAAGATAATGTTAGTAGATTTAATTTGAAATTCGGATTCATGATAGTTACCTCAGAAACGAAGTAGATACTTTATAACATATTATTAAACTTTACAAATATTTAGATAATGGTTTTTATTTATTAAAAAATAAAGCAGATTCTTGTTTCAGGAGATAATCCAAGCGCATATGATTAATCTGGCTGAAAAGATAAAGCAGGTCTGAATTTGAATTTGATTGGTTGAGAAGAAGGGAGATTTAATTGAATTTAAACAGCCGGAAGAAGAAAATTTGATTGCGATATGTGAACTGGGCCGTTAGTTTCAAATGAAACCGGTAAAAAACATGAAATGCAAAATATAAAGTTAATATAGAAAGATTTGAAGTCAGTTGAAGAAAAGGCCGTCTGAAAATGATATTTCAGACGGCCTTTATTGTTTTAAGCCTTATTCCGGACCGCGGAATGTGTCGTGGCAGGATTTGCAGGTTGCACCGGTTTCGCCGTAAGCGGCTTTGATTTCTTCCAATTTGCCGGTTTGTGCGGCGGCGTTGAGTTTCTCAACTGCAGCGGCAAATTTTTCTTCTTCGGCTTTGAAGGTTGCCGTGTCTGTCCAGATGGCAGGCAGGGCGCGGCCGTTGCCTTGAGGGTCGGATTCAAACAGGGTGAACGGTTTTTTGCTGTTTTCGGCGAAGGTTGCGGCGGCTTGTTTGAATTTTTCTACGTCGTAAGGCTCTTCGTCTTTGACCATTTTGCCCATGCGGGTAAACTCAGGCATCATGGATTTGAACGCGGCCGTACGGTCTTCGGAAATAGGGCCTTTAGGCTGGGAAGGCGCGCTGCTGCCGCCGCAGGCGGAAAGGGTAAGCGCCACTGCTGCCAAAGCAACAGGGAGAAAACGGGTTTTCATATGGAGTGTGTCCTATTGTAATGATATGATTATCGTTAAATTTAAAATCAGCCGGCCAAACTCTCAGGCCGTCTGATAAGGCGTTATCATACCTTAAACCCAAGTCTGAAACGAGTACAGAAAGGAAACGATATGGCAATTTTGATTACCGGGGCATCGGCAGGATTCGGCGCGGCAATGTGCCGTACTTTTGTTGCGGCAGGCTATCATGTCATTGGCGCGGCACGGCGCGAAGACAAATTGCAGCAGTTGGCAGAGGAATTGGGCGAGCAGTTTTACCCTTTGGAAATGGATGTTTCTCGTACGGAGTCAATTCAAAACGCTTTAAACAGCCTGCCTGAGCATTTAGCTGAAATCGATTGCCTGATCAACAACGCCGGTTTGGCTTTAGGTCTGGATTCCGCTGATAAAGCCGATTTTGGCGATTGGGAAACCATGATTCAAACCAATATCATCGGCCTGATTTTTCTAACCCGCCAGATTTTGCCGCAAATGGTAGCGCGCAAACAGGGCTACATCATCAATTTAGGTTCGATTGCCGGCAGTTATGCTTATTCCGGCAGTAATGTCTATGGTGCAACTAAGGCTTTTGTGCGCCAATTCAGTATGAATCTGCGCGCCGAATTGGCAGATAAAAATATCCGCATTACCAATATCGAACCGGGTTTGTGCGGCGATACCGAGTTTTCCAATGTCCGTTTCAAAGGCGACGATCAGCGTGCGGCCGAGGTTTATGAGAATGTCGAGTTTATCCAGCCGCAAGATATTGCTGATACCGCTTTATGGCTCTATCAGCGTCCGGCGCGGATGAACGTCAATTCCATCGAAATCATGCCGGTTGCCCAGACCTTTGCAGGCATGAAAGTTTACCGCGATGAGCCTGCTCCGGTGAAGGAAGAAACGTTTGAAAAACAAAGTATGTCTTTGTTTGGAAAAATTAAATCTTGGTTTAAGTAATCGGCATCAGGCCGTCTGAACGTTTCAGACGGCCTCTTTGTTATCTGAAATTGAACAAACACGTTATAATGTAATTTTTTATTAACAAGGCCGTCTGAAAGGCTGTTTCAGTTATGAACGTAATCAAACAAAAAATCTTAGAACAAGCGCAGCGCGATGGTGTGCAGGTAACCGCTTTGCGCGAGCAAGTGCTTGATATTGTTTTGAAACAAAGCGGCGTGATTAAAGCCTACAACGTTCTGTCGCAGATGCAGCAGCAAAGCGAGGGCGTGGTTGCGCCGCCGACGGCCTACCGCGCCCTTGATTTTTGGGCGGAGCAGGGCGTTTTGCACAAAGTGGCGGCGGTCAACGGCTATATTCTGTGCAGCCACGCGCAGCACGAGTGCAATGACCATTGCCATGACCACGAAGAAGCCGAAGCGCACCACAGCGCGTTTATTTTGGTTTGTACCGAATGCGGTACGGCAGATGAGCAGACCTTGAGCCAAGAATGGGCGGCATTGCGTGCAGGCGTGGCGGAAACTGGTTTCTCATTAAAAGAAGAACATGTTGTTTTAACAGGAATTTGTAAAAAATGTCAGAAGTAAAAAAGACTAAAGTCCACCTGATTTCAGGCTTCCTCGGAACAGGCAAAACCACCGCCCTTAAAAGTCTGATGGCACAAAAAGACCCGAATGAAAAATGGGTCATCATTGTCAACGAATTTGGCGAAATCGGCATTGACGGCGCCGTCTTGAGCGACAACGGCATTCCCGTGGCAGAAATCGCCGGCGGCTGTTTGTGCTGTACTGCCGGCGCGCAAATGGGTACGACCGTACAAAAAATGCTGCGCGATGCCCAACCTGACCGCTTGATGATTGAAGCCAGCGGTTTGGCACACGCTGCCAGCGTTATCGACGAATTGAAAGCCAAACCGCTCGACAGTATGCTAGAAATCGGCGCCGTCTTTACTGTTGTCGATCCGCGCCAATTCATTAATCCCGATTACGCGCAACAAGCCTTGTATAAAGACCAAATCGGCATTTGCGACGTATTGGTCGCCAGCAAAACCGACTTGTGTACGCCGGAGCAACTGGCCGAATTTCATGATAAAGCGGCCAAGCTGTTCCCGCCTAAAGCCAAAGTGGTTGAAGTACAAAATGCGCAACTTGACATCCAATGGCTTGATATTCCCGTTGTCGAAAAATCGCGCTACCGCCTCAAAGCCCTGCCGGACAACACCATGGGCTTCCAGTCGCAAGGCTTTACTTTCCCTGCCGGACGTGATTTCGATGGCGAAAAACTGACTGATTTCTTCAACGACCTGCCTAAATTTACAGACGGTCTCGTGCGTGCCAAAGGCGTGTTCCAAGTGCTCGGTACATGGGTATGGCTGAACTGGGTGGACGGTCAATGGGGCGCAAACCAAGTTTCATGGCGCCGTGATTCCCGCTTTGAGCTGATTGCCAAATCGTTTGACGCGGATTTGATTGAGAAGAAATTGCAGGAGGCGTTGGAGAAGTAAATCATCGGCCAAACGCTTATTAATCCGTTACTATATGCCGTCTGAAGTCAGCGGTTTCAGACGGCCTTCAAATCAAAAAATAGAGGAACACTTAACCATGTGGCGTTATATCTTTCATCGTTTGCTCCTTTTGATTCCCACGTTGTTGGGGATTTTGGCGATTACCTTCGCTGTGATTCAGTTTGTTCCCGGCGGTCCGGTGGAGCAGATGGTTCAGCAGCTGACGCAGGGCGCGGTTGGCGGCGAGACGGCGGGACACAGTATGCCTGGAACTTTGGCCAAAAACGGCAACCGCATCAGTGCGGAAGATTTGGCCGCGCTGAATGCTTTGTACGGTTTCGACAAGCCACCTGTGACGCGTTTTGTGGATATGGTATGGAAATTTGCCCGTTTCGATTTGGGCGAGAGCTTTTTCCACCACCAAACCGTATTTGAGTTGGTAAAAGAGAAAATGCCGGTATCGATGAGTTTGGGTTTGTGGACGTTCTTCCTGACTTATTTGATATGTATTCCGTTGGGTATTGCCAAGGCGGTCAGGGATGGCAGCCGATTCGATACGATTACGGGGATGATCATTTTGGTCGGCTATACCGTACCGCCGTTTGTCTTGGGCTTGGTGTTGCTGGTGTTATTTGGCGGCGGCAGCTTTTTTGCCTGGTTCCCGCAGGGTGGCTTGGTTGGTGATGATTTTGATACGCTCTCTTGGGCAGGTAAAGTCAAAGATTATTTATGGCATATGGCCTTGCCGATTACCGCTTCGGTGGCAGGCAACTTGGCGGTGATGACCGTATTGACGAAAAACGTGTTCCTTGAAGAAATCCGCCGTCAATATGTTTATACCGCGCGAGCCAAGGGCTTGCCTGAGAAACAGATTTTGTGGAAGCATATTTTCCGCAACGCCATGATTCCTCTGATTACCGGTTTCCCGGCTGCATTTATCGGCGCATTCTTTACCGGAAGCCTGTTGATTGAAACGCTGTTCTCGCTGGATGGTTTGGGTTTGCTGTCTTACGAGGCAGTGATGAAACGTGATTATCCTGTCGTAATGGGTACGCTGTATGTATTCACGCTGATGGGGTTGTTGGCTAAACTGGTGTCGGATATTTCTTATTCATGGGTCGATCCGCGTATTCACTTTGGCGGACAGAAATAAGGCCGTCTGAAAATATCTTCAATCCATTATTAAAGAATGTTTCGAACCATGAAAAAGAAAAAATCTACTTCAAACCCTACTTGGCAAGCCTTTAAGCAGCATAAGCGCGGTTGGTTGGCTTTGCGGATTTTGGCCGTTTTGTTTGTCGTCACTTTGCTTGCTCCTTTGTGGAGCAACGATAAACCTTTGTGGATACGCTATCAGGGCGAGTATTTCTTCCCCTTGGTAAACGAATACAACGAAACCACATTTGGCGGCGATTTCGATACGCCTGCGGATTATCTGGATCCGCTTATCCGCCACAACATTACTTCAGACGGCAATTTTGCCCTTTATCTGCCCAATCCTTACGATGCCGATACTTTAAACGATTTTGATACGGCACCCGATCCGGCCAAACCGTCCGAACGGCATATCTTGGGAACGGACGACCGCGGCCGTGACCTGTTGGCGCGCTTGGTTTACGGTTTCCGCGATTCGCTGTTGTTTGCCTTGGTGTTGACTGTGGTGACTACCGTAATCGGCGTGGTTGCAGGCGCGGTACAGGGTTATTTCGGCGGTAAAACCGACCTTCTGATGCAGCGTTTTATCGAGGTTTGGGGCGGTATGCCGGAGCTGTACCTCTTGATTATCCTGTCTTCGTTTTTTAATCCGGGGCTGTTGATTTTGCTGGTGTTGCTGTCGCTTTTCGGCTGGATGGGCTTGTCCGACTATGTCCGTGCCGAGTTTTTGAAAAACCGTCAGACCGATTATGTTTTGGCGGCGCGCGCGATGGGTGTGGGCAACCGTGAAATCATGTGGCGCCATATCCTGCCCAACAGCTTGACGCCGGTATTGGCTTTCCTGCCTTTCCGTATTTCCGGTGCCGTACTTGCCCTGACCAGTTTGGACTTCTTGGGCTTGGGCGTACCTGCCTCACAGGCAAGCTTGGGCGAGTTGCTGGCGCAAGGCAAAGACAACTTGGACGCGTGGTGGATCGGTCTGTCTGCCGTTGCTACGCTGACGGTAATGCTGCTTTTGCTGGTCATGATCGGCGAAGGTTTGCGTCAGGCATTTGACGTACGCGCACGCAGTTAATTGCTTTTCTAAAGCGTGAAGAGGGTGGGCGGAAAAGCTTATCCTGCACTCTTAGGGCCGTCTGAAAAGTTTCAGACGGCCTCATCCATTCGTTTGAATCATTAAAAACCATGAATCAAGAAATCACATTTCTTACTCTTTTTCTGCTCGGCTTTTTTGGCGGAACGCATTGTGTAGGCATGTGCGGCGGATTGAGCAGCGCATTTGCTTTACAGCTGCCGCCACATTTAAACCGAATCGGGCTGATTGTATTGTTGAACTTGGGGCGTATCAGCAGCTATGTCGTCATCGGCCTGTTGGTCGGTTTGGTCGGGCAGGTCGGCATTTCCTTGGACGATACGCGCGCGGTTCAAAACGGTTTGTATATTGCCGCCAATGTTTTGCTGCTTTTGCTCGGTCTGTATCTTGCCGGTATTTCGACTGCCGCAACCAAAATCGAAGGCATCGGTAAACCGATATGGAAACGCCTGAATCCTTTGCTGAACAAATTGCTGCCGATTAAATCAGTGCCTGCCTGTTTCGGCGTCGGCGTGCTTTGGGGCTGGCTGCCTTGCGGTTTGGTGTACAGCGCGTCTTTGTATGCTTTGGGCAGCGGCAATGCCTTGCACGGCGGGCTGTATATGCTGGCGTTTGCATTGGGGACCTTGCCGAACCTGCTCGCGATGGGCATATTTGCAGCGCAGTTGAAAACCTTTCTGCAAAAACGCATGGTTCGTTTGTGCGCCGGATTGTTGGTGGCAGGATGGGCGATATGGCGCTTGGCTGTATTTGCGATGGGGCAAATCGGGTAAGGTAAAAAGGTTTTATTTAGTCTGTTGTTTTGCAATTAAAAAGGCCGTCTGAAAGAATTTCAGACGGCCTTTTTCACAAGAAAGATTTAATGTATCAAATTCCAAGCCATCTTGGCGGCAATCAGCAGCAACATGATGCCGAAGGCGATTTTGAGTTTTCGGGCGGGCAGCTTGTGCGCCGTTTTTACGCCGAGTGGAGCGAAGAGGATGGTGGCAACGCTCAAAATGGCTACGGCCGGAAGATAGATAAAGCCTGCCGCGCCTTCAGGCAGGTGGGCAACATGTAAACCGTTGGCAAAATAGCCGATGGTGCCGGCAATCGCAATCGGCCATGCCAGACCTGAAGATGTGCCGATGGCGCGGTGTGCCGGAAAGTTGCAATATAGTAGAAATGGAACGGATAGCGAACCGCCGCCGATACCGACCCAACTTGAAGCCGCCCCAAAAAGCGTACCCACGGCTGTCAGGCCGTGGAGGGCAGGCAGGGTGCGTGAAGGTTTGGGTTTGGAATCGCGTAGGGTTTTGACTGCGATAAAGGCAAGAAATGCAATAAAGAAAACTTGCAAAGCCAGCGTCGGCATATATTTTGCCGTTACCGCGCCGAGGAGTACGCCAAGTATCATGCCCGGCGTCATTCGGCGGACGGTCGCCCAATCAATGGCGTGCTTTTTATGTTGGGCGTACATACTGGAGAAGGTAGTAAACACCATGACGGCAAAGGAAGTGCCGATGGCAAGATGCTGGGCATAGGGGTGGCTGCCTATGCCTTGCAGCTGCAACGCCCATAAGACAACGGGAACAATCAACGTGCCACCGCCTACGCCGAATAGTCCGGCAATAAAGCCCGCTGCGCTGCCGACGGCGAGCAGGGCAAGGATGATGTCCCAAGACCACATTTCAGACGGCCTTGTCGTGTTTGTGTGCTTTATGGCGTTTTTTAAACCAACGGATGACTGCCATCACATAACCGGACAGGCTGTAACCGAGGAAAAATAGGAAGAGGACGAGAGAAGGCTCCCAGTTGATGAGCAGCAATACCAACACGGCCAACACCATGCCCATAAACGGTACTTGGCGGCGGATGTTGATTTCTTTGAAGCTCCAAAACGGAATCTGCACAATCATGGAAATGCCGGCAAACAGGGTAATGCCCAATGCCCACCAATGCACGCCGGGGAAGCGTTCGATGCTGTGGTTGACCCAAATCAGGCCGACAATCAACGCAGCGGCGGTCGGGCTTGGAACGCCGATAAACCAGCGTTTGTCGACTTTGCCGATAAGCGTGTTGAACAGTGCCAAACGCAGAGCGGCGCAGGCGCAGTAGATAAAGGCGACGGAATAGCCGATTTTGCCAAACTGCCAAAGTTGCCATTTGTAGGCAATCAGGGCAGGCGCGACGCCGAAACTGACCATATCGGCGAGGCTGTCGAGCTGTTCACCGAATGCGCTCTGGCTGTTGGTCAAACGTGCAACGCGTCCGTCCATGCCGTCGAGCAGCATGGAAAGGAAAACTGCAATCGCCGCCGTTTCATAACGTCCGTGCATGGACTGTGTAATGGCGAAGAAGGCGCAAAACAGTGCGGCGATGGTAAAGGAATTGGGCAGCAGGTAAATGCTGTTTTTGCGGATGGAATTGCGTGGTGGAATCGGATTTTCTGTATTTTGTGAGTTGTCCATAATGTTTCCGTATATGCTGCGGGTGCAGATGAGGCATTATACCGCATTGGCAGGTTAAGGATTTTTAAAAGGCAGACATAGTTTCACTTCAATCGCATAAAGTTTCAGACGGCCTTTATTTTGTCAGTCAAACAACTCGCCCTGAGCCTGCTCTTTGGTCACGCGTACGTCGGTTTCGCCGTCGGCAAAAGTGATGTGCAGTTTCTGCCCTTGTTTCAATGTATCGGCATTGCGGATGACTTGTCCGCGTGTGTTTTTGACGACGGAGAAACCTCGCTCCAGAATATGCTGCGGCGATACGGCTTCGAGCAATGCGGCTTGGGCGATCAGGCTTTGACAGCGTTGGACAAGCAGCTGGCGGAAGGAATGCGACAAGGCCGTCTGAAAGCGGTCGATGTTGTGTTTGTAAATGGAAACATCAGGACGGCAATGTTTCAGGGTTTGGGTTTGGCGTTCAAAACGGGCGGTATGGGCACGGAGGTTTTGCGTCATCGAGTAAGACAGCGTTTGCGCCAGCTTGCTGATTGAAGCGCGCTGATCGTCAAGTTTTTGGCGCGGGTGACGGATTTGCCGCGCCAACCAGTCGAGTTTTTGGCTGGCATCGAAATAACGTTGCTCCAAAACGGTTTTCAGACGGCCTTGCGCTTGGGCTAGACGATGTAACGATTCTTGGCGGTTGGGGCTGACCAGTTCTGCCGCGCCGGTCGGCGTGGGTGCGCGTACGTCGGCGACGAAATCGGCGAGTGTGAAATCGGTTTCGTGGCCTACGCCGCTGACAACGGGAATTGCGCAGGCTTCGATGGCGCGCACAACCGGTTCTTCATTAAACGCCCACAAGTCTTCAATGCTGCCGCCGCCGCGACAGACAATCAGCACGTCACATTCGGCGCGTTGCGAAGCGGTTTTAATCGCTTGAGCAATTTGCAACTCGCTGCCTGTGCCTTGTACGGGCGTCGGATAAACGATAACGGGGATTTCGGGTGCGCGGCGGTTTAAGGTGGTCACGACATCGCGCAAAGCTGCCGCCGCCAGGCTGGTGACGATGCCGATACATTGCGGACGGGCGGGCAGAGGTTTCTTGCGTTCCGCTGAAAACGCGCCTTCCGCCTGCAACTGCGCCTTCAATCGCTCATAGGCTTCGTAAAGCTGCCCCAAGCCTTTGAGCCGCACCTCGTTCACCGTAATCTGAAATTCACCCCGCGCTTCATAAATACTGATTCTTCCTGATACCTCGATATGGTCGCCTTCTTTCAAAGGCTTCGCCAAGCGCATGGCCGCACCCTTAAACATCGCGCAACGCACCTGAGCGCGGCTGTCTTTGAGCGAGAAATAATAATGTCCGCTGGCAGCACGGGTCAGGTTGGATACTTCGCCGGCAATCCACAAGCCTGCGAGATGGTCTTCCAACAAGGCTTTGGCGAGGGCGTTGAGTTCGGATACGGAAATGGAGGAGGGCGCGAAGAGTTCGGACATTGCGAAACAGGAAAAATTTGGGAAAGTTGAATTATAAGGGTTTTAGAGCGATTCGTTGTATTCGTTTTTATGAAACTTGCGCCCTTTGTTTTAATATTATCAAAGGCGCATGTTCAGACGGCCTTGCCTGGGCGGGCTTGTGTTATATTATCGTTTGATTTTCGCTTCAAAAGCCGTGCGTATGCCCAAACTCCACCAAATTATCGAACGCCATTGGCAATCCCCCAATCCGTTTTTGTCTTTGCTGTTAAAACCATTGTCCAAGCTGTTTGCCAAAATTGCGGCGAAACGGCGCGATGATTTTGTTTCAGGCCGTCTGAAAAGCGAAAAATTGCCTGTGCCTGTGGTGGTAGTCGGCAATATCCATGCAGGCGGAACAGGGAAAACGCCGATAGTCGCTGCGCTGGTGTCGGGTTTGCAGGAAAAGGGCGTTAAGGTCGGTATCATCAGCCGAGGTTATGGGCGCAAGAGTAAGGCGGTTCATGTATTGAATACAGCCAGCAGTGCGGCAGATGCAGGCGACGAGCCTTTATTGCTGTTTCGCCAAACCGGTGCGCCGACGGCGGTAGGCAGCAGCCGTGCAGAAGCAGGCAGGGCATTGCTTGCAGCGCATCCGGAGCTTGAATTGATTGTGACCGACGACGGCTTGCAACATTATGCCTTGCAGCGCGATATGGAAATTGCCGTATTCCCGGCGGCGGATACGGGGCGGACGGATTTGGATTTACTGCCCAACGGCAGCTTGCGCGAACCTTTGTCGCGATTGGCTTCCGTTGATGCGGTCGTCGTCAGTGGCGGAAAGGCAGATGCGGCATTTAAGCCGTCTGAAAATATGTTTGTCAGCCATATTGAAACAGGGCGGATTTACCGGTTGAACAGGCCGTTTGAGAAATTGGATTTGGAAGGCTTGGGAAATCAAACCGTCGCTGCCGTCGCCGGTATCGCCAAGCCGGAACGTTTTTTCAATACGTTGCAAAGCATGAATATCGCTTTGAAACAAACCGTTGCCTTGCCTGATCATGCAGATATTACGGCCGCGGATTTACCGGACGCAGATGTGGTGATTATCACGGAAAAGGATGCAGTCAAATTTTCAGACGGCCACGGTTTGAATCATGTGTGGGTCTTGCCTGTTTATGCGATAATTGAGCCGGACTTGGCGGCGTTTGTATCCGCGAATGTTTCAATCTAAATGCTTATAGATGTTTCACAGATGTTTTAAAGATGATCTTCAAACTACGCAATAGGAGTAAATCATGAAGTTAAAATATTTGTTGGTCGCTTGCGCAGCTTTATTTGTATCCACTCAAAGCTTAGCTGCTAAACCAAGTGATGAATCTGCAATGAAATGGTTGGAAATTCAAGGGATAAGCAGTAATTATAGCGAGAAAGTACAACGTTCTTTAGAGATGGTGAATAAAGAGGACAATGAACGCTTGTTAACGATGACGCCCAAAGCTCAAAAAGCGCAGATGAAGGCGGTCATCAGCCGTTATATGAAAAACATGCAAGACGATTTGAGCCGCCCTGAGTTGAAAAAACAATGGTTGGATGAAGAAAAGCGTGCCGTACAGAAAGTATTCACACAAGAAGAAGTGGATGTAACCAACCGTTTTTTCTCTTCGGCTCAGGGAAAAAATATTTTGAAAAAGATAAGAAGTTTCCAACAGCATGGTGGAAATCTTGAGGATATGTTGAGCCAATCGGATATAGAAAAGATGACTGAAGCATTTGGGCATGGTGCCGGTAAGTCTGCGCTCGAGAAAATTAAGCATTTCGATAAGCTGAGTGATGAGATTATCCACAAAACCATGAGTCAAAACTACCTCAATGCAAGCGATAAATATACGCCTGCTTTTGAGGAGCAAACACATGGTATTTTATGCGAAGGCAACAAACATTTGCCGAAGTGTGCCAAATAATTTTCCGACTATCTGAAAATATTTATTTTTTGTTGAAAGGTAGAAAAAGATGAAGCTGAAAACCTTATTATTACCCTTCGCTGCGCTGGCATTGTGTGCCAATGCGTTTGCCGCGCCGCCCAGTGATGCGTCGCTGGAGCGTTTGTTTGAGGTGCAGAAGATGGATGCTCTGTTAGACCAGTCTCTCCAAAGCGTTGGAGGTATTGTGCTTTCTGATCCGAATGTACAGAATCTTTGGAAAGATGCGCCGGAAGACAAACGTCCTCAGTTGGAAGCAGTCTTGAAAAAATATACAACTCAATTGATTGCTGAAATCAATACACCGCAAGTGCGTGCCCAGTTGCATAAAGCGGCTTTGGAAGGCATAAAGACGGTTTATACTCAGGAAGAAGTCAACGCATTGATTGACTTTTACGGCACTGCAGTGGGTCAATCAATACTCGCTAAAACTCCACGCTATCTTGAAGCAACAATGACCCCAATATTGAGTATCATCACCGAAAAATACGAAAAATCCAGTCAAAACGCAAACTTAGCCCGTGAAATCCGTCAGATCATGTGCAATGGCAAAAATCCTGACCAAGCTTGTACACAGCAAACGAAGAAAACGGCACGGAAAAAATAATGCCGCTTGAGGCCGTCTGAAAACGAGTGCAGCAAGTTTCGCCAAAACGAGCAAAGTGATTTTCGCTAAAACCACCAAACCAGAAAGTAACCCCATGGAAAAAAAATTCTTAGACATCCTTGTTTGTCCTGTTACCAAAGGCAAACTCGAATACCATCAAGACAAACAGGAATTGTGGAGCCGTCAGGCAAAGCTGGCTTATCCGATTCGTGACGGCATCCCTTATATGCTGGAAAACGAAGCACGAGCGTTGAGCGAAGAGGAACTGAAAGCATGACCGAATTTGTCGTATTGATTCCGGCGCGGTTGGATTCTTCACGTCTGCCGGGCAAGGCTTTGGCCGATATTCACGGTAAACCGATGGTTGTACGTGTTGCCGAACAAGCAGCGAAAAGCAAGGCCGCGCATGTTGTCGTTGCCACCGACCATCCTGATATTCAGACGGCCTGTCAGGCGCACGGTGTCGAAGTGGTCATGACTTCTAATCAACACGAAAGCGGTACAACGCGTCTTGCCGAAGCGGCCAATACGCTGAAACTGCCGCAGCATCTGATTGTTGTGAACGTACAAGGCGACGAGCCTTTAATCGATCCCGAACTCATCAACCGTACGGCTGAAGTTTTGGTTGAAAACAATGTGCAAATGGCGACCGCCGCCCACGAATTGCACGATTTTGACGAGTTTATGAATCCTAACGTTGTCAAAGCCGTCCTCGACAAAAACCGCAACGCCATCTATTTCAGCCGCGCCCCGATTCCTTATCCACGCGATGTGATGCGCTCTGAAAAACGTGAATTGCCTTCAGAAACAGCTGTCTTGCGCCACATCGGCATTTATGCCTATCGTGCAGGTTTCCTGCAACGCTATTCCGAAATGGAAGTTTCTCCTTTGGAAACCATTGAATCTCTGGAACAATTGCGCGTCCTGTGGCACGGTTATCCGATTGCTGTTGAAATTGCCCAAGAAGCGCCAGCCGCCGGCGTGGATACACAGGAAGATTTGGACAGGGTAAGGGCTGTGTTCGAGGCCGTCTGAAAGGAAAAAACATGAATGATTTACGCCATTTGAGCCGTGACGAACAAAAACTGCTTGCCGATGTCGCTTTGCTGGTCAAAGACGACGATCAAGAGTTCAACTACGAAATGTTGAAAGTGGCCGCGCCCGACGAGGCCAGCGGCGAATTTTGGTTTCGCATGGCAGAAATGCTCAGCACCCTGCCGCCCAACCAATCCTTAGATTTGCGCATGACCGGCGGACGGTTGGCGGTCGCCGTATCGATTTTATCGGTGTTGTTGCAGGAAAGCCCCGATATTCCCCAGCTTTGGGCACAAAAAGTGATTGCGCTCAACTATCTGGCACACGGCCATCGGACACGCGCCCTCGGTTTAGCGCAACAGCCGGATAAAGCGGCAGAAGCCAACGAGGAAGAATATTTGGCAAAAGCCTTGTCCCAAAACCTACTTTCCACGTTGAAAGACGCATTGGAACGCTTCCCCGAAGACAGCTGGTTTATCGAAATGCGCGATGATGCGTGGCAGCACTTTGGCTCAGAGCAGGCCGTCTGAAGTTTTGAACGATAAACGCAAGGCGTGTAGAATTAAACAAACATCAAATCCATAAACCAAGAAGGACTCATCATGAAAGTATTATTGTTGGGCGCACCAGGCGCCGGCAAAGGCACACAGGCTCAATTCATCACTGCTGCATTCGGCATTCCTCAAATCTCTACCGGCGATATGCTCCGTGCTGCCATCAAAGCAGGCACTCCGCTGGGTTTGGAAGCAAAAAAAATCATTGATGAAGGCGGTTTGGTACGCGACGACATCATTATCGGCATGGTCAAAGAGCGTATTGCCCAAGACGACTGCAAAAACGGTTTCCTGTTTGACGGTTTCCCACGCACATTGGCACAAGCCGAAGCGATGGTTGAAGCTGGTGTGGATTTGGACGCGGTTGTTGAAATCGACGTACCCGACAGCGTGATTGTCGACCGCATGAGCGGCCGCCGCGTGCATTTGGCTTCCGGCCGTACTTACCACGTTACCTACAATCCGCCTAAAGTTGAAGGCAAAGACGACGTAACCGGCGAAGATTTGATTCAACGCGACGACGACAAAGAAGAAACCGTGAAAAAACGCCTTGCCGTTTACCACGAGCAAACCGAAGTTCTGGTTGATTTCTACAGCAAACTGGAAGGCGAACACGCGCCTAAATACATCAAAGTCGACGGCACCCAAGCAGTAGAAGCCGTGAAAGCCGAAGTATTGAAAGGTTTGGGCAAATAAGTTTTGCTGAAGTAAAATCATGAGGCCGTCTGAAAAAATATTTTCAGACGGCCTTTTGTGTACAAAAGCTGTTAAAATCGAAGCTATAACCGTTTCCGCAGGCATCTTATGAATCCCTTGATCTCCGACTTCCAAACTCAGCAACAACGTACTCCCGTTATCGTCGCCCTTGATTTTGCCAACGAAAAAGATACGCTCGGATTTGTCCGCAATCTTGACCCGGCATTGTGTCAAATCAAAATCGGCAAAGAGCTGTTTACCGCAACCGGCCGTAATTTGGCAGAAAGCTTAATCAATCAAGGTTTCAAACTTTTCCTCGATTTGAAATACCACGATATTCCCCACACAGTTGCTCAGGCCTGTAAAGTTGCTGCCGATATGGGCGTTTGGATGGTCGATATGCACGCCTCCGGTGGCCGCCGCATGATGGAAGCTGCAGCAGAAGCCGTTGCCGGATATCAAACCAAGCCGCTCCTAATCGGCGTAACCGTGTTGACTAGCATGGAACAAAGCGACTTGTCCGAAATCGGTTTGAACATCGCCCCTGAAGAACAAGTCATCCGCTTGGCGAAACTGGCGCAAAGTTCAGGCTTGGACGGCGTGGTATGTTCCGCTCAAGAAGCCGCACCATTGCGTCGTGAATTGGGACAGGATTTTGTCTTGGTCACACCAGGTATCCGCTTGGACGTTGCAGGCAATAATGACGACCAACGCCGTATTATGACACCGGCCGAAGCATTGGCTGCCGGTTCAACCTATTTGGTAATGGGCCGTCCGGTAACCAAAGCTGCCGATCCGGTAGCCGTATTGCGTGAAGTCAATCGAGTAGCCAACGCTTAAGGCCGTCTGAAGTATGAAGACGATTGTGATTGGTGCGACAGGCGCAACAGGAAAATCCTTGTTGCCTTTACTTGCAACCAGTTCAGAGGTTGAGTCTATCGACTGCTTCGGTCGCAGACATCCTGATTTTACCCACCAAAAGCTAAATAGCCATCAGATTGATTTTTCTCAGCCTGATGATTGGCGCGATGAAGTACAGGATGATTGTTTGCCTGCTTGGGAACAACCCTGAAAGCAGCAGGAAGTAAAGAAGCGCAATGGGCAATTGATTATGAGGCAAATCTTGAATTTGCCAAAGCCGCACGAGAAAACGGCGTCAATACTTTGGTTTTGATTTCCGCTTCCGGTGCAAATTCTGCTTCGCGCCTGTTTTATCAACGGATGAAGGGCGAATTGGAGCAAGCAATTATCGCTTTGAATTTTCCTCACCTTATTATTTTCCGCCCGCCATTGCTGATTCGTCCGAACAGCGACCGCTTGGGCGAAAAAATAGCAGAACGGATTTTTCGCGTACTCAACCGCATCGGCATGCTGAAAAACCAACGTCCACTTGCTGTCGAAAAATTGGCGCAAGCCATGCTGAAAGCAGCGTTGTTGTCATCTCATGAACAGGCGTCGTACTCGAAAAACCATATGCAGGTATATGAGCCTCAAGATATTTTTAGGCTGTTAGATCAATAAACCGATAACAAGCCTTACACAGAGATTTTAATGGAGCCAGTATGGTAACCAAGTTCCAACAAGAAACCCTCAAATCCCGTTTTGCACAAGCCAAAGTCCTTGTTGTCGGCGATGTGATGCTCGACCGTTATTGGTTTGGCGATGTGTCCCGCATTTCTCCTGAAGCCCCTGTGCCGGTGGCGAAAATCGCCCGTATCGACCAGCGGGCGGGCGGGGCGGCAAACGTTGCGCGCAATATCGCTTCATTGGGCGGCAAAGTAGGGCTGTTGTCCGTGACTGGCGATGATGAAGCTGCAGATGCGTTGGACGCATTGATGATGCAAGACGGCGTTGCTTCCTATCTGATGCGCGACAAGCAAATTGCGACTACTGTCAAATTGCGCGTTGTTGCCCGTAATCAGCAGCTTATCCGACTTGATTTTGAAGAATCGCCTCATCGTGAAGTGTTGGAACAAATCAAGCATCAATATTGCGAAGTGTTGCCTGAATACGATGCCATTATTTTTTCAGATTACGGCAAGGGCGGCCTGTCGCATATTTCCGATATGATCGATTGGGCGAAACAGGCCGGTAAACCTGTTTTAATCGACCCCAAAGGCGATGATTACGAAAAATATGCCGGCGCTACGCTGATTACGCCTAACCGTGCAGAGTTGAAAGAAGTGGTGGGTAGCTGGAAAAACGAAAATGATTTGACTGAAAAAGCCCAAAACCTGCGCCGTCATCTTGATTTGACCGCGATTTTGCTGACCCGAAGTGAAGAGGGTATGACCCTGTTCAATGAGGGCGAGCCGATTTATCAGCCTACACGGGCCCAAGAAGTCTATGATGTATCGGGTGCAGGCGATACCGTTATTGCCGGAGTGGGCTTGGGTTTGGCCGCTGGTTATACCATGCCCGAAGCGATGCACCTTGCCAATACTGCGGCAGGTGTTGTCGTGGCAAAACTTGGTACAGCGGTTTGCTCGTTTGCCGAATTGACTAAGGCATTGGAAGAGCAATAATTGCGGTTTCAGACGGCCTTAAAATCTAAAGGCCGTCTGAAAATAGAGTTGGAAAATAATCCAGACAGACAAGTTTTTATTTTTAGACAGCATGATTTCTTCAAGGCCGTCTGAAAAATCAAAATAAAGGAAATTCATTATGACCATTATCGTAACAGGCGCGGCCGGCTTTATTGGCAGCAACATCGTCAAAGCACTTAACCAGCGCGGTATTACCGACATTGTTGCCGTCGACAATTTGAGCAAAGGCGAAAAATTTAAAAACCTTGCCGAGTGTGAAATTGCCCATTATCTCGATAAACACGAATTTATCCGTCAAGTGCGCGGCCATCTTCTGCCTTACGACGATATCGAAGCCGTTTTCCACCAAGGCGCATGTTCTGATACCATGAATCATGACGGCCTTTACATGATGGACAACAACTACCAGTACACACTTGATCTCTTGGACTGGTGTCAGGATGAACGCATTCCGTTCCTTTATGCTTCCAGCGCCGCAGTGTACGGCAAGGGCGAAATCTTCCGCGAAGAGCGCGAACTGGAAAAACCGCTCAATGTATATGGCTACTCTAAATTCTTGTTTGACCAAGTATTGCGCCGCCGCATGAAAGAAGGCCTGACCGCCCAAGTCGTTGGCTTCCGCTACTTCAACGTATATGGACAGCAGGAGCAACACAAAGGCCGTATGGCATCCGTCGCCTTCCATCATTTCCACCAATACCGCGAGCATGGTTATGTTAATCTGTTTGGCGCCAATGACGGCTACGGTAATGGTGAGCAAACACGCGATTTTGTCAGCGTAGAAGATGTTGCCAAAGTTAACCTTTACTTCTTCGATCATCCTGAGCTTTCAGGTATCTTTAACCTCGGTACAGGTCGTAGCCAACAGTTTAACGAACTTGCCGCCGCAACCGTCAACGCTTGTCGTGCGGCCGAAGGCAAGCCTGAAATGAGTTTGAAAGAGTTGGTTGAAGAAGAACTTATCCGTTATATTCCATTCCCAGATGCACTCAAAGGCAAATATCAGAGCTTTACTCAAGCGGATATTACCAAGCTGCGCGAAGCTGGGTATAAAGAAGAATTCTTGGATGTAAAACAAGGCGTCAGCCGTTACGTTAAATGGATGCTGGAGAAATTGGTTTAAGTCCTTCTGATTTGAATGATAAGGTCGTCTGAAAAAGGATTTTCAGATGGCCTTATCATTTTGGGAAATTTTAAAATGAGACCTTTGCAAAATTCCTTTTCCTTCCAGCAGCCGAAATCCAAACATAGATTTTCGACTGTTTTCGTTCCAAGTACCCACTGATTCTACTCAAACCCCCCTCTTTACTCTCCCCAGATACCTGATAATCAGGCATCCGGGCCGCCTTTTAGGTAACAACAGGCGCACTTAGCCTGTTAGCTGCTTTCAACAGGTTTAAACACATTGCCTTCAGATGGCTTTATGCACTCACTTTAATCAGACCGAAATAGGCTACCCGAGTGTAGCGGGACTTACGGTGCAGCGTACCGAAGCTTTGTTCGACCACATAACGGGTCTTCGATAGATGTCGGTTACGTTTGGTTTACGCTTCCATCAGCGGACGGTTGCGGTGGGCTTTGCGCATAATGCCGTCCAGCAAACGATGATTACCAGATGCTACCGGTCTTCCTCGTTGTCATAGCCTGAGACCTTTGCACGAGCTTGTCACATTTGACGCAAATGGCGCAAGTTAGATACAAATCAGGCACAAACAAAAAAGACAACCTTACAAATAAGCTGTCAATTAGAAATTTAGAATATTAGGTTTTTCAATAAATTCAGATATTTATTGGTGCCCGGAGCCGGAATCGAACCGGCACGGCCGGTTTAGGGCCGACGGATTTTAAGTCCGTTGTGTCTACCTATTTCACCACCCGGGCGTAGACAGTAAATTGAGAAATTGGAGGCGGGGGCGCGGATTTGAACCGGCCTGTATAAGGGTTGCACCCCTTATAGCATAAACACTCTGCCACCCCGCCATGAAAGGGATGGAGGCGAGAGTCGGAATCGAACCGGCGTAGACGGATTTGCAATCCGCTGCATAACCACTTTGCTATCTCGCCAAAACTACGTTTGAGTGTTGTAGTATGAAACTGGAGCGGGAAACGAGTCTCGAACTCGCGACCTCAACCTTGGCAAGGTTGCGCTCTACCAACTGAGCTATTCCCGCGTATTCGGATGCATGATTTAATGGAGCGGGAAACGAGTCTCGAACTCGCGACCTCAACCTTGGCAAGGTTGCGCTCTACCAACTGAGCTATTCCCG
>NZ_JBQCWL010000002.1:345398-447255 GCF_051957375.1 Neisseria sp. P0017.S009
GGAGCGGGAAACGAGTCTCGAACTCGCGACCTCAACCTTGGCAAGGTTGCGCTCTACCAACTGAGCTATTCCCGCATATTGAAAAAGAACAATCAACAAGTAATCAGAATGGAGCGGGAAACGAGTCTCGAACTCGCGACCTCAACCTTGGCAAGGTTGCGCTCTACCAACTGAGCTATTCCCGCTCTGATAGTTTGTTGCTTCGTATATCGAAGAAGACGCAATTATTATGGATTTAATCGCGTGCGTCAAGTATTTTGTTTTTATTTTTTTTAAAAATTTATTTGAATTCTTTCCATGCCATTTTCAGGTAGTAGCACATGGACCAGATGGTCAATACAGATGCTATAAACATCAATATGTTACCAATGAGATAGAAAGGATCGTTATATTTGTCTGTGCCGATAAGCAAAAGGAAGATGGCGATCATTTGGGCGGTGGTTTTGAATTTGCCGATAGTGGCCACTGCAACGCTGCCGCGTTTGCCCATTTGTGCCATCCATTCGCGCAAGGCGGAAATGGTGATTTCCCGGCCGATAATAATCATGGCGAAGATGGCGTATGTTCTGCCAAGGCTGACGAGCAGGAGCAGGGCAACGGCAACCATGAGCTTGTCGGCAACGGGGTCGAGGAATGCACCGAAGTCGGAGGTTTGTTTCCAGCGGCGTGCTAAAAAGCCGTCGAACCAGTCTGTAATAGCTGCAAGTGCAAAGATGATAGCGGCTGTCCAGTTGACGGTTTGTGGTTGAATCCATGTGTTCGGTAAATAGAATAGGATGGTGAACACGGGGATTAATAGGACGCGCATCCAGGTAAGTAAAATAGGTATGTTCCAAGGCATGGTTTGGGATCTTTTGGATGATGTGTCGGGTTGTTCATTATAGCTTATTTGTTCACTCTGCTTTTTGAAGTGTTGTTTTTTTGCCGACAAGTATCTTGGGCATAGATTTTTGTCGTGTGGGTTGTGAAGAAAATCTGCTAAGGCCGTCTGAAAAATAGGCTGTTGCGGGGTGTAAATGTTTTTGGGTAGAAAAGTAGCTGCGAAATAGTGAGCAATAAGGTCTGCCTGCTGTTCGATATTTAATTGGTTGATGTGGGGTAAGGGGATAGGGTAGGCGTAAGCTTTGCGTTTTCTGTATCCGCCTTTGAGCATGATGAATAGGCCGGAAAGCCAAACTTTGTGACCGCGCTGGTGTTGCCAGACATGTGTCAGCTCATGAATCAGCCAGATTTTGTAGGCGATGCCGGCTTGAGTGAAATCATCAGGGCAGTGTTTACGAGGAAAGTATATGTTTCCATTGGGCGCAATGGCGGTATTGGCGTTGGGTATAAGTGGAATGCCGCGATATATTTTGATGTGGTGGAAGTCTATGCTGTCCGCAAAAACTTGTTTTGCCATACGGACTTCATTTTCGGTCAGTCTGCGCCAATCGGAAAAAATCATATTTGGAAGGGAATATAAGAGGGTATGAAGATTTCAGGCCGTCTGAAAGGTTTCAGACGGCCTGGGTCGGGATTTATTGTTCTGTTGAAGCGGCTTGTTTGCCGTTGTCGAACAATTTGTCCATAGGCGTCAGATTGACTGCATTGCCTTGGCTGACTATCCATTTGTTTTCAACACGCCATACGCCTGAGGCATCTTCAACGCGTAAGTACCAATGATTGGTTGGGCGTAAAGGTTTAAAGACGGCTTCGTATTCCATGCGGCCGTTTTGTGGTTCGGCTGTTACGGCGCGCAGCTTGACGGTTTGGTCATCGGCTTTGCGCGTCGGGTGCATCAACAATAGGTTTAATGGCTGTTTGGTATCGAATTGTCCGCTGACGAATACTTTGGCGGCATTCATATCCGGACTGATTAAGACCTGCACTTGAATTTGCCGTTTAACGGCTTCTTCATCACGGTGAAGTTGGATTTCGATGTGTTTGCCGTCTTTGTAGTAATCGTCAGACACCAAGTCTGTCGTGTGTTCTTTTGCGACGAAGAACATGGAAACGCTGGCGATAACGACGAAGATGGGGCCTGCCATCAGCACCCAGGGCCAAATATGTTTGTACCAAGGTTTGATTTTGGGTTGTGGGGACACCGTTTATTCTCCGATAAAGGTTGCTTTTTCTTCTAAAGTAGTCGGTTTGGAGTCGGCAGAGCCGGTCTCGCGATAGATAAAGGTAAATTCAATCGGATGGCTGCCTTTGTCGGCGTATTCGGGAATGGTAGATACCTGTACTGGGATGGTAACGGTTTCCCGCGGCGCAATTTTAATACCGTTTTCAGGCAGGCCGGTCAGCGCGATTTCGTCAAAGCCTTTGACGGTTGCGGTCATCAGTTGTTCGTTTTCACTATTGTTGATAATACGCAGGTTATAGGCATTTTCCAACCAGCCTTGGCTGTTTTCGCGAACCATGACACCACGGTCTTTCAGGATATCGACTTCGACCATTTTTCGGGTGGAAATGCCGACCAGGAAGGCGATGATGACCACCAGGAGTACTGCGCCATAACCAGCTACGCGCGGACGTTTCAAGCGTTTTTTGATGTCGCTTTCAGGGTATTCGTGTTCCAACGCGCCTTCGGTTGTATAACGGATCAAGCCGCGCTCGTAGCCCATTTTGTCCATGATTTCGTCGCAGGCATCGATACACGCCGCGCAGCCGATACATTGGTATTGCAAACCGTCGCGGATGTCGATACCGACGGGGCAGACTTGCACGCACATGGTGCAGTTGATGCAGTCGCCCAAGCCGCTGTCTTCTTTGTTGGCGGTTTTCTTGCGTGCGCCGCGCGGTTCGCCGCGTTCGGTATCGTAAGAAATAATCAGCGTGTCTTTGTCAAACATTGCACTTTGGAAACGTGCATACGGACACATATGCAGACACACTTTTTCGCGCATGATGTGGGCGAAGAAGAAAGTCATGAATCCGTAAAATGCTGCGGCAAACATTGCGCCGCCGCCTGCTGCTCCGGTGAATAAATCGGGAACAAATTGGCGGATCGGGATAAACCAGCCTGCAAAAGTGATACCTGTCCATGCGCAGACAAGGAAAATCAGCAGGTATTTGGTGGCCTTAATGCGAATTTTAGTAAAGTTCCAAGGCGATTTTTCCAGTTTTAGGCGTTTGTTTCTATCGCCTTCGACCAAGTTGTCAATCCACAGCATAATTTCGGTGTAAACCGTTTGCGGGCATGAATAGCCGCACCACAAACGACCGGCAATGGTTGTCCACCAAAACAATCCGAATGCGCAAATCATCAGCAGTAAGGCAAGGTAAATCAAATCGCCCATACCCAGCGACAGTCCGAAAATGAAGAAATGACGGTCAGGGATATTGAATAAAACCGCCTGACGGCCGCTCCAGTTGAACCATGGAATAACGTAAAATACAAACTGGGTCGCCAATACTGCGGCGATACGCAGTTTGGCAAAGCGTCCTTCCGCCTTTTTAGGATGGATGCGTTCGCCTTCAGGATGGATTTGAATCACGCTGGATTTAGGTTTGGAAGGTTTGGGCGGAGTGGCTTTTGCTGTTTTTTCTGTTGAGGGTGTGGTATTTTCAGCTTGGTTTTCTGGTGACATTTCAGTGTTCCTTGATGAAGTGCACACAAGCCTGTTGTCATGGTAGTAATTTGATGTGAATATTTTCAGACGGCCTTTCGCGTGCATACAAATCATAACATTTGACTCTATTCAAAGCAAAAGAGGGACTTCGTCTTAACGATGGATTCCTTGTGGCCGTTTGATGTAGGGCCGTCTGAAAAGGGCAGTATTCAAAGGTTTACGAATCAGCCTGTATGCAAACTTATAGTGATTTGCTATTTACACGATAAAAATATATAAAGCACTGTTTCAAAACGAAATAACAGTTAATATCATCTATCCTGTCCGTTTCGGGCAACCGAGTGGAAACAGGCCGTCTGACAAAGCGAATATCAAAAGCTATCCTTGAAAGCACGGCTGATTCAGGCGATAATCGGCACACCTTTTTTCATATTTCCAATCTTGTCCAAGGAAGGTCAAACCATGTCTCAACTGGCAAACGCAATCCGTTTCCTCTCAGTCGATGCCGTACAAAAAGCCAACTCCGGCCACCCGGGTGCGCCTATGGGTATGGCGGAAATGGCGGAAGTATTGTGGACGAAGTTCCTCAATCATAATCCGGCCAACCCGAAATTCTACAACCGCGACCGTTTTGTCCTCTCCAATGGTCATGCTTCTATGATTCTTTACAGCCTGTTGCACCTGACCGGCTACAACGTTTCCATTGATGATCTGAAAAACTTCCGCCAACTGCACAGCAAAACCCCCGGCCATCCTGAATATGGCTACACCGACGGCGTGGAAACCACGACCGGTCCATTGGGACAAGGTATTGCCAACGCAGTGGGCATGGCTTTAGCCGAAAAAATCTTGGCTGCCGAATTTAATAAAGACGGTTTGAACATCGTTGACCACCACACCTACGTCTTCATGGGCGACGGTTGTATGATGGAAGGCGTATCGCACGAAGCCTGCTCGCTTGCCGGCACTTTAGGTTTGGGCAAACTGATTGTTTTATATGATGACAACAATATTTCCATTGACGGTAAAGTGGACGGTTGGTTTACCGAAAACATCCCGCAACGTTTTGAAAGCTACGGCTGGCAGGTGATTCCAAATGTAAACGGTCATGATACCGATGCCATTCAGACGGCCATTGAAGCCGCCCGCGCCGAAACCGGCAAACCTTCCCTGATTTGCTGCAAAACCTTAATCGGTAAAGGCAGTGCTAACAAAGAAGGCAGCCACAAAACCCACGGTGCGCCTTTGGGTGCGGACGAGATCGAAGCCACGCGCAAACATTTGGGTTGGGCTTATCCTGCGTTTGAAATCCCTCAAGAGATCTATGCTGCATGGGATGCAAAAGAAAAAGGCGCGAAACTTGAGGCCGAATGGAACGAACTCTTCGCTCAATATCAAGCCAAATATCCTGCCGAAGCCGCAGAATTTGTGCGTCGCATGGATAAAAAACTGCCTGAAAACTTCGATGCTTACGTTCAAGCCGCATTGAAAGAAGTGTGCGCCAAAGCAGAAACCATCGCCACCCGTAAAGCCAGCCAAAACAGCATCGAAATCTTGGCAAAAGAGCTGCCTGAATTGGTGGGCGGTTCTGCAGACTTGACCCCGTCCAACCTGACTGACTGGTCAAACAGCGTTTCCGTTACCCGCGAACACGGCGGCAACTATATTCACTACGGCGTTCGCGAGTTCGGCATGGGCGCAATCATGAACGGCCTTACCCTGCATGGCGGTGTTAAACCATTCGGCGCGACTTTCCTGATGTTCAGCGAATACGAGCGTAATGCTTTGCGTATGGCGTCGCTGATGAAAATCAACCCTGTATTTGTGTTCACTCACGATTCCATTGGTTTGGGCGAAGATGGTCCTACCCACCAACCTATCGAGCAAACTGCCACTCTGCGCCTAATTCCAAATATGGATGTATGGCGTCCATGCGATACCGTTGAATCTTTGGTGGCGTGGGCTGAAGCCGTTAAAGCTGCCGATCATCCGTCCAGCTTGATTTTCAGCCGTCAAAACCTGAAATTCCAAGCGCGTGATGAACAACAGCTGAACGACATCAAACGCGGTGGCTACGTCATCAGTGAAGCTCAAGGCAATGCACAAGCTGTTGTAATTGCTACCGGTTCTGAAGTTGAATTGGCTCTGGAAGCGCAAAAAGTATTGGCAGAACAAGGTATTGCCGTACGCGTTGTTTCCATGCCTTCTACCAATGTATTCGACCGTCAAGATGCCGCCTATAAAGCCGCTGTTCTGCCGGAAGGTTTGCCACGCGTAGCCATAGAAGCCGGACATGCCGACGGTTGGTATAAATACGTCGGTTTGAACGGCGCCGTGGTCGGTATCAACCGCTTCGGCGAGTCTGCACCTGCTGATTTGCTGTTCAAAGAATTCGGCTTTACCGTAGACAATGTGGTTGCCACTGTTAAATCTGTTTTGTAAATCAGATTTTTGATTGGGATAAAAAGGCCGTCTGAAATTTCAGACGGCCTTTTATTTTTCAGTCGGTTAAACAGTTTCTGTTTCAGGTTTGACCTTGCTTTTCTTAAACTTCAACACGGCTTTTTCTTTTGCTGCATCCCAGTCTATCAGCACAAAGCCACCTTCGGTGAGTTTGCCGAACAGAAGTTCGTCGGCGAGCGGTTTGCGGATTTTTTCCTGGATCAGGCGGTTCATCGGGCGTGCGCCCATTTGCGGGTCGAAACCTTTTTCCGCCAGATATTTGCGCAATGCCGGTGTGAATTCGGCTTCGACTTTTTTGTCGAGGAGCTGGTGTTCGAGCTGGAGCAGGAATTTGTCCACGACTTTGACGATAATGGGTTCGGACAAGGGCGCAAATGGGATAATCGCGTCCAAGCGGTTGCGGAACTCGGGCGTGAAGAGTTTGTTGATTGCCTGCATTTCGTCGCCGCGCTCGCGTTTGGCGGTAAAGCCGAGGTTGGGTCGGCTGAGGCTTTCCGCGCCTGCGTTGGTGGTCATAATCAGGATGACGTTGCGGAAGTCGGCACTCTTGCCGTTGTTGTCGGTCAGTTTGCCTGCGTCCATGACTTGCAGGAGGACGTTGAAAATGTCGGGGTGGGCTTTTTCGATTTCGTCCAAGAGCAACACGCAATGCGGCTGCTTGTTGACGGCTTCGGTCAAAAGGCCGCCTTGTTCAAAGCCGACGTAGCCTGGTGGTGCGCCGATGAGGCGCGATACGGCGTGGCGTTCCATGTATTCGGACATATCAAAGCGTTGCAGCGGTACGCCCATCGAGTAGGCAAGCTGTTTGGCGACTTCGGTTTTGCCGACGCCGGTTGGGCCGGAGAAGAGGAAACTGCCTATCGGTTTGTCGGGCAGGGCGAGGCCGGAGCGCGACATTTTGACGGCGGCAACCAGCGCGTCAATGGCGTTTTCCTGACCGTAAACCATGTTTTTCAAATCACGGCCGAGGAATTGCAACACTTGTTTGTCGTCGTGCGACACGGTTTTTTCGGGAATCCGCGCAACTTTGGCGATGACGGTTTCGATTTGCGCTTTGCCGATGACTTTTTTCTGTTTGGATTTGGGCAAAATCCGTTGCGCCGCGCCTGCTTCATCCATTACGTCGATGGCTTTGTCGGGCAGGAAACGTTCGTTGATGTAGCGGGCGGAAAGTTCGGCTGCGGCTTCAAGTGCGCCTTGCGTATAGCGGACTTGGTGGAAATCTTCAAACATCGGTTTCAAGCCGCGCAGGATTTGTACGGTTTCGGAAATGGTAGGCTCGACCACGTCAATTTTTTGGAAACGGCGGCTTAAGGCGTGGTCTTTGTCGAAAATGGTACGGTATTCGTCATAAGTGGTCGCACCGATGCAGCGCAGCGAGCCTTTTGCCAGCGCAGGTTTGAGCAGGTTAGACGCATCCATTGTGCCACCGCTGGTGCTGCCCGCGCCGATGATGGTGTGGATTTCGTCGATGAATAAAATGGCGTGCGGGATTTTTTCGAGCTGTTTCAAGACGGATTTGACCCGTGCTTCAAAGTCGCCGCGGTATTTCGTGCCCGCCAAAAGCGAACCCATATCCAGTGCGTATACTTCGGCTTCTTTCAGCACGTCGGGAATATCGCCGTTGACGATTTGGTGTGCTAAGCCTTCCGCCAGCGCGGTTTTGCCCACACCAGCCTCGCCGACCAAAAGCGGATTGTTTTTGCGGCGGCGGCACAGGATTTGTACCAGCCTTTCCATTTCGTGTTTGCGACCAATCAAAGGGTCGATACGGCCGGCTTTGACTTCGGCGTTGAGGTTGACGGTGTAGTCGGAAAGAGAGCCGGTTTTCTGTTCCGCTTCTTCGCCCTCGCGTCCCAGGCCGTCTGAATCATTGCAGTCTTCGTCATCAGGCGAGCCATGGGCAATGCAACGCAAGACTTCAAAGCGTGTAATGGATTGCAATTTGAGGAAATAAACGGCATGGCTTTCAGATTCGCTCATCATGGCAACCAAAATATCCAAAGGCTCTACTGCGGCTTTGCCGGCAGACTGGGTATGCACCATTGCCCGTTGGATGACGCGTTGGAAGCCCAATGTCGGCTGGGTTTCGACCGTATCCAGAAGATGATCGGGAATTTGCGGTGTATTTTCTGCAACGCTGGCCGCAAGCTGCTCGGACAGGACTTTCAAATCCGCACCACACAGTTTCAAGACGTTCGGCACAGCCGCATCTTCTTCTATCAACACCAAAAGCAGGTGTTCCAAGCTGATAAACTCATAACGGGCGTTGCGTGCTTCACGGTAGAGCAGTTGCAGGATGTGTTCCAATTCGGGTGAAAGCATGATTTAAACCTCTTCGACTATACATTTGAGCGGATGCCCTTCAGCTTTGGCACGTTCCATGACCTGATGTTGCTTGGTCTGCGCAATATCGCGCGTGTAGGTGCCGCACAGGCCTTTGCCTTCGTGGTGCACCAGCAACATGACGGCCACTGCCTGTTCCTGTGTAAGCATAAAGACTTCGGTCAGGATTTCGACGACAAATTCCATGGTGGTGTAATCGTCGTTCAATAAAAATACGCCGTAACGTTTCGGCGGCTGTGTGTTGATATCGCTGAGCAGGGTATCGGATTGGTGGTCGGTATTCGGATGGTTCATAAGCTTAGGTTTCAGTTTTCAGACGGCCTGTTTTAGAGTGTAAACAGTTTTCTGTTGTATTTCGGCAATTTTTTTTTATTTTCCCACTTTTTTGAAAACATAGCTTGACGTTTTGTCTTAACAAATGTAAAAAGACGGTTAAGCAGAAGTTGGCACTCGACCGCGTATGTGATACGTGGGAGAAACGCTGAACGTTTTAGTTTGCTGTATGCCTTGTTTTGCTGATTTTGTTAATTTTTAAGTATAGGAAGTTTCTAATGGCAACCGGTATCGTAAAATGGTTTAACGACGCTAAAGGTTTTGGTTTCATCACTCCTGATGAAGGTGGCGAAGATTTGTTCGCTCACTTCTCAGCGATCAACATGGATGGTTTCAAAACCCTGAAAGAAGGTCAACGCGTATCTTTCGACGTAACCACCGGCCATAAAGGCAAACAAGCTGCTAACATTCAAGCTGCTTAATCAAATGCGCGGCGTAAGCCGTAAAATCATGGCGGGGTTTCCCGCCATTTTTTATGGGCGTTCGAGTTAAAAATTATGAATCCAAATTCATCTTATCAAAATGCTTTAAACCAGTTGGACGAGCTTATCCGTCATTTCCGCAGCGAAGGAGAAGTCAGCTGCGCCGTTGCCGAGCGTGAAGACCAAATCTTGATCCGCCTTGCCGATTTGAAACTGGATTTGCGCCCTGAAGATGAAAAAGCCATTGCCGATATAGACCGCTTTTACCACCGCCATGTTTTAAGCGAATAAACGTTTCAAAACCGTTTGCCGTTTTATTTTTTAAGCATGCCTGATAAAATAGGCCGTCTGAAAAGTTTGTAAAGAATCAGCACAATGAGTATTGCCAATAATAAAAAAGCCTTTCACGATTTCTTTATCGAAGACCAAATCGAAGCCGGTATAGTATTGGAGGGATGGGAAGTCAAAGCCATCCGCGCTGCACGCGTGCAATTAAAAGAAAGCTATATCTACTGGAAAAAAGACGCATTCTATTTGGTGGGCTGCCACATTACCGCATTGCCCACTGCCTCGACACACGTCAAACCCGACCCTGTCCGTCCGCGTAAGTTGTTGTTGAAGCAATCGGAAATCAATAAGTTAATCGGCAAAACCGAACGCGCCGGTTATACGATTGTGCCCTTAAACCTGCATTACACTCGCGGTAAAATCAAAGTGGAAATCGGTTTGGCCAAGGGTAAGAAACAGCATGACAAACGCCAAAGCCTGAAAGAAGCGGATTGGAAGCGTGAGAAACAACGTTTGATGAAAAACGTACGTTGATTTTTTCAGACGGCCTTTTGATAAAGGCCGTCTGAATATTTATTGTTTGAACATTTTAAAAGGAAAACAGATGAAAACCATGATTTTAGCGGCGGCTTCAGCCGTATTGTTGCTGGGCGCGTGTTCCACTACGGAACAAAGAGTATTGAAACCTGAAGAGCTGACCAGCATCAAACATGTCTGCATCATTCAAAACGCAAAAGTAAGACCGCATGATTTGGATCGTGCTTTGTCCAAAGCTTTGGCGAAACGCGGCATTGGCAGTACGATTGTAACCGCGGACAACCGCGGCAAACTGTATGATTCTTCTTGCCCGTATAACCTGCGTTACAAAACCAAAGGCAATAACGAAATCTTGCGTAAAGGCGTATTTGTGTTGCGAAGCACGAAGTATGCGGTTTCTACGGTCAGCTACTCTTTGAACGATGAAAACCACTTCCGAACCAACCCTGATTTGGTGAAACAGGCTGAAGGCGTTGTGGCCAAATTGTTGGAAAAAAACAGCAAATAAAAGCCAGGATAAAAAAACCGGCTTGCCGTGATATGGAGAATATCGGGCAAGCCGGTTTTATTTTCAGACGACCTTAAATGGATTTGATTTTTTCCCAGAGGGTTTTGACCGTACCTTGATAGTAGGTTTCAGAAGTGCAATATACTGTTTCTAAAGCGCATTGTCCTTGTGAGCCGTATTTTTTGATACACTGGTTCAAGGCAATTTGATGCACGGTTTTGAAACGAGGGGAGGTAATGGCCACTACGTTTTGAGCAGTCAATTTGCCCATGGCTTTAGGGTAGGCAACAGCAATACAGGTATTGTGCAGTGGGACAACCGTTTTGCAGCCTGTTGCTTGGCCTGCGCCGATACCGGCTAAGGCATCTTGGCCTTTGCAGAATGTTTCGAGTTCGGCTGTTGCATCCAGTTGGGTGGCATTTTCTTTGGTGGTTTTGATTTGCAGCGCTTCATTGCTGTCGGCTGGGTTTTGCCACATGGCCAAGTAGCCGTAAGTATCGGCAGCCAGGGCGACAGGAGTCAGTGCGCAAAGGATAAGTGTCGTTAGTGTTTTTTTCATATTTGTTCCCTGTTTATTGGGTATTTGTTGTCATTATAAAGCAAAAGTACTTATTTGATATAAATTTGCCATGAAAATGAAAATCCGAATGGCAAACAGATGATAGGCCGTCTGAAATTTCAGACGGCCTGTTGATGATGTTTTAAAGAATAGGGCGTAGCTTAGAGGCTTATACGCCGTGGCGGTCAAGCCAACGTTCGGCATCAAGCGCGGCTTGGCAGCCGGAAGCGGCGCTGGTGATGGCTTGACGGTAGGTATGGTCTTTGACGTCGCCTGCCGCCCATACGCCTTCGATATTGGTTGCGCCGACATTGTCACCGGTACCGCCTTTGGTTTTTAGGTAGCCGGTTTCATCCATATCGAGTTGGCCTTTGAAAATATCGGTGTTGGGTTTGTGGCCGATGGCGATGAAAACGCCTTTGACGGCGATTTCTTCAGTGCTGCTGTCATTGTGTTTCAGGCGTGCACCGGTAACGCCGCTTTCATCGCCCAAGATTTCATCAACCGAGCTGTTGAGCTTGAGGATGATTTTGCCTTCTTCGACGCGTTGCATCAGTTTGTCCACCATGATTTTCTCGGCGCGGAAGCTGTCGCGGCGGTGAATCAGGGTAACAGTGTTGGCGATATTGGCAAGGTAGAGGGCTTCTTCTACTGCGGTATTGCCACCGCCTACTACGGCAACATCTTGTTTTTTGTAGAAGAAACCATCGCAAGTTGCGCAGGCGGAAACGCCTTTCCCGGCAAAGGTTTCTTCGCTTGGCAAACCTAAATATTTGGCAGATGCGCCGGTGGCAACGATGAGCGCATCGCAGGTGTATTCGCCCATATCGCCTTTGAGGGTAAACGGACGGTTTTGCAAATCAACGGTGTGGATTTGGTCGAAAATCATTTCGGTACCGAAGCGTTCGGCATGAGCTTGGAAACGGGCCATCAGTTCCGGACCTTGTACACCTTCGGCATCGGCAGGCCAGTTGTCCACTTCGGTGGTGGTCATCAGTTGTCCGCCTTGCTCAACGCCGGTAATGATCACAGGGTTGAGATTGGCGCGGGCGGCATAGACGGCGGCAGTATAGCCGGCAGGGCCGGAGCCGAGGATGATGAGTTTATGATGGTTGCTCATGATGGTTTCCTTGCTGATGAATGATTGAATTTTGTCGTATCTAAGTTTTCAGACGGCCTGAATTTTACTTGAATCTGCCGCCGTCTGAAATATGTTTCTTGCTTGGGTTTAGTGGCTGTCTTTCCATTGATAGTATTTTGAGCCGAGGAAAGAGCCGAGTTTGCGCAGGAAAGGCTGGGTAATGATGTTGCTGTGGCGCAGTTGCTCAAAAGGTTTCAGATGGCCGTCATCGCCCATGATGGCTTCGGCAATCGCCAAACCGGCAATGCCGGTAATCGCCATGCCGTGTCCGGAATAGCCTTGGGCGTAGAAAACGGTAGGGGCGAGGCGGCCGAAATGTGGGGCGAGGTTGCGCGTAATGTCGCATTCGCCGCCCCAAGAATGCTCGATTCTGACGTCGGCAAGTTGCGGGAAAACTTTCAGCATGTCTTGGCGGACGAGTTCGGTCATGCGGTCAGGGTCATCGATAAACTCGTTGTCTTTGCCGCCGAAGAGCAGGCGGCCGTCGGCGCTGAGGCGATAGTAGTCTAGGACGTGGCGGTTGTCGCAGATGGCCATATTGTTGCGGATCAGGTCTTTGGCACGTTCGCCCAGGGGCTCGGTGGCGATGATAAAGGTGCTGACTGCAATGGCTTTTTGTTCCAATATTTTGAATTTCGGGTGTAAGCCTGCATAGGTATTGACGGCATAAACGAGGTTTTTGCACTCAACGCTGCCGTTAGGAGTATGCACCAGCCAGCCGTTATCGCATGGCTCGATACGCGTCATCGGGGATTGCTCAAAAAGTTGTGCGCCTGCATCGGCTGCCGCTTTGGCAATGCCTAGGGTGTAATTGAGTGGGTGTAAGTGGCCGGATAAAGGATCAAATTGCGCGCCTTGATACATATCGCTGGCAAGTTGCTGCTTCAGCGTGGCTTTATCCCAAAGCTGGTAATGGCTTGCGCCATAATGTTTTTGGGCGTGTTCGTGCCATTGTTGCAATTCTTCCCAATGCTGAGGACGGACGGCGACGGTAGCGTAGCCGCGTTGCCAATCGCATTGGATGTTGTGTTTTTGAATGCGCGAGTCAACCAGTTCAACGGCTTGTAGGGATTGCTGCCAGAACCATTGGGCCTGTTTCAAACCGACTTGTTTTTCGATTTCTTCCATGCCGCAGGCAAAGTCGCTGATGACTTGTCCACCGCTGCGACCTGATGCGCCAAAACCGATACGGGCGGCTTCAAGTACGATGACTTCATCGCCGTTTTCGGCAAGCGGTAGGGCGGTGCATAAGCCGGACAGGCCGCCGCCGATAACGCAGGTTTCAGTTTTCAGACGGCCTTCAAGCGTCGGATAAGACGGATGGGGATTGGCCGTGCTGACATAGTAGGAAGGAAGGTATTCTTTGAAGCTGGGATTGATCATGATTTGAGCTTTAGGTTTGTTTTCACTTCATTGAAAATAGGTTTTCAGACGGCCTGGAATGTGGGTTTGGGTTCAGGCCGTCTGAAAGGATAAGATGAAGTTAATAAAACAGGCTGTTCCGACGCTTTATCGGACAGCCTGTCTGCATATTAGGCGGCTTTCTCGGCTGCCAATTTTTCTTGGCGGTAGGCTTCGGCAGCCTCGCGTTCCCGTTTGGTTGCCTGACGCATCATCCAGTAGTTAACGACAATAACCAGCGTACCGATGATACCGATCAGGATGGTTGCTAAAACGTTCATCTGAGGGTCAAGGCCGAGTTTGATTTTGGAGAAAATCACTTGCGGCAATGTCGATGAACCCGGGCCTGACAGGAAGGAGGTAATCACCAAGTCGTCCAAAGACAGGGTAATGCCCAAGAGGAAGCCGGAAGCAATCGCAGGGGCAATCAGCGGCAGGGTAATCACGAAGAAAATCTTCAGCGGACGGGCACCCAAGTCCATAGCGGCCTCTTCCAAGGATTGATCCAATTCCACCAAGCGCGATCGGATAACGACGGTAATGTACGCCATGCAAAGTGTGGTGTGGCCGAGGAAGATGGTGAAGAAGCCGCGATCAAAGTAGAGCGATTGCAGCAATTCACTGCCTTGCAGGAACATTTGCACCTGAATAATCAACAGCAGCATGGACAAACCGGTAATCACGTCAGGCATCACCATAGGCGCGGAAATCATACCGGCAAACAGGGTGCTGCCGCGGAAGCGCTTGATACGCGCCATAGCGTAACCAGCTAATGTGCCGAGTGCTACGGCGGCAAGTGAGGAAACGATGGCGATACGCAATGACAGCCAAGCTGCTTCCAAGATGGTGTCGTTTTCCATCAATGCGCCGTACCATTTGGTTGAGAAACCGCCCCAAACGGTAACCAGTTTGGATTCATTGAAAGAATAGATGACCAAAACCACCAGCGGAATATAGAGGAATGCCAGCGAGAGTAGGAGCATCAGTTTCAAGAACCAGGATAATTTGGTTTTCTGCATTATTTGCCTCCTTCTTCCAATTCGCGGTTTTCATAGTGCTGGAACAGGGCAATCGGTACAACCAGCAGGGCAACCATAACGACGGCGACGGCAGAAGCCAGCGGCCAGTTGTTTTGGTCGAAGAATGCCTGCCACAATACTTTACCGATCATCAGGTTTTCAGAACCGCCCACCAATTCAGGAATCACAAATTCACCGACGGCTGGAACGAAGACCAGCATAGAGCCTGCAATGATGCCTGTTTTGGATAAAGGCAGGGTAATGGTAAAGAAGGATTTGATCGGACCTGCGCCCAAGTCAGAAGCAGCTTCGAGCAGACGGTTGTCCAGTTTTACCAGTTGTGTGTACAGCGGCAAAATCATAAACGGCAGATAGGCGTAAACCATCACCAAATTCAGCGAGAAAGCATTGTAGAACAGATCTAAAGGCTCGTTGATGATTCCGTATTTGATTAAGAAATTGTTGATGATGCCGTTGTGACCCAATAAGCCCATCCATGCGTAAACACGCAACAGGAAAGAGGTCCAGAAAGGCAGCATGATTGCCAACAGCAGGCCGTTGCGCGCAGCCGGATTGGCGCGTGAAATGGCATAAGCGGTCGGATAACCAATCAACAGGCAGATAATGGTCGTTGTCAGCGCAGTCTTAATCGAAGACCAGTAGGTCATCAGATAGATATTGCTGTTTTCACTGTCGCCAAACGGATTGAGCGTATTCCAAAAGTTTTGGAAGATGTCGGCGTAGTTCTGATAGCTGATGGCAATGTTCAGACGGCCTAAGTCTTCATCAATCGTCGTCAACGGCGTAAATGGCGGAATGGCAATTTCTTGTTCGGCAAAGCTGATTTTTAATACGATGGCGAACGGAATCAGAAACAGCACCAAGAGCCAGATATACGGCACGGCAATCACTGCATGCTGTCCAGGACGGCGAAACAGTTTCTTTTTCAGTTTTTTAAGGTCCATTGCATTTCCCTCAAATTAACTGTACAGAGGCGTAGGTTGGTTTTCAGGCCAGCTGATATAGACGGTTTCGTCCCAAGTCGGCGGCGTAATGTTACGCACATACCAATAAGGTGCGGGAACTTGGCTTTTGACAACACGGCCGTTGGCGAGTTTGATGTGGTAAATCGCAAAGCTGCCCAAGTAGGCAATTTCTTTGACTGTGCCTTGAGCCCAGTTGTGTGCGCCCAAATGTTCTGGTTTTTCTTTATGCAAATCAATATCTTCAGGGCGGATACTGATCCAGATTTCATGCTCGTTCGGAACGCCCAGGCCGTGGTCGATGCGGACGTGGTTTTCCAAGCCGTCACATTTGACGATAGAGAAATCGGCGCGGTCGTCAACAACGACACCGTCAAAAATATTGGTTTCGCCGATAAATTCGGCGGTAAAGCGACTGTTAGGGTAGTCGTACACGTCGCTAGGGGTGCCGACTTGGCGCAATTGGCCGTCAGACATAATGGCGATACGGGTAGCCATGGTCATCGCTTCTTCTTGGTCGTGGGTAACCATGATGCAGGTTACGCCGACTTGTTCCAGCGTGTTGACCAATTCCAGTTGGGTTTGTTGGCGTAGTTTTTTATCGAGTGCGCCCAAAGGTTCGTCAAGCAGCAGGATTTTAGGACGTTTCGCCAGGCTGCGCGCTAAAGCGATACGCTGTTGCTGGCCGCCGGAGAGTTGGTGCGGCTTGCGTTTGGCGTATTTGGTCATTTGCACCAGGCGCAACATTTCTTCGACGCGGGCGTCGATTTCGCCTTTAGGCATTTTGTCTTGTTTCAGACCAAAAGCGATGTTTTGTTCAACGCTCATGTGCGGGAACAGGGCATAGCTTTGGAACATCATGTTGATTGGGCGCTCATACGGAGCAAGCTTGGTAATGTCTTGGCCGTCGAGAATGATTTTGCCCTGGTTTGGGCTTTCCATGCCTGCCAACATGCGCAGCAGCGTGGATTTGCCACTGCCTGAACTGCCCAAAAGGGCAAAGATTTCATGTTGGTAAATGTCCAAGTCGATGTTATCGACAGCGTAATTGTCACCAAACTTTTTCACCAAGCCTTGGATTTGCAAATAAGGTTTGGCTGAAGACGCAGTGGTTGCGGTCATAATGGCAATACTCCAAAAAGAAAGACGAGTACCGGCAAAACGGATTTTCGAATGGGTGATAAAAAGCTGTTTGATTGCTGGCGGGAGTTGGACGGAGGCCGTCTGAAACTCTTGTAAAGCGCACGGGCAGCGTGGATAGAAAGCAGTTTAAGCCTCAGCTTTTGCTCTCGGCAAACTCAATATTATATTAGCCTAAGCCTCATAGGGGCAATATGAAAATGCTTGTAGCGGCTGATTTGAAACAAATAGGAAAGGAAAGGCAGGCAGGGGAACAGGATAGCAAAAATGGGTAACGTTGTTTTTCTGCACAAAAGGGTTTAATTTATATTTAAATGTCTTAAAAAATAATTTAAGATAGAATAAAATACGCAAATTGCATTAATTTTAATAAAATCGTGCGGATTGCGTTTTATGCGGGCAAGATGGTTTTGTTCTAAATAAAAACTAAATCCGCTATATGAATAAAAGGGAAAACATGAGTATCAAAGAATGGCCTGAAGGGGAACGGCCGCGCGAGAAGCTCTTGGCGCATGGTGCGGCGGCGTTGAGTGATGCGGAGTTGCTGGCGATTTTGTTGCGTGTCGGAACGCGCGGTATGAGCGCGGTCGATTTGGCTCGTTATTTGTTGAGCGAGTTTGGCAGTTTGGGGAAGCTGATGAGTGCGGATGCCAAAACACTCGCTGCTTATAAGGGCATGGGCTTGGCGAGCTATACTCAATTTGCAGTGGTCAAAGAAATCGGGCGGCGGATTTTGGGTGAGGATTTGCAGGAGCAGATGGTTCTGTCAAACCCGAAATCGGTTGCGGATTATCTGCGCCTGCATCTTGGGCATGAAAAAATCGAGGTCAGCGTTGCTTTGCTTCTCAACCGTCAAAATCAATTGATTGCGGTACGGGAATTGTCGCGTGGTACGGTGGCGGAAAACACGGTTTATATCCGTGAAATCGTCAAATTGGCATTGGATGAATACGCCGACAGTTTGATTTTGGCACACAATCATCCGGGTGGTTCGGGAAGGCCGTCTGAATCTGATGTGCAGTTTACAGAGCGTTTGAAACAGGCTTTAAGTTTGGTCGATATTACGCTGTTGGACCATTTTATCGTGACGGCAAAAGAAACCTGCTCTTTGCGCGAACAGGGCTATATGTAAGGATGAATGTTCAGACGGCCTCAGTAGGATTGGTTACCTTACTGAGGCCGTCTAAAGGATTATTGCGCTACTTCGTCGGATGAATCTTCCTTATAGACGATTTCTTCCGATTTTGGCTTTTCTTTGCTCTTTTCCTTCTCTTTTTCTTTATCCTTGTCTTTTTTACTGTCGGGAATGGCGGCATCAATCACTGCCCCCGTTCCTTTGACGACCAATTTTCCGGCAGTCAGGACGGTTGTGGCAGCCAAATCGACAGCCGCGCCTATAACGCAGCCGTTAAGCGTCAGACAAAGGGCAAGTGCCGGAAGCAGGCGTTTTGTGCATCTCAATGACTGCATCCGCAGTGTCCTTCATGATGATGGCCGCATCCGAGTGCTTCTTGCCAAGCATCATCATCGCCGTCAAATTCTTCAACTTCGTCAAATTCGCCGTTTTCTACCATGCTTACCAGCTCTTCCAGGCTTTCTGCGCCTTCTACCCAAAAGCAGGGAATATCGGGTGGTGTGTCGGGGGCAAGCAGGGCGGCTTGCTGGTCGTGCCAGGCAATCCAATAGCCGTTTTGCGTTTGTACGAATACGGCATCGGGATGAATGGTTTCGTTTTCGGTATTGACAAGCATTCTGGCAGCGATATCGGTTTGAAAAGGTAAGGTTTGCATGATGGTTTGAGAATGTGGGAAAAGAAAATATTGTAACACGGCAAAAACAAACGCACCGTCTGAGGCAGGCGGTGCGTTTGTGTCTCGGCAACTTGGGTGCGGTCAGTTTAGAAGTGTCAGCCGCACCGGGAATGTCATTCCGTCAAGATTATTTGTCGTTGTTAGCCAAAACGAAGCGGTAAATAGCCGCGCCAACTGCTGCGCCGGCAATAGGAGCCAACCAGAACAACCACAGTTGTTCAACAGCCCAGCCACCTTGGAACAAGGCAACGCCGGTAGAACGTGCAGGGTTAACGGAAGTATTGGTCACAGGAATGCTGATCAAGTGAATCAGGGTCAGACCCAGGCCGATGGCGATAGGGGCAAAGCCGGCCGGAGCCAATTTGTCGGTAGAACCCATGATGATAATCAGGAAGAATGCGGTCAGTACGAATTCGATCAGCAAAGCAGCCATCATGTCGTAACCGTTAGGAGAGTGCTCGCCGAAACCGTTGCTGGCAAAGCCGGAAGCAACAGCATCAAAACCGGTTTTACCGGAAGCAATCAGATACAGAACGCCCGCGGCGGCAATCGCACCGATAACTTGGGATACGATGTAAGGCAACAGGTCTTTACCGTTGAAACGGCCGCCGATGAAAAGGCCGACGGAAACGGCAGGATTGAAGTGGCCGCCGGAAATGTGGCCGACGGCGTAAGCCATGGTCAGTACGGTCAAGCCGAATGCCAAGGCGACACCGGCAAAACCAATGCCAAGTTCAGGGTAGGCTGCTGCCAAAACTGCGCTGCCGCAGCCGCCGAATACCAGCCAGAAAGTGCCGAAAAATTCTGCAAAATATTTTTTCATTTGTTTTTCCTCGTAAAGGGTGGGGGTGTTGCCGAAGGCATGAATCATAATAATATTGCTTCTAATCGAAAAACGGATTTACCTGTTTTTTCCGGTCTTGACAAAAGGCAGTCTGAAAATGGCGACAAATGGATAGGGACATATATTTGGCAGGTCGAATTTTGATTATTGGGACTGGATTTATTTGATAGCGAAGCAAATGCCGTTAATGCAAAAGCATTTGTTTTTGTAAGAAATGCCGTTTACAGATTACTTATTTGCTTGTTTATTTAATTGGAATCTCTGAACCCATTATCTGATTAAAAAAGGCCGTCTGAAAACTTTTCAGACGGCCTTTTATTGATGGAGATAAGTTAATCTAAATGCTCACTGCTTTGCGCCAAGATGGTGCGGTTGCCATTGTTTTCCGCCGGGGAAACAATACCGTCGGCTTCCATTTGATCAATCAGGCGGGCAGCGCGGTTGTAGCCGATGCGCAGTTGGCGTTGGATATTGGAAATGCTGGCCTTACGCGATTTCAAGACAACGGAAACGGCTTCGTCATACATGGGGTCGAGGTCGCTGTCGTTGCTGCGGCTGGTGCTGGTAAAGTCCTCGGTCGAACCGCTGCTTAAAATATCGTCGATATAGTCAGGCGTGCTGAATTGTTTCAAGTATTCCACTACGCGGTGTACTTCGTTGTCTGATGCGAATGCGCCGTGTACACGTTGCGGATAGCCGGTACCGGGTGGCAGGAACAGCATATCGCCTTGACCGAGCAAGTTTTCCGCACCCATTTGGTCAAGAATCGTGCGGCTGTCGATTTTGCTGGACACTTGGAAGGCAATGCGTGTCGGAATATTGGCTTTAATAAGTCCGGTAATGACATCCACGCTTGGGCGTTGGGTGGCAAGAATCAAATGGATGCCGGCTGCGCGTGCTTTTTGGGCAAGACGGGCAATCAGCTCTTCGATTTTCTTGCCTGCAGTCATCATCAGATCGGCAAACTCATCTACCACGACCACGATAAACGGCAGTTTCTCCAATGGTTCAGGATTTTCAGGCGTGAGGCTGAACGGGCTGCCGATTTTTTCGCCACGAGCGGCGGCTTCGGCAATTTTTTGGTTGAAGCCGGCAAGGTTGCGCACGCCCATAAAGCTCATCAGGCGGTAGCGTTTTTCCATTTCGTTGACGCACCAGTTCAGCGCGTTTGCGGCCAGCTTCATATCGGTTACGACAGGGGCGAGCAGGTGAGGAATGCCTTCGTAAATGCTTAATTCCAGCATTTTCGGGTCAATCATAATCATGCGCACGTCTTCAGGCGTTGCTTTGAAGAGCATGGACAGAATCATGGCATTCACACCCACGGATTTACCCGAACCGGTCGTACCGGCAACCAGCAGATGCGGCGCTTTGGCCAAGTCGGTGACGACAGGCTGGCCGGTGATGTCTTGGCCGAGTGCGAGGGTCAGTTTGGATTTGGACTCGGTAAATGCAGGCGAATTGAAGATTTCGCTCAGGCGGATCATTTGGCGTTTCGGATTAGGCAATTCCAAGCCCATGCAGGTTTTGCCTGGGATAGTTTCCACCACGCGGATGGAAGCCACGCCAAGCGAGCGCGCCAAGTCTTTTTCAAGGTTCAAAACGGCACTGCCGCGTACACCGACATCAGGCTCAATCTCATAACGCGTAATGACCGGGCCGGAATAGGAGTCCATCACTTTGACTTTAACTTTGAACTCGGCCAGTTTTTCTTCGATGGTAATGCTGTTTTCCAGCAACTGTTCTTCAGTTTGCGAGGCGCTTGGGTCAAACTGCGGCGGCAGGAGCAGGGCAGTGGTCGGCAGGTGTGCCTCGGTCAGGGTTGCCGAAGTTGGAATAGCTATGCTTGGTGTATCTTCTTGAACGCTTGGTTCTACGCTTCGAACAGGCGTTTCAATGACTGTCTGTGTATATTCAGACGGCCTTGCGATTGTTTCAACAGGTTCAACAGGTTCAATCGTTTCAACCGCTTGAATCGCTTCTGTTTCCGCTTGTACAGGCGCTTCCGGCTCACCATCGAATTCTGTTTCTTCTTCCGCAGATTCGCTGATTAAATAATCGCGGATACTGCGTTCAGGCTGATTGCTAACATGCGCATTGACTTGCGAATCAAAAATCGGCACTTGGATTTTATGTTCGAAAGCAGGCGGCTCGGGGATATCAATCGGTGCAATCGAGGTTTGGAAAACGGGCGGCTCGGGAATATCGGTTTTCGCCATCGGGACAACCGGTACGGCAGGCGGCTCGACTACGGTTGCGTTTGGCGCGGCAGGTCGGGAGATATAAGGGGATTTTTTAACAGGCGCAGCCGGTTTTGGACGGGACGGCGTTGCCGATACGGCAGGTTGTGGTGCAACAGCTTCCGTGGCAGCTTGTTTGCGCGCCCATCTTTCGGCGGCCGCTTCGGTATGGCGAACTTGACGGCGCAGGCTGGCAGGACGGCTGATTTGTCCCAAATTGGCCAGAATTTCGTCATTTTCGATGGTGCGCGGAGAGTAGTCGCGCAATGGGGCGACGGCCGCAGCTAGTTTGTGGCGGGCGGCGGTGCGGCGGGCAAGGTTGTCGTGAATATCTTCCGCTTGGATTTCAGAAGGGAATGCCTGCATGGAAGTATAGGGGAGGATGGCTTCTTTTTCGGCAGTTCTTAAGGCCGTCTGAACGGTTTCGATATGCGGCGCATTGGCTTCTGCCACGCGGACATTATTGGCACGCGCCAAGGCACGCTCGCGTGTGCGGCGCAAGATAGGGTCGTTGTAGTCGATGATTTCCATGCCGGTCATCGGCAGGGATGAAGCGCGCAATAATGGAGTTTCAACTTCGTCTTTGTAAATCGGCGCATTTTTTTCTGCCAAATGCTCGTTCCATTCTTCAACCGCTGCTTCGTGCAGGGAACGGGTGGCTTCTTCTAATGTGATTTCTTCAAAATTGCTGTTTTGCACCAAAGACGGGCTGTATTCGGGAGTTTCCATTTGTGCAAACGGCGTGATTTTAGGAATACGTTCCGGTTTGGCAGATTTACGGGTTTTAGGCGCAACTTTGATTTCTTCTTCGGTAGCTGCGATGTGTTCCGGCTCTTCGGCAAACGGCTCTGCTGCATGCTCTTCGTTTGTTTCGGCGCGTTGCGTTTTATTGTGTTCGAGCGCAGAAAGCAGGCGGATGCGGGCGATTTTATGGTTGTCGGCAGTGTGCTTGTTCATACTGAACAAACGTTTCAGGCTGTCCAGTTGGTCGGAAAAACCGACCGGGCTGTCTTCTTCGTTTATTTCTTGTTCGTCGCCACTGAGTCGGGCCAATTCTTGGCGCCACTTTTGCTCTTGTTTCTGGCGCCACCAGAACAAGCCGGCTATGACAGCAAGCAGAATTAAAGCCAATATTGTCCAAAGCATGCGTCCATCCCCTTAATTAAACGGCAAAGTCCGTTATTCTAACGCTTTTTTCGGGTAAACAAAACCAGCCGAAACAAGCTTTAACGGCAAAGGCAGACAGGATTGTCAAAGCTATGGCTTGAGACGCGTATAATAGGCCGTCTGAACATTTTGCGGATGAGATGATGATTTTTCAAAACGGATGGTTTCCCGTTGGTGTCGTGATGGCGGCATGGCCTGTGTTGCTGGTGATTTTTGCTTTGTGTGCAAAGCAGGCATGGGTGTCGGTATCGCAGCATCGTTCCGCTTTTTTGGTGGCTGCCGTGATGTTGCCGCTGGCTTGGAGTTTGAATGCCTCCCCGGAAAGCGGACAACTAGCCGGCATGAGCTATCATTTGCTTGCCTTAAACTTGACAGCTTTAATGCTGGGCACTTCTGCCGCTTTCTGCCTTGGCGTATTGCTGTTTTTTCCGTATTTGTGGCTTTGGGGCGATTGGCATATGTTCCCCATCAATGCCTTGTCCGTATTGCTTCCGCCTTTATTGGTGAACTTGGGTTTCCGCCATTGGGTGTCGCGTTTGCCTGCCAATATATTTATCTTTATTTTTCTGAATGGTTTTTGGGCTGCGGCGGTCGGAATGGTGTTTACCGGCGTAATTTTGGTCGGTTTGTTAGACTGGGCGGATGTATTTGATACGACGGTATTATGGAAAACCGCCTTTCCTGTTTTCTTCTTAATCGCTTGGGCAGAGGCATTTTTGAGCGGTATTTCAACAGCTATTTTCATCGCGCTCAAGCCGCAATGGATTTGTACTTTCGATGACGACAGGTATTTGAAATCCGCGCCTAAGATTTGGCAATAAGATATGAAGGCATCCTTGCTGGGTTTTCAGACGGCCTCATGACCGGATGGCCTGTTTTTTGAATTGAATGTTTAACTTGTTATGTTTGCGTATATTTTTCCTATTGTTTGCGGTGCCGCTGTTGGGGCTGTATTGCGTTGGTTGTTTGGCTTAGTGCTGGTGTCTTCTGCGCCTTTTTCTATCGGTACATTGGCGGCAAACTGGCTGGGAGCGCTGCTAATCGGCGTATTGGCAGAACTCTTAACCGATCCGCAATGGCGTTTGCTTTGGATTACCGGCTTTCTCGGCAGCTTGACCACATTTTCAGGTTTTTCAGTGGAGATGGTGGGTTTGATGCAGGCGCAACGTTGGGGCATGGCTTTGATGGCGACCTGTCTGCATGTTTTCGGTTCGTTTGGTTTGACGGCGCTGGGGATTAAATTGGCTCAGATTTGGAAGTAAGTTGCTATTTTTTATTTGAAATATAAACTAAAGGCCGTCTGAAAATTTGTTTTCAGGCGGCCTTTGGCTTTATCAATTAGGGTTGTACATAGCTTTTTGTACGCGCTAAATCGGTAATCAACAGCGGATTGTCTTTGCGCATCATATCGATCAGCTCTTGGCAACGTTTGGTTGTTGGATCTTGCCAGAGCCAGTCAAGCTCGGGCTGGGTAAGGCCGACCATCTGCAGAAATTGAACTTCACCGTTTGGCGTTTTGATAGCGGGCAGCTTGGGGTCTGGTGCGAAGGCTACGCCGACGATGGCGGTTTCTGTATCCATTCGGATAGGGTCGTTAGTTGAAGTAAAGTGATAGGCTTCAAACCAGTTACCACTTTCAAAAACGTAACGGCCAAGATTATTCATTAGATTAATTGCCCAGTAAGGCTCGTGTTTGGTGTTGTAGCCAGAATCCGGATCCTGATCGTAAGGGGGAGTACGGAAGGTAAATTCAAATCCCCATTTACTGTAATCTGCACCGGCAAGTTCTGGATTAAAGTAAAGTTCGCTCATGCCGTAGGAAACAATGTGGCGATGGAAGGTTTGCTCTTCGCAATCATAAATACTACTGCCGTCTAATGGGTCATCACCACCTAGAATGTATTTGATAATAGAGCCGTAATGACGAGGTTTGATATCACCATAAAGTGCTTTAAGCACAGCATCGATGGCTTCCCAGCCGACGGCTTGATCTTCTTTAAAAGTTTGGCGGTATTCTTGTTCGTTCATTATCTGTTTCCGTGTCGTTGATAATTTGGTCGTAAATTAATTGGCGTGTTTCTTTTAGAATGTGTTGTTTCTAAAAATAAAGCGATTTAAATATGACATCTTATTTGCTTTTTTAATCAATGCCAATAGGTAAACAGACGGTTTCTTGACAATAGGTTTTGCCGGATTCGCTTAAATGTGCCGGTTTGTAGGCGGCAAAGGTGTAGGTCAGGTCTGCGCGGAATGTGTCGGGATCGGCTTCGGCGGTGTCGCAGTTGAGGCCGGTGGGGATATCGAGGGCGACCTTCAGGCCGTTTGAATGATTGAGTTGGCTGCAGAGGGCGGCGATTTCGGTTGGAAGTGCGCCACTGAAGCCTGTGCCGAATATGCCTTCGATAATGATGTCGTAACCTTTTTTCAGACGGCCTTCCAGTTCTTGTGCGGATATCAATTCAATATGGGGCAAACCGTTGAGGCGTTCGCGATTGGTTTGAGCTAAAGGGGAGAGGTTTTCTCCGAGTGAAAACAGAATATCGATGTGCCACCCTTGCGCCTGCATATATCTTGCCATGACTAAGCCGTCGCCGCCGTTGTTGCCTTTGCCGCAAACAATCAGGGCGCATCCGGCTTGAGGATGACGCTGCATGAGGTCTCGGGCGGCAGAACTGCCGGCGTTTTCCATTAGTTGGTCGAAGCTTGTGCCTTTATCGACGGCTGCTTGTTCGCGTTCGCGCATTTGGGCGGCGGTATAGACTTTCATGATCGGCTCTCTTTGCAGGAAGTTATTTATCGGCGGTATTCATCAGGCGCAAGGCTTTCAGACGGCCTATTTCTTTTTGATATTCCACCAGTCCGATAAATGCGCCGTCTCGGTTGTATACACGGATGGGCTGTTCGGCGGAAATGTCTTCGGTAAACTGGGGGCGTTGGCCGTGTTTGAGCATGGTAATGGCGTAGTCGTTTAACTCAAGTTTGGGGAAATGTTGCACCAAGACATCGCAAGGCAGCAATAGGGCATCGCGTTCGGCTTCATCCAATTCTGTCAAGGCTTCGAGCGTGTGGCTTTGGGCAATGGTAAAGCCGGCGGTTTCAGTACGGCGCAGGGCGGTCAAGTGGGCGAATGTGCCGATGTGTTTGGCGATGTCTTCGCTGAGTGTGCGGATGTAGGTACCCTTGCTGCAACGTACGTCTATCACGGCTTTAGGTGCATAAAATTCAGTGATATCAATGGAGTAAATGGTGATGTCGCGCGCTTTGCGTTCGATAACGATGCCTTTGCGTGCGTATTCGTATAGCGGTTTGCCTTCGTGCTTGAGGGCGGAAAACATCGGCGGCACTTGGCGGATATCACCCGTTAAGGCTTGGCAGGCCGTCTGAAATTCGGACAATGAAATATCGGCGCGTGCGGTGGCAATGATTTCACCTTCGGCGTCGCCCGTACTGCTGGCTTCGCCCAGTTTCAGAGTGGCCGTATAGGCTTTGTCGGCATCAATCAGATATTGGGCAAACTTGGTCGCTTCACCGAAACAAACAGGTAGAAGCCCTGTAGCCAAAGGATCAAGTACGCCGGTATGCCCGGCTTTTTCGGCACGGAACAAGCGCCGCGCCTTTTGCAGGGCGGTATTGCTGGAAAGGCTTTCAGGTTTGTCGAGGAGAAGAACGCCGTTGACAGGGCGTTTGGTGGGTTTGGCTGTCATATTAAGTTGGGGGAGTGTTAATGTTTAGGCCGTCTGAAAGGGTTCAGACGGCCTGTGTGTTTTAATCAATCAGTCTTCAACCGGTTTTTCCGCCGCTACTTGGTCGATCAGGCTGGAAATACTCATGCCGCGTTCGAGTGATTCGTCGTATTTGAAGTGCAGCTCAGGCGTTTTGAAGAGTTTGATGCGTTTGGCCAATTCGCTGCGCAAATGACCTTTGGCGTGTTCCAAAGCTTCTTCGGTAATGTCGCGTGTGCTGTCGTCGAGGACGGTGTAGAACACGGTTGCGTGGCTGTAATCGCGGGTAACTTCGACTTCGTTGATGGTGATGAAGCCTGCGCGCGGGTCTTTCAGGCCGGTGCGGACGAGTTCGGCAAGCTCGCGCATGATTTGTTCTTTGACACGGTCTTGGCGGGCATAGCCACGTTGGGGTTTTCTCATGGTTTTCCTTGATGTATGGCAGGCTGTCGTTTTCAGACGGCCTGCGGTTTGGATTTTGAACAGCTGCCTATTATAACGGAGCGCGGTTTATTGTGCTTGAACCGAGAAAGGCATATCGATTTTTTGCCATTGCGCGCTTTCGTAGTCCAGCGCATCGGCGATGAGGGGGTGTTGCTCCAGCCATTGGGCGTTGATGCGCAAGATGAAGCTGTGGTTGTTTTCATCGATGCGAAGCTGGGTTTGCGGCGGCAAATCAAGCGGCAGGCGCGAGCGGCAGAAGAGGGCTGCCAGGCGCAGGGACAATACGGCACACCACATGATTTCGTTGTTACCGATAATGTCTGCCATTTTCTTAAGGTCGCCGCGATGGCCGATAACCAGTTGCGCCAAAATGGTTTGCTCTTTGCGTGAGAAGCCCGGCATATCGGCGTTTTCGAGAATGTAGGCGGAGTGTTTGTGATAACCGGTATGGGCAATATCCAAGCCGATTTCATGCAGACGGCCTGCGCGGCTGAGGTATTGGTTCCACAGGGCAAGTTCTTGAACGGTTACGTTTTTGGCGTGGCACAGGCTGTTCATGAAGGCTTGCGCGGTATCGGCAACGCGTTTGGCTTGGTTGAGGCTGACGTGGTAGCGTTTTTGGAACTCCGCCGTTGTCTGTTCGCGCATATCGACATTGAGGCTGCGGCCGATTAAGTCGTAGAACACGCCGTCGCGGAGGGCAGCCTCGGTAACGGTCATTTTGGTCAGCGAAAGCTCTTCAAAAGCGGCCATCATCACGGCCAATCCGCCTGCAAAAACTTCGATTCGTTCGGGTTTGAGGTTTTCAAATTTGGCTTTTTTAACCGAACCGGCTTCGATAATCCTATCGGCAAGATAACGCATGCCTTGGGCGGTAATGTCGGCTTCTTGCGGCAATTCGGCTGCCAAAACGTCGCGTATGGATTTTGCCGAACCGGACGTGCCGATGGCGAAATCCCAACCGGTACGCTTCATCATTTTGCTGATGCGTTGGATTTCAATACGCGCGGCGGAAACGGCGGCTTGGAAATCTTTGGCGGTCACTTTGTTTTGGAAGAAGCGCATGCTGTACGTTACGCAGCCCAAAGGCAGGCTTTCTGTGGTCAGAGGTTGCAAATCCGAGCCAATGACAAATTCGGTCGAACCGCCGCCGATGTCGATAACCAGCATTTTGTCGCCTTTGGGCGGCAGGGTATGCACTACGCCGGTGTAAATCAGACGCGCTTCTTCGCGGCCGGCAATCACTTCGATGGGGAAACCCAGCGCTGCTTCGGCACGGGGCAGAAATTGGGCGATGTTTTTGGCGACGCGGAAAGTGTTGGTGGCCACCACTCGCACGTTTTCAGGTTGGAATCCGCGCAGGCGTTCGCCAAATTTTGCCAAACATTCCAAGGCTTGTTCTTGAGAGGCTTCACTCAGGTTTTTTTGTTCGTCCAAGCCGGCGGCAAAGCGAACCATTTGTTTGAACGAGTCGATGACTTTCAGCTGGCCGTTGTTGTTTTCACAAATTTGCAGGCGGAAACTGTTGGAACCCAAGTCGACGGAGGCTAAAACGTTGGCGGGAGTGGTGGTCATAAAAAATACCGCTTGATTAGAAAAACCTAAATGTTACTTGAGGCGGTATCACTTGACAATAAAAGGAATACAGCTCTTTGATTCTGCTCATAGATGTATTTTATAATGCTGATTTTAAGCAAATATATCAAAGGCCGTCTGAACTTTTCAGACGGCCTAAAAAGAGAAACACATGAAATCGGAAAACCAAGATTCCTTATTTTTATCGCGCCGCCGTCTGTTGCAAGTGGGCGGAGCCATGCTTTTGACGCCTGCGACCGCATGGGCGGGGGCGCAACGTGAAGAAACGCTGGCCGATGATGTGGCTTCCGTGATGCGTAGTTCGATCAATAGTGCCAGCCCTGCGCGGCTGGTGTTTGCCGATTCGAGGGAAGGGGAACGTTGGTTGGCGGCGATGTCTTCCCGATTGGCACGCTTTATTCCCGATGAGGGCGAGCGCCGCCGTTTGTTGGTCAATATTCAATACGAAAGCAGTCGTGCCGGACTCAACACCCAAGTGATTCTGGGTTTGATTGAAGTAGAAAGCGCGTTTCGTCAATATGCCATCAGCGGAGTGGGAGCGCGCGGTTTGATGCAGGTGATGCCGTTTTGGAAAAACTATATTGGCAATCCGTCGCACAATCTTTTCGATATCCGCACCAATCTGCGCTATGGCTGCACCATTCTTCGCCATTACAACAATATCGAAAAAGGCAATATTGTCCGCGCTTTGGCAAGGTTTAACGGCAGTTTGGGCAGTAATAAATATCCGAACGCCGTGTTAGGCGCGTGGCGAAATAGATGGCAGTGGGGTTGATTCAGGATAAATGGGATAGGGCGGATCTTGCGTGATGCTGGTTTTCAGTTGAAACTGTTTTATACCGATGAAGCAGGTTTGCGATAAACAGCTTGCGATTTGACCCCATGCAATTCCTTTGAATCCTGTATAATCAGAAAATCTGTTAATTCACACTTTCAGACGGCCTTTCGCAAACTTAAGGCCGTCTGAAACATTCTTTATGGCAAGAGATAACCGCATTCAAATGTTTCCGCACGAGTGGCGTGCCAGTACCACACTTTCCGGCGTTTACGCACTGCGTATGTTGGGGATGTTTTTGGTGTTGCCTGTTTTGGCGATGTATGCCGCTTCGTTGCCCGGCGCAGAAAACAATAAAGCTCTGGTCGGCATGGCAATGGGTATTTACGGGCTGACACAGGCTTTGCTGCAACTGCCTTTGGGCATGGCTTCCGACAAGTTCGGCCGTAAAAAAGTGATTTATGCCGGCCTGATTGTGTTTGCGGCGGGTAGTTTTTTGGCTGCAGTTGCCGACAGCCTGCAGATGTTGGTTGCCGCGCGTGCCATTCAAGGCGCGGGTGCCGTCAGTGCGGCGGTAACGGCTTTGCTGGCGGATTTGACCCGTAATGAAGTGCGGACGCGTGCGATGGCGATGATCGGCCTGAGTATCGGCTTGACCTTCTCCGTCAGCCTAGTGCTGGCACCGATGATTGCCAGCTTTATCGGCGTATCCGGCCTGTTTGCGCTGACCGGTATTCTGACTGTAATCAGTATCGGCGTGGTTGCTTGGATGACGCCTGATCCCGAAGTGTCAAAAATGCACGAAGACACGCAGGCGCAGCCTTCGCGTATGGGCGAGGTATTGAAAAACCGCCAACTGCTCAATCTCGACTTCGGTATTTTTGCCTTGCATGCGGCGCAAATGGCTTTATTTACCGCATTGCCGTTTGCCATGACGCAGTTGGGTTTGGAAAAAATCCATCACTGGCAAGTCTATCTGCCGTCAACCATTACCGGCCTGATTATTATGGTGCCGCTGATTATCGTCGGCGAAACGCGCAACAAGCTCAAACAAGTGTTTATCCTTGGTATCGTCTGCATTACCGCGGCGCAAATAGGTTTGCTGTTTGGAATGCACTCGGTATGGTTGATTACCGCTTATCTGATTGTTTACTTTATTGGTTTCAATGTATTGGAAGCCAGCTTGCCGTCTATGGTGTCAAAAATTGCTCCGTCCGATTTGAAAGGTACGGCGATGGGCGTATATAACACCATGCAGTCGGTCGGCTTGTTTGTCGGCGGCGCAACCGGTGGTTTATTGTTCCAAAAATACGGTTTTGCAGGCGTATTTGCCTTTTGTAGCGTACTGATGTTGCTGTGGCTGGTATTGGCAGTCATTTCGCCGGCACCGAAGCCTGTCAAAAACCTCAGCTATCCGCTTAACGCCGAATGGCAACAAAATCCGGATTTGCTCTACCAAAAATTGACCGAAATTGAAGGCGTTGAAAGCATCAGCTTTAGCGCAGACAAGCAAACCATTTATATCAAGGCCTTGCAAAAAGGATTCGACCAAGAGGCCGCCGAAAAAATCATCACAGGAGTGTAAAATGTCATTGAATAAAGTTATCCTCATCGGCCGCCTCGGCCGTGACCCGGAAGTCCGCTATATGCCCAACGGCGAGGCCGTCTGTAACTTCAGCGTTGCCACCAGCGAAACTTGGAACGACCGTAACGGCCAGCGCGTAGAACGTACTGAATGGCACAACATTACCATGTACCGCAAGCTCGCCGAGATCGCCGGTCAATACCTGCGTAAAGGCAGCCAAGTGTACCTGGAAGGCCGTATCCAAAGCCGTAAATACCAAGGCAAAGACGGCATCGAGCGCACCGCTTACGACATTATCGCCAACGAAATGAAAATGCTTGGCGGCCGCAACGACAACAGCGGCGGCGCACCATACGATGACGGCTACAACCAAGGCGCTCATTCAAGCCAAGGCAGTTACCAACAAGCGCCACAACAGCAATACCAATCTGCTCCGGCTCAAGAACCCCCAGCAGCCCCAGCCCGTCGTCCCGCTCCGGCACAACCGACCGCTCCGGTTGATGATATCGACGACGATATTCCATTCTAATCATTGAGTAATATAAAAGGCCGTCTGAAAAATATACTTTCAGACGGCCTTTAAAATGATTTCAAAGAAAATCCTACATTTGCACCGAGCCGTTGACGGTCAGGCTGATCTCTTCCGAACCTGGGGAGGCTGGTACGCCATCTTCTATTCCTGCCGCTACTTCTGCGGCGGGGATTGCACGCAGCATTTTGGCGCGTGCAAAATTGCCGCCGACTTGACGGTTGCCGATGTGACCCAGGTTGAGTTTAACGATTTTGTAGCTGGAGAAGCCGAGTGTTTGGGCGAGGTTTTGGGCGCGATCTTTGAAGCGCAGGATGACGGCCTTGCTCAGTTGGTCGACGGTTTCTTCGCGTTTTTCTTTGGATACGGAAAACGAGGAGCTTTCCAAAATGGCGATATTGATGCTGTCGGCAATCAGGCGGTTGAGTGCTTCAAAGTCTTTGCTTTCTACTTTGAAGTAGGCGTGTTCTTCCCAGCCGGTTTGGGTGCGTTTGCCGTTGGTGTATTGATAGCGCGGGGATGCGTTGCGCTCCATCAGCTCGGCTTTAAGTTTGCTGTTTTGGGAGATTTTGTTGAACTGGTTGAATTTCTTCATGAAAGCTTGGTTGGCGGCTTGACGGTCTTTGCCTTCTGCGTTGATGCTGAAATGCGCGGTCATGGTATCTCGCGGCACTTCCATGTTGGCGGATTCGGAAAATTCAACGATGTTGTAATTGAGGCTTTCTGCTGCAACGGGCAGGGAGACGGCTAGTAGTAGGGCGGTAAGGGCTGGGCGGAGCATTTTGGTTTTCCTTGTAATGCGGATTTCAAAAAAGTAATTTAGCATGAAAGATGGAAATGTTGGCTTTGGCAAGCGTAAGGATTTGTATGGGGTGAAGCCGTCTGAAAAGAAGTTACTTTGTATCCATCAGGCCGACTTCATGGGGATTGAGGCGGGCTTTTTCTTCTTGGCCTAAGCCGACCAATTTCCGTAATCGGGTCATGTAGGCATTGACGTCAAGGCCCCGTCCGTAGCGTTGCGCTTCCCAGATGGTTTCTGCCAAGGCTTCCATCATATCGTGTTCGGCTTTGACCCAGTCGCCGTTGTAACGGGCGCAAAGTTGGTGGTGGATGGCACGGATGCCCGGGGGCTGGTCGATGGCGCTTTGCTCTTGCAGGGAAAGGTGTAGCGACATATGCAGGAATGGGTTGCTTTCGCCGTCTTCGGGCAGCCATTCTTTATCTAAATATTGTTCGATGTCTTCGAGATAGTGTCCGTATTCGGGATGGGCTTCGATAATGCGCAATGCTTTTTGTTGCAGGCCGTCCAATTGGAGCGGTGCGAGTCTGTGTTGCCAGACGTGGGCAAAGAATCGGCGGACATCGTGGGTGTTTACGTCATACATGATGAGTGTGATTTGATTTTGGGATATGTGATTATATAGCGATTGCGATGAAAAAGGCCGTCTGAAAAATATGTTTTCAGACGGCCTTTGTTTTGCAGGGTTTAGCGGCGGTCGATGATTCGGTAATACACTTCGCCGTCTTGGACATAGCCCAATTCGACGCGGGCAATTTCGGCGATGGCCTCTTGTCCGTGTGCCAAGTCTTCAACTTCCGCATTGAGGAAATTGTTGCGCAAAGTGAGCGTTTGGTTTTTTTCCTCCTGACGGACGAGCTGCTCCTGCAATTCTTCCGTATGCCCGACGCTGCCTTTACCAAACCAAAGGCTGTACTGACAGCACAAAAGTGCGAAGGTTAAAACAAAAGTCACCCACTTCATACAATCAATATCCTATATTCTGCTTATTTGCCCAATTGGTAGAATGCGGCTTTGCCAGGGTAGTAAGCGGCTTCGGCCAATTCTTCTTCGATGCGCAACAATTGGTTATATTTCGCCATGCGGTCAGAACGGGACAGGGAGCCGGTTTTGATTTGCATACAGTTGGTAGCAACTGCCAAGTCGGCAATGGTGCTGTCTTCGGTTTCACCGGAACGGTGGCTCATTACGCTGGTGTAGCGGTTGCGTTTGGCCAAGTCAACGGCTTTCAGGGTTTCGCTCAATGTACCGATTTGGTTGACTTTGACCAGCAATGCGTTTGCCACGCCTTTTTCGATGCCTTCAGCCAAGATTTTTGGATTGGTTACGAACAAGTCGTCGCCGACCAATTGAACTTTGCCGCCCAATTTTTCGGTCAGCAGTTTCCAGCCTTCCCAGTCGTTTTCGTCCATACCGTCTTCGATGGAAACAATTGGGAATTCGTTAACCAGGCCTTCCAAGTATTCGGCAAATTCTGCGCTGGTGTAAGAGCGGCCTTCGGCTTCCAAGTGGTATTTGCCGTCTTTGTAGAACTCGCTGGATGCGCAGTCCAGGGCGAACAATACGTCTTCGCCTGCTTTGTAGCCTGCGGCTTCGGTTGCTTCTACGATCAGTTGCAGGGCTTCTTTGTGGCTGTTCAGGTTAGGTGCGAAACCGCCTTCGTCGCCCACGGTAGTTGGGAAGCCTTTGGCATCACACAGTTTTTTCAGTGCGTGGAAAATTTCGGCGCCGCAACGCAGAGCTTCGCGGAAAGATTTTGCGCCGACAGGCATGATCATGAATTCTTGGATGTTCAGGCTGTTGTTGGCATGTTCGCCGCCGTTGATTACGTTCATCATCGGAACAGGCAGAGCCATTGGGCCTGCGCCGCCCAAGTAACGGTACAGCGGCAGGCCTGAATCTTCAGCGGCTGCGCGTGCTACGGCCATGGAAACGGCCAAAGTGGCGTTGGCACCTAAGTTGCCTTTGTTTTCAGTACCGTCCAATTCGATCATGATTTGGTCGATATAAGATTGTTCGTTGGCATCGATACCGATGAGGGCTTGCGCGATTTGGTTATTGACGTGGTCAACGGCTTTCAATACGCCTTTGCCCAAGTAACGGGATTTGTCGCCGTCACGCAGTTCCAAAGCTTCTTTTTGGCCGGTTGATGCGCCGCTTGGTACGGCTGCGCGTCCCATGACGCCGGATTCCAACAATACGTCACACTCTACAGTAGGGTTGCCGCGGGAGTCCAAAATTTCGCGTGCAAAAATATCAACGATTGCGCTCATGAATATCTCCAAATAGGATGGTAAAAGAAAAGTAGCTTTGTTACGTTTCAGACGGCCTTAAGGATGATTGCCAAAGTCTGATGAATGCAGACATTATACCGTCTTTGCCAGGTATGGCATCGGAGTCGGTATGAAACCGACTGTAAGTTTGTTTCACGTCAATATCGCTCAAACAAACATAAGCCGTATAGTGTAACATTTTTTACCCTTTTTAGGGTGAAAAGCTGATTAAATAAGGCATAAGGCCGTCTGAAAAACGGATTAGCCTTCGCCCAAAATCATCGAGCCTACGCCGTCATCGGTCAGTACTTCCAAGAGCAGGGCGTTGGGAACGCGGCCGTCTATGATATGCGTAGCTTTGACCCCGCTTTTGGCGGCCTCGACGGCGGAGGCAATTTTAGGCAGCATTCCGCCGTACAGCGTACCGTCTTCAATCAGTTCGTCAATGCGGCTTGGCGTGAGGGTGGTCAATAATTTGCCTTCTTTATCCAGTACGCCGGGGATATTGGTCATCATCAGCAGTTTTTCGGCTTGAAGTTTTTCCGCCAGTTTGCCGGCAACCAAGTCGGCATTGATGTTGAACGCTTCGCCGTTTTGGCCTACGCCGATGGGTGCAATGACAGGAATGCAGCCGCGCTCAACCAAGCCTTCCACCAAACGGGTATCGATGTCGGCCACTGTGCCGACTTGGCCGATGTTCACGCCTTTTTGTTCAGGCGTGTCGATCAGGAGTTTTTCCGCTTTGATGAAGTGGTTGTCCCGGCCGGTAATGCCGACGGCGCGACCGCCGAAGGTAGTAATCATGGAAACGATTTCTTTATTGACGTGTCCGCCCAAAACCATTTCTACAATGTCCATGGTTTCGCTGTCGGTCACGCGCATGCCTTGAACAAATTCTCCTTTTTTGCCGACTTTTTCCAACATTTCATTAATTTGCGGGCCGCCGCCGTGAACGATGACGGGATGCAGGCCGATTAGTTTGAGCAGGACGACATCGCGTGCGAAACCCTCTTTTAAGGCAGGTTCGGTCATGGCATTGCCGCCGTATTTGATGACGATGATGGAGCCGGAAAAACGGCGGATATAAGGTAAAGATTCAGCAAGGACGCGCGCCTTGATGGAAGGGGAGACAGATTGTTGCTGGGTCATGGTTTCAACCTTGTTTCATGATTTCTGCCTTTATCTTAATCCCAAAGGCCGTCTGAAACAATATTTCCAAGCGCTTGAAATCCTGTTAAATCAGTTAAATGGTTGAAACCAGCCTCATGCAAACGGTAAAATGACGGTTTGCTTCGGCCTCTTCGCCGATTACTAAGGATACCCATGATGAAAATCAGCACCCAATTCGATGCCGGTTCGGTCGTTGTCAAAGACTTGAGCAACCCTGCCGATATCCGTCTCGCCCTGCGTCCCGACAATGCTTCGGAGTTTGCCCAATGGTTTTACTTCCGTTTGCAGGGTGCGGCCTATCAAAACTGCGTGATGCATTTTGAAAATGCGGCGGACGCTGCGTATCCTTTGGGCTGGGAGGACTATCAGGCTTGCGCTTCTTACGACCGCCAAAATTGGTTCCGCGTGCCGACCAGCTACGAAAACGGCGTATTGACCATCAACCATACGCCTTTGTCCAACAGCGTTTACTACGCTTATTTCGAGCCTTATTCCAACGAGCAGCATTTGAACCTTTTGGGCGATGCTCAGGGCAGCGGTTTGTGCCGTATCGACGATTTGGGCAGTACCGTTCAAGGCCGCGACATCAACCTTCTGACCATCGGTAACCAAGTCGAAAGCGATATGAAAGTCTGGATTATCGCCCGTCAGCATCCGGGCGAAACCATGGCGGAATGGTTTGTCGAAGGTTTGCTGGGTCGCCTGCTTGATCCGCAAGATCCGACCGCGCGCATGCTGCTTGACCGTGCAACTTTTTACATTGTGCCGAATATGAATCCGGACGGTTCGGTTTTGGGTAATCTACGCACCAATGCCGCCGGCGCCAACCTCAACCGCGAATGGGAAACCCCGACTTTGGAGCGAAGCCCCGAAGTCTTTACCGTCCGTGAAAAAATGATGGAAACCGGCGTGGATTTGTTCTTGGATATTCATGGCGATGAAGGTCTGCCGTTTGTCTTTGTGGCCGGTACCGAAGGCGTGCCGAACTACAACGAGCGCATCGAAGCCTTGGAAGACCAATTCAAGCTCGCGTTGCTCAATGCCAGCCCCGATTTCCAAGACGATTACGGCTATGACAAAGATGCGCCGGGTCAGGCAAACATGACTTTGGCGACCAACTGGGTCGGCAATCATTTCAACTGCCTTGCCTATACTTTGGAAATGCCGTTTAAAGACAATGCCAACCTGCCGGACGACGATTTCGGCTGGAACGGCCAACGCTCGCTGCGCTTGGGCGAGGCAATGTTGTCTGCTATTTTGAATGTGGTTGGCGATTTGCGTTAAACTATCCGATACCGCATACAGGCCGTCTGAAAGTTCAGGCTTTCAGACGGCCTTTGAGATAAGGAACACACATTATGATGATACATCCCCAGTTTGATCCGGTGCTGATCAGCATCGGCCCGCTTGCCATCCGCTGGTATGCCTTGAGCTATATTGTTGGCTTTATCCTGTTTACGATTTTGGGCCGTCGCCGTATCGCGCAGGGCAATTCTGTGTTTACCAAAGAAACACTCGACGATTTCCTGACTTGGGGTATCTTGGGCGTGATCTTGGGCGGCCGTATCGGCTACGTTTTGTTTTATAAATTTTCCGACTATCTGGCCAACCCGTTGGATATTTTCAAAGTTTGGGAAGGCGGTATGTCGTTTCACGGCGGCTTTTTGGGTGTGGTCGTTGCCATGTGGCTGTTTGGCCGTAAGCACAACATCAGCATTTTAAAATTGATGGATACCGTTGCGCCACTCGTACCGCTGGGCTTGGCTTCCGGCCGTATCGGCAACTTTATCAACGGCGAACTTTGGGGACGCGTGACCGAACTCAATGCTTTTTGGGCAATGGGTTTTCCGCAAGCGCGTTACGAAGATGCGGAAGCTGCGGCGCACAATCCTTTGTGGGCCGAATGGCTGCAACAATACGGCATGCTGCCGCGCCATCCGTCTCAGCTTTACCAGTTTGCCCTTGAAGGCATTTGCCTGTTTGTCATCGTTTGGATTTTCTCGAAAAAACCACGTCCGGCCGGACAAACGGCGGCATTGTTCTTGGGCGGTTACGGTTTGTTCCGCTTTATTGCCGAATTTGCCCGCCAGCCTGACGACTATCTCGGCCTGTTGACCTTGGGTTTGTCCATGGGTCAATGGTTGAGCGTACCGATGATTGTATTGGGTGCGATTGGTTTTGTTTGGTTTGGTCGTAAAAACAGCGTTGCTAAAGCATAAATAAAACAAGAAATAAAGGCCGTCTGAAAAGGTTTTCAGACGGCCTTTTTATGACTTCAAGCAAACGGATTTTGGGTTTAACCGAAAAAGCCCATTTTAACTTGAATGAGTTTCTCCAGTTCCGGCAGAACGCGGCGGCGTGAGACGAAGAAGATAATGTGGTCGCCGTCTTGGAGGATGGTTTCGGTGTGGTGTCCCATGATGACCTCGCCGGTTGCGCCGCGGACGATGGCGGAGATGTAGCAGTCGCTTGGCCATTTGATGCCGCTGATACGGCGGCCGACGATGGCGGAAGTGTTTTTGTCGCCGTGTACCACCACTTCAATGGCTTCGGCTGTACCGCGGCGCAAAGGATGGACGGCAACGACGTCGCCACGGCGGATGTGGGCGAGGATGGAGCCGATGGTAATCAGGTGGGGGGAAACGACGATATCGATTTTGTTGCCTTCGAGCAAATCGACGTAACTTGAGCGGTTGACGATGGTGATTACGCGTTTGGCACCAAGGTTTTTCGCCAGCAGGCTGGACATGATGTTGTTTTCGTCGTCGTTGGTCAGCGCGCAGAAGACGTCGATTTCGTCGATGTATTCTTCGTCCAGCAGGGTTTCATCGGTGGCGGAACCTTGCAGGACGAGGGTGTTGTCCAGATTCTCGGCTAGCCATTCGGCGCGGTGGGGTTTGTATTCGATGATTTTGATGTCGTATTTGGATTCGAGCTGTTTGGCGAGGCGGTAGCCGATGTTACCGCCGCCGGCAATCATGATGCGGCGGGTACGCGCTTCTTTGGGGCGCAGTTCGCGCATGATGATGTTGACGCTGCTGATGTCGGCGGTAAAAAGTACCTCGTCACCTTCGATGATGACGGTTTGCGGCGTGGGGACGATAAGGCGGTTGTTGCGGTAGATGGCGCAGATTTGGCAGTCCGCGCCTTCGGGGAGATGTTGGTTGATGTCGGCAATTTCACGGCTGATCAGCAAACCGCCTTTGCGAGCTTGAACAATCACCATGCGGACTTGGTCGTTGGCAAAGCTGAGTACCTGTAATGCGCTGGTGTAGCTGAGCAGGCCGACAAGTTGTTCTGTAACCAGTTGTTCTGGGCTGATGGTTTCGGTAATGCCGAAGATGTTGAGGCTGCCTTCTTCGGGTTTGTCGCTGCCGGCAACCGGATATTCGAGGTATTCGCTTGAGCGTACGCGTGCAATACGGCCGGGGATGTTGAACAGGTCGGCGGCGATTTTGGAGGCAACGATGTTGGTTTCGTCGCTGCGGGTCAGGGCAAGCAGGAGGTCGGAGTCCGCCGCACCTGCCTGTTCGAGGGTAAAGGGCGATGCGCCGTTGCCGACGATGGTTTGGACATCGAGGCGGCTGCTGATGCGGTTGAGCGCTTTTTCGTCGATGTCGATGATGGTAACGTCGTTGCTGGGAACGGAGGCAAGGTTTTGGGCGACGGTCGAGCCGACTTGGCCGCTGCCGAGGATGAGTATTTTCACGGTAATTGAGTGTGTTCGGTAAAAATGAAATTGTAACAAAAGGCCGTCTGAAATTGGAGTTTTCAGACGGCCTGAGTTTTAAATAAGCCAGAAGGTTACCAGTAGCCCAAAACTTTCCACCACAAGATACCGACAGTGCCGAAAATCAGGATTTCGAGCACGCTCATGATGAAGCCGGCTTTCCACCATTCGGTCATGGTTACATAGTTGGAGCAGTAAATGACAGGTGCAGAACCGGTAGCGTAGTGGGTCAGCGACATCATGATGCCGGTAGCGGCTGCCATAATCAGGGCAAACAGCATCGGTGGTGCGCCCAAGGCCAAGCCTGCGCCGTAGAATGCGCCGAACATGGCGGTAACGTGTGCCGTACCGCTGGCGAAAACGTAGTGGGCGTAGAGGTAGGCCAGCATCAACAGGGCACAACCGGCTTCCCAACCCAAACCCATGTGGGCGATACCGCCTTGCATGGAGTCGGACAACCAACTGATGAGGCCCAGTTTGTTGAGGAAGTTTGCCATCATCACCAAGGCAGCAAACCAAACAATGGTATCCCACGCGCTTTTTTCTTTCAGCGCGTCGTCCCAAGTCAGTACGCCGGTCAACAGGCACAGGCTCAAGCCGAGGAAGGTGGTGGCAGTAGCGTCCACTTTCACGCCAAACAGCATCTCAGGAATACCCGCCCACAACAGCAGCAGAACCAGGAAAATACCGAGCATGATTTTTTCTTCACGCTTCATCGGTCCCATTTGGGTCAAATGCTCTTTTGCCAATGCAGTGGCGTTAGGGGTTTGTTTGATTTCAGGCGGATACAGGAAATACAGCACCAGCGGCATCAGTAGCATAGCAAGCAGGCCGGGTACGATCATTGCCAAGAACCAAGTACCCCAAGAGAGTTGGATTTGTGAATTGGTGGCTTTGGCAACCAATTCGACCACCAGTGGATTAGGTGCGGTGGCGGTGATAAAAATCAGACAGGTAATTACATTGGAGTGGAAGTTGACCAGTGAAAGGTATTTACCGATTTTGCCTTCCGTACCCTTTTCAGGGTCGGAGTCGAAGCTCAAGGCAATGGATTTCATAATCGGATGTACGATGGCACCGCCGCGCGCGGTATTACTCGGCGTTACCGGACCGATGACCAAGTCGGCAAGCGCTAAGCTGTAACCTACGCCCAGCGTGCGTTTGCCGAAGAGGGAAATCAAGAGGTAGCCGATACGCATACCCAAGCCGGTTTTCAACAGGCCACGCGAGATGATGATGGCGATACCGATCATCCAGATGAGTGAGTTGTTGAGGCTGCTCAAAGCGTCTTTGGTTGCGTCGGCGGCTTTTTCATTGGTCACGCCGGTCAGTGCAACCAAGGTAATGCCCAAAATCGCCATGGCGCCGATAGGCATGGCTTTGCCGATGATGCCGGCAATGATGCCGACAAACAATGCCAAAAGATGCCATGCGTCAGGCGATACGCCTTGAGGAACGGGGATAACGAACCAGATAAGCAGCGTCAGCACAAGTGCGACCGCAGCAGGAATTGGCTTGAAGCCCATTTTGAATCTCCTAATTTGAGGATTAAAGTATTGGGAAATCTGTTTTCAGACGGCCTTTATAGTAACAGGCCGTCTGAAAACAACGCCGTTTTACTCCTGTTCTTGCGGCAGGCCGTACTCTTCGGGGAAGGTACGCAGCGAGCTTTGCAACACGGTAACTGCGCCGTCAATCAAACCGCAACGGCCGCTTCGTGGCAACAGTTGGCACAGGCTTTGCAGGGCGCGCAGGTCGTCGGAAGTGCCGATACCGGTGTCCACGCGGTTGAGCAGGCGGGAAAGCTGGAATGTGCCGCCTTTGCAAGGCGGGCATTGACCGCATGAGTTGGAAGCGAAAAATTCCACATACTCGGCCACTTTGCGCACCACGCTGGTGCCTTCGGAAATCACAATCATCGCGCCGGTACCGAGGCTGGATTTGCGTTCGCGTACGGACACGAAGTCCAAAGGCACATCCAAATCTTTTACGGTCAAAAGCGTGTTTGACGGGCCGCCGGTAAATACGGCTTTAAACGTACGGCCTTCGAGCATACCGCCGCCGTGATCGTAAATCAGCGATTGCAAGGTCGTGCCCATTGGCAGTTCGTACAGGCCCGGATTCAATACGTCGCCGGAGAGAGAGTAGAGTTTTGTACCGGCCGCATCGCCCAAACCCAAAGATTTGTACCATTCCGCGCCTTTGGCAAGGATTTGCGGAATATTGGCGAAGGTTTCGGTATTGTTGATAAGGGTCGGCTCACCGTTGACACCGCTTTCGGCGGGGAAAGGCGGCTTGCGGCGGGGGAAGGGGAAACCGCCCTCCAGCCATGAAATTACGGCAGTTTCTTCGCCGCCGATATAACGGCCTGAAGTTTCAACCAGTTGCAAGTCCAAAGGTTTACCCAAGTAGTTTTCGATGCGGATAAACAAATCGCTGTTTTTCCATTGCTCGATGGCCGGTGTGATGGAAGCGATGGATTCGGTTTGATGAGGGTTGACGTACAAAATTGCTTTATTGGCACGGCAGGCAACGGCGGCAATCAGGACGCCTTCGATGACTTGGTGCGGCGTATTTGCCAGCAGTACGCGGTCTTTAAATGTACCCGGTTCGTCTTCGTTGGCATTACAGACGACGTATTTGTCGCCATTTTTGCTTTGGGCGGCAACGGCGGCCTCCCATTTGCGCCAAGTCGGGAAACCTGCACCGCCCATACCGCAAAGATTGGCATCTTGCAGTTTGGAAACAATGCTTTGAGGATCGGCAAGCGCAGCCAGCAGGCCTTCGCCGCCGCCGACTTTGCGCCACGCGGCTAAATCTGCGCCGACTTGGCGGGAAGGATGCAGTAAGTTTTGATTGGCTTGATTCATGATTGTTGCTCCTGCAAACCGGCGTGTTCGCGCAAATCGAATTTGCCGTAGTCGGGATATAAAACGGGGGCTTTGATGTCGCTGGTCAGGCCGGCCCGGGTCATTTCGCGTTGCAGGTCGTGGACGTGTCCGACACCGCCGCGTACTTTTTTCAGCGGCAGGCCGCAATTTGCCGCGGCTTTACCGGCACGGCGACCGAAGCTGATGATGTCCAAAAGTGCATTGCCCATCAGACGGTTGCGGCCGTGAATGCCGCCGGTTACTTCGCCGGCGCAATAGAGGCCTTCGACGCAGGTCGCGCCGTTGCCGTTGATTTCGATACCGCCGTTTTGATAGTGCAGGGTCGGATGAATCATGACCGGCTCAACAGCAGGGTCGATGCCGCATTTGTGGGCAACATGGCCGAGTGTTACTAGACGGTTCAATACGTCAGGGTCGTTAGCAATCAGGCGCGGGGTGTCGAGGAACACGCCGACTTGACCATCGCGTACCACGCCGCGGCCTTCGCGGCATTCGCGCAGAATCGCAGCGGCAACAACGTCGCGCGGTTGCAATTCGTCAACGAAACGTTCGCCCAAACCGTTGACCAGCTTGGTGCCTGCGGAGCGCACGGCTTCGGAAATCAGCGCGCCTGCCAAGTGCGGAGGGTGGGCAACACCGGTCGGGTGGTATTGGAAAGAATCGACATCGCGCAGTTTGGCACCGATACGGTAAGCCATTACCAGGCCGTCTGCAGTCGCGCCATAGTGGTTGGAAGTGGCAAAACCCTGCAAATGCAGGCGTCCGCTGCCGCCGGTTGCCAATACCACGGCTTTGGCGTGAACCAACACCAAAGAGCGTTTTTCCAAATCGTACAAAATCGCGCCGACGCAGCGGCCGTGTTCGTCCGACAATAATTCGATGGCGGGGTGGCGGTTGAGCTGGGTGATGTTTTCGTCGAGTTCGACAGCCTCGCGCAGTACGCGCATCATTTCGAGGCCGGTAAAGTCGCGGTAGCTCAGGATGCGCGGTACGGTCGTACCGCCTGCGCGTTTGCGGCTCAACATGCCGTTGCTGTCCGCGCCTTTGGCAAGGTCGAAGGTCATGCCCAAGCCAATCAGCCAGCGGATGGCGGACGGCGCATCGGTAACCATTTGTGCCACCAATTCTTTTTTGCCGACGTTGTGGCCGCCTTTGATGGTGTCGTCAAAGTGTTGTTGCAGGCTGTCTTCTGCGCCGACCGCTGCTTGAATGCCGCCTTCGGCCATCACGGTATTGCTGTCGCCGATACGCAGTTTGTTCGCCATGATGACGCGTGCGCCGGCTTCAGTCGCAGACAATGCCGCTGCCGCGCCCGCACCGCCGCCGCCAATAACCAGCACGTCAGTGTTCAAATGTTCCGCGCCCGACAAATCATAGTCGTCAATCAGTGGATGACTGATCAGCAGTTTCGCCAAATCAGGATGGCAGTAATCGCCTTGGTTTGGACCGATAGGTAGTTTCACACGCGCATTTGCCTGATAGTCAGGGTGAAATTGGCTCAGTAATTCGTTCTTTTCAGGTAAATCGCCACGCAGCTCCAATGAGGACGCACGCAGGTTGGCAAGGGCGGTTTCGTAGTCTATGCCTTGGATTTTGTTAACCATTACACTGACTCCTCTTCAAATTCGACTTTCATTTTGCCGCTGTCGATTTCGCGTAGGCGGCGCATCAAATCCACAGGGCGCAACGTACGCGCCGCTTTCATACGGCGGGCGAACAGGCCCAAGTGGTTCGGACGGATGTGTTCTGGGCAGGAGAGGGTGCAGAGGTTGCACATCACGCATTGGTCAAAGGTCAGCGCAGCTGCGCCGAAATCGCCGGAAACTACCTGCGCTACGCCGTTTTCTACTTGCAAACCTTTAGGACAGGCGCGATTGCAGCCGCCGCAATGACGGCAGTTTTGCGCTTCTGGGAAGGCTTTGGCGGTATCGTCCAACCAGTTCCAGCCGTCACCAATTTCCCCGACGTCGTAATATTGGATATGCTCGGGAATAAAGTAGTCCAAGAAGCTGATATGCATGCCTTCTTCAACTTTAGTCTCGCATGCCAGTGCGGTGGTTACTTCGCGCTCGCCTTCTTTACGAATCATGCAGCGGCAGGAACCGCATACGCCTTGACCCATACAGCCGACATTGGCAGTAATCGCATTGCCTGAACGGGCATAGGCTTGGATGATTGACGAGTCGGCGGAAGCTTTGACTTCATGGCCGTCTATGGTCAGGGTTAACAAATTTTCACTCATGGTTTGTTCCTGTGAAATTGGAAGTTGGAATAGTGGGTAATTTGATTAATTGTATTTTTATTACATTTATTGCGTATGAGGAAAATATCCAAGTGATTTACTCGGAAATTCTTTTAAAATCAATGTTTATCTTTATGAGTCGAAGTGTATCAGAATTTAGTGGTTTTGATGATAGGGGTAACCTAAGGTTTTATAGAAGGAGGATTGCAAACAAAATATGCCTATTATTTAGACAAATTTATTACAACAACTTGATTTTAAAAGTAAAATAAAATTACTTTTTTATTATAAATTTTAAAATATTCGTATATTTACTAGTAAAAATCATTATTATATGTTAGACAATTTTACATAGATTGTTGTATATATTGAATAATATTCTTATAGGTAAGTAAGTGAAAAGATTGTTATAAAATTTCAGAAAATTAAATGAGTTTGATATCAGTCAAGAAGATTGAGGGAGAAAATGACACAGATTTTACAATTGTGTATCGTATTGGAAAATAAGAAAGGCCGTCTGAAATTTAGGTAGTTTCCTTTTAAATACAAGCTACTAAATTTCTTTCTCAGATACTTAAAGCAAACATTTTCAGACGGACTTGTAATTAGAATATCATTTAAAAATAATGTAATTTTATTTCTGTGTAAGTGAATGGTCAGTGGATATATATTATCAATAACCAAGTGATTTAATGCGATATTAAATTCTATTTAAATCAATAAGGTATGAAAATGATATTGTCTGAATTATTCATTTGAAAGCACTATTACACTATTGAAGGCCGTCTGAAAAAATCGGTCTCTTAAAAAATAAACAAACCCTTCCTACCATGACTCCCGAAAAGGAACACAATCATGACCGTCATCAAGCAAGAAGACTTTATCCAAAGTATTTTCGATGCTTTCCAATTCATCAGCTACTACCATCCTAAAGACTACATTCAGGCTTTGTATAAGGCTTATCAAAAAGAAGAAAACCCTGCCGCCAAAGATGCGATGGCGCAGATTTTGGTCAATAGCCGTATGTGTGCTGAAGGCCATCGTCCGATTTGTCAGGATACCGGTATTGCGACCGTATTCTTGAAAGTGGGCATGGATGTACAGTGGGATGCCGAGATGAGCGTACAGGAAATGGTTAACGAAGGCGTACGCCGTGCATACACCTATCCTGACAACAAACTGCGCGCCTCTGTATTGGCCGATCCGGCTGGTAAACGTCAAAATACCAAAGACAACACCCCTGCCGTTGTACATATGGAAATCGTAAAAGGCGACAAAGTCGAAGTCACTTGCGCAGCCAAAGGCGGCGGTTCTGAAAACAAAACCAAAGTTGCCATGCTCAACCCTTCAGACAATATCGTTGATTGGGTATTGAAAACCGTTCCTCAAATGGGTGCCGGCTGGTGTCCTCCGGGCATTTTGGGTATCGGCATCGGCGGTACGCCTGAAAAAGCAGTGTTGATGGCCAAAGAAAGCCTGATGAGCCATATCGATATTCAGGAACTCAAAGAAAAAGCCGATTCCGGTGCAGAATTGTCTACAACCGAAGCCCTACGCTTAGAACTCTACAAAAAAGTAAATGCCTTGGGCATCGGCGCACAAGGTTTGGGCGGTTTGAGCACCGTGCTGGATGTCAAAATCCTTGACTACCCAACCCACGCGGCTTCCAAACCGATTGCCATGATTCCAAACTGCGCGGCTACCCGCCACATCGAATTTGAATTGGACGGCTCAGGCCCGGCCAAACTGGAAGCCCCATCTTTGGAAGACTGGCCGGATTTGACTTACAGCCCGGACAACGGCAAACGTGTCGATGTCAACAATCTGACCAAAGAAGAAGTGGCAACATGGAAAACCGGCGACGTGTTGTTGCTGAACGGTAAAATCCTGACCGGACGCGATGCCGCGCACAAACGTTTGGTTGATATGCTCAACAAAGGCGAAGAATTGCCGGTAGATTTCACCAACAAACTGATTTACTACGTTGGCCCGGTTGATCCAGTCCGTGACGAAGTTGTTGGCCCGGCCGGTCCGACTACTTCCACCCGTATGGATAAGTTTACCCGCCAAATGCTGGAACAAACCGGCCTCCTGGGTATGATCGGTAAATCCGAACGCGGTGCAGCAACTTGCCAAGCCATTGCCGATAATAAAGCCGTTTACCTGATGGCTGTCGGCGGCGCGGCATATCTGGTTGCCAAAGCCATTAAAGCATCTAAAGTCTTGGCGTTCCCAGAATTGGGTATGGAAGCGATTTACGAATTTGAAGTCAAAGACATGCCTGTGACCGTTGCGGTGGATAGCAACGGTGAATCGGTTCACGCCATTGCGCCAAAACAATGGCAGGCCAAAATCGGTATTATTCCGGTTGAAGCTTGATATTTGCCTGGATAATCAAAGGCCGTCTGAATGATTTTAGACGGCCTTTTTTTGTTTACAAATAATTTAAATGTTTTCAAACGAGTAAATTTCCCTTTCTAAAAAGCACTTGTCAAAATCAGCGTTTGAAACTAGAATTCACAGCTTATCGAGTCGGAGTGTGGCGCAGTCTGGTAGCGCACTTGCATGGGGTGCAAGGGGTCGAAGGTTCGAATCCTTTCACTCCGACCAAAAAATTGGAAAGAGTCGTTTTAAAAACGGCTCTTTTTTCGTTTGGATGATTTATCTGAATAATGTGTCCGAATGGATTTTAAAACTTAATACCAATGCCGTCTGAAACAAAACCTGCTTTCTCAAAGCAGGTTTTGTTGTTTCTAAAGCAGGGCTATTCGGCACTATCTTTCAGCGTGTCTTTATAAGTATAAAGATAAGACGCGCCGACAAAGGATGCACCACCGACGACATTGCCCAAGAATACGGGAATCATGTTAAAGAAAAATTGCCCCCATGTGATGTTTGCGCCTGCCAGAATACCCGCTGGGATAACGAACATATTGGCGACAAGGTGTTGGAAGCCGTTTAATACGAAAATCATGACGGGGAACCAAATGGCCAGCATTCGTCCGGTTGTGTTTTTAGCGGCAAAATGCAGCCACGCGCCCATGCAGACCATCCAGTTACATGCTACTGCCGATACAAAAGCGCGGCCGAAATCCATATGGACTTTTGCCTCCGCCACAGCAATGGTTTTTTCTGCCATGCTGCCTTCAATCATACCGACATAGTACCCAAGGAAAAAAGCCATTGCCAGTGTGCCCACCAAATTGCCCATGCAGACGATAACCCAGTTGCGCAGCAGCATTTTGGAGGAAATCCGTCCGGCCAATCTGCCTAAAGACATGATCATCATATTGCTGGTTACATTTTGCTTCTGTATGAAAAAAGGCCGTCTGAACATTGAGGTTTCAGACGGCCTTGTTTTGATTTTTAAACTTACAAATGTGCCAGCTTTGCATTGCCTTCGCGAGGAATAGGGCGCGGATTGCCTTGTGCATCGATAGCGACGTAAGTGAACACGGCTTCGGTGACCAGTTGGCGGTCTTCCGTTACCATATCGTTCATCAAAGTCTTAACCCATACCTCGATTTTCAGTTGCAAAGAAGTATTGCCTACGCGGACACAATGACCGTAGCAGCACACGACGTTGCCGACCTTTACCGGTCTGATGAAATTCATTTCTTGAACGGCTACGGTTACAATTCGTCCCTGTGCGATTTCTGCCGCCAAAATACCGCCGCCTAGATCCATTTGCGACATAATCCAGCCGCCGAAGATATCCTGATTAGGGTTGGTATCGCGCGGCATGGCTACCGTACGCAATAAAAGTTGTCCTTCGGGTGCCGCATGTGTTTGTTTGTTGTCAGTCATAAATAATCCTGTCAAAAAAGTGCTATTTTACGCCATTTGTGGCGATAAACCTATGTAGGCCGTCTGAAAAATCAGCAGGTAAAGTGTTACAATCAACCTATTCATCAGACAAAGGAGAAAGCTCATGCATCCGATTCAAGAACCACGAAATAGCGGCCTTTTGCGCGTATCCGACATTCACGAAATCTACTGGGAAGAGTCAGGCAATCCTGATGGCCACCCCGTGATTTTCCTGCATGGCGGCCCCGGAGCAGGCGCATCACCGGCCTGTCGCGGCTTTTTCAACCCAGAGCATTTCCGCATCGTCATCATTGATCAACGCGGTTGCGGACGCTCTAAACCGTATGCCTGTATTGAAGACAACACCACATGGGATTTGGTTGCCGATATTGAAAAAGTACGCGAAATGCTCGGCATTCAAAAATGGCTGGTTTTCGGCGGCTCATGGGGCAGCACCTTGTCGCTGACTTATGCCGAAACCCATCCCGATCGCGTCAGCGGCTTAGTTTTGCGCGGTATTTTCCTGTGCAGGCCGTCTGAAATGGCATGGTTGAACGAAGCAGGTGGCGTAAGCCAAATTTATCCGGCTCAATGGCAAAAATTCATTGCCCCCGTAGCCGAAAACAAACGCCAAGCCCTAATTAAAGCCTACCATGAAATGCTGTTCAGCGAAGATGAAGCTACGCGCCTCAAAGCAGCTAAATCATGGGCAGATTGGGAAAGCTACCTTATTCGGTTTGAACCAAAAGACGTGGATGAAGACCCGCAAGCCTCCCTTGCCATCGCAAGAATGGAAAACCATTATTTCGTGAACGAAGGCTGGTTGCAGGGCGATAAAGCCATCTTGGCAAACATCGACAAAATCCGCCATATCCCAACCATCATCGTCCAAGGCCGCTACGATCTGTGCACCCCGATGCAAAGCGCGTGGGAACTCTCGCAAGCCTTCCCTGAAGCAGAATTGAGAATCGTCCAAGCAGGCCACTCTTCTTTTGATCCTTCGCTTTCCGAGGCTTTAGTGAAAGCGGTGGAGGATATCAGAAGCAAGTTATAAAGGGTAATTAATAAAAATGCCGTCTGAAAAAGTTTCAGACGGCATTTTTTCTATTTGCATATTAAATTTAATATCATATTATCATTGCATAATATCAGTTTAAATTTTTTAGAATTTCAATATGAAAACCCTAATTTACTACGCCCATTCTGCCCAAGACAAACTCGGTAATCTCTTGCCTTACGAACATTGGCAAACCTTGCAAAGCCATTCGGTCAATGTTGGCGAAATGGCGGCGGAGTTTGCTCGGGTATTTGGTGCACAGGAAATTGCTTGCCAGACGGGACAGCTTCATGACTTAGGGAAATATTCGGAACCCTTTAATCACCGATTGCATGGCGGTCCTTCAGTTGATCATGCCACCGCTGGAGCAAAAATTGCGGTAGAACACTGGGGAAATGTTATCGGCAAACTGATGGCGTTTTGCATTGCGGGGCATCATGCCGGGTTGGCAAATGGCAATGGTGAAGGGGATAACCGCCGCACGTTAAAGCAGCGGTTAGTATTGCAATTTGGCGCAGATATTCCCGCTCTCGATAACCTGTGGCAACAAGAAATCAAGCTTCCTGAAACCCTCTCTCCGCCACCACTCAAAGCCGACGCGCATCATCCTTTTTTCTCCTACGCTTTTTTCACCAGAATGCTCTATTCCTGCTTGGTAGATGCCGATTATCTTGATACTGAAGCCTTTTATTCAAACCTAGAAAACAAAGCCGTCGAGCGAGGCGACTATCCCGATCTAAACGCCTTACAACACAATTTCAATCAATTTATCAACACTTTCAGACGACGTGTCACCCAAGCTCCAGAGCAAACCGAAGCCGAAAAACGCAATGCCGCCTTAAACCGCCTGCGCAGCGAAATTCTCGATTACGCCGTAGAACAAGCGGCACAACCGCAAGGGCTGTTCACGCTCACCGTGCCGACCGGCGGCGGCAAAACTTTCACTTCCATGGCATTTGCGCTGGAATACGCCAAACGGCACGGTATGCGGCGCGTGATTTACGTCATCCCGTTCACCAGCATCATCGAACAAAATGCCGCTGAATTCCGCAAAGCCTTTGGCGAATTGGGCGAACAAGCCGTGTTGGAACACCACAGCACCTTCGACGATGGCAAACTGCAAAATGAGGCCACCAAAGACAAATTGCGACTTGCCTCGGAAAACTGGGACGCGCCGATTGTCGTGACCACTGCCGTGCAATTCTTTGAATCCCTCTTTGCCGACCGCTCCTCGCGCTGCCGCAAGCTGCACAACATCGCAGGCTCCGTCATCATCCTCGACGAAGCGCAAATGCTGCCGCTCAATCTGTTGCTGCCTATCATGCAAGCCATCAAAGAATTGGCGCAAAACTACCGCTGCAGCGTCGTCATGTGCACCGCCACCCAGCCAGCCGTGCAAGCCGAAAACGGCTTCTATCGCGGCTTTGAAAACGTGCGTGAAATAGCCCCGAAACCGACCGCACTTTTCGACAAACTGCGCCGCACCACCGTGCACCATATCGGCACACAAACTGACGCCGACCTGCTCGCCAAACTTGCCGAACACCCGCAAATGCTCGTCATCGTCAATAACCGCTGCCACGCCCGCAGCCTGTACGACCAAGCCAAATACCTTGAGGGCACATTCCACCTGACCACCTTAATGTGCGCCAAACACCGCAGCCAAAAACTCGATGAAATCCGAGGCCGTCTGAAAAACGGCGAACCCTGCCGCGTTATCGCCACCTCCTTAATTGAGGCCGGCGTTGATGTGGATTTTCCGCTGGTGATGCGCGCCGAGGCAGGTTTAGATAGCGTTGCCCAAGCCGCAGGGCGCTGTAACCGCGAAGGCAAAAGGCCGTCTGAAAACAGCTTTGTCTGGATATTCGCGCCCGAAGAACAATGGAAAGCCCCGCCCGAACTTGCCGCCCAGGCCGCCGTTATGCGCCTGACTGCCGACAGCTTTTCAGACGACCTCTTATCCACCCAAGCCGTCGCTGCCTACTTCGCCGAGCTTTATCAATTAAAAGGCAGCGAACTGGACAATAAAAAAATCCTGAAAATGCACAATGATACAGGACAAAGCCTCGATTTCCCATTCCAAACCATCGCTGACAAATTCTGCATGATCGAAAGCCATATGCAGCCGCTGATTATTCCGTTCGATGTTGATGCCGAAAACCTCATTAGCAGCCTGCATCACGCCGACCACATCGGCGGACTCTTACGCAAACTGCAACCCTACATCGTCCAAATCCCCGAAAAAGCCCTCGCTGCCTTGTATAAAGCAGGGCGTATCGAACCGATTAACGAGAAAAACTTCGGCAAACAGTTTTATACGCTGATTGGACTGGATTTGTATGATGAAGTGGCGGGGTTGAGTTGGGAGGATACTGATTTTATAAGAGAGGAGAGTTTGGTGTTTTAACTCAATCTTTATTTTTAATCTAAGAAAAGGAAACTGTTATGTTTATAAAAAGTATTTGTTTATCTAATTTTAAAGGGTTTATTGGTGAGAACCATCAGATCAACTTTAAAATTCCTGATGGCACCACGCCTGGTAGTGGTTTAAATATATTCGTTGGAGAAAATAACTCTGGTAAGTCATCTATTTTTGAGGCGGTGGATTTTTTACGAAACGGAATCAAAGGAGAAATTGATCGAATTAGAAGCAAGCGTGAGAATAATACACAGCCAGAACATGCTTGTATTGAACTCACTTTTTGCGGTGATATTGAGAATTCAGTTAATTATTTTGTTCAGAGCAATAAACAAACTGCTTTTATCAATTCAATTACAAGTAATAATGAACTTAGAGCAAGGAGAAGTACAGTAGATTGTAAACAATTAGATTTATGGAATGAAAATTCACAAGGGTATTCCAACCCAAGTGGTATTGATGCACCATTCAAAAAACTCTTTGAGACAAATTTTATCTGGGCTGATACAAACCCTAGCGATGAGGCAGCTTTTGGATCAACAACTCTTTGTGGATTGTTGCTAAAAGAAATTGCACAGGCTCACATTACAACCTCTGAATATAGGGATTTCCAAGATAGTTTTAACAGTGTTTTTAATAATCCCAATTCAGAGTTACGTCAAAAAATTGCAGTCGTTGAACAAAAAGTTCAGCATATTTTTACAGAACAATTTGGACAAGCACATATTCATTTTAGATTCGATGAACTAAAGATAGATTCATTTTTTAAAAGTGCATCTATCTTCATTGACGATGGCGTGGATATCCCAATGTCTGAAAAAGGTAATGGAATGCAGCGTTCAGTCGCATTAGCTTTGCTTCAAGTCTATGCAGAAGAGTTAGCACATGATGAAGAGCAAGGTCAAACCAAGCCGTTTTATTTGTTTATTGATGAACCTGAAATTTGTTTGCATCCGAAAGGTCAAACCAAACTTTTTGAGGCCTTACTGGAAATTTCAAAAACAAAACAAGTATTTTTGACTACGCATTCCCCATATTTTTTGGTTACACCGCATTTAAATAACGTCGGTCTGTTTATTTTTAGAAAAGATGGAATTAGTAATACTGTTGAAGATGCTTCATTGGAAAAAATTTTTCCTTGGAGTCCAACTTGGGGAGAGATTAATTTTAAAGCGTATAAATTGCCTACCGTGGAATTACATAATGAATTATACGGAAGATTACAAGATAAGAATGGAAAATTTAGTGAGAGAGATTTTGAACAATGGATTAATGCTCAAGGAATCCAATTCAGTAAATATTGGACTAGAGTAAATAGTGATGGCACGGTTAGACAACCATATCCCGTAAGTTTACAAACATTTATCCGTAACCATATTCATCATCCTGAAAATCGACAAAATACACTTTATACAGAAGATGAACTTAAACAATCCATTGAGGAAATGATTGGATTACTGTAGTTGAGGGTGCAAAAAAGTGCGGTCAATTCTCCCAACGTTTTTAAACGTCGTCTGAAACCGCACTTTCCAAACAAAAGGAGAACCAAATGAACCAAATCCGCCTACACGTTTGGGGCGATTATGCCTGTTTTACCCGTCCGGAGATGAAGGTGGAGCGGGTGTCTTATGATGTCATCACGCCGTCGGCAGCGCGCGGGATTTTGGCGGCGGTACATTGGAAGCCGGCGATTCGCTGGGTGATTGATAGGATTTATGTGTTGAAACCGATTCAGTTTGAGTCGGTGCGGCGTAATGAGTTGGGCGGCAAGATTTCGGCGGGCAAGGTCAGCGGCGCGATCAAACGTAAGAGCGTTGCCGATTTATATACGCTGATTGAAGACGACCGCCAGCAGCGCGCGGCGACGGTGCTTAAAGACGTGGCTTATGTGATTGAAGCCCATGCGGTGCTGACGGCAAAAGCAGGCGCGGATGAGACCGTTACCAAACATATCGAGATGTTCAAACGCCGTGCGAAAAAGGGGCAATGCTTTCAGCAGCCTTGTTTGGGCGTGCGTGAATTTCCTGCCGATTTTGCGTTGATTGACGAGGGCGAGCCGCTGCCGCTGTCGGCGTTATCGGAAAGCGAGGCAAACCGCGATTTGGGCTGGATGCTGCACGATATTGATTTTGACCACGGCAACACGCCGCATTTTTTCCGTGCGGAAATGAAAGAGGGCGTCATTCTTGTGCCGCCGTTTTACGCCGAGGAGGTGAAAGCATGATTCTTGCATCCCTTGCCCGCTATTACCGCCGTTTGGCAGCAGAAACCGATGAAATGGGCACCCCGAAAGTGCCGCCTTATGGCTTTAGCGAGGAAAAAATCGGCTGGATTTTGGTGTTGGATAAAGAAGGTCGTCTGAAAACCGTTGTGCCGAATCTGACAGCCGATAAAAAGCCGCAACCGAAGCTGATGAGTGTGCCGCGCCCTGAAAAACGCACGTCGGGTATCAAACCGAATTTTTTGTGGGATAAAACTGCCTACGCGCTTGGCGTGGAAGCCAATAAAAACAAAGCCGAAGCCAAAGAAAAACCGTTTACGCCGTCTGAAAAAACCTTTGACGCCTTCAAGCAATACCATCTTGATTTACTGCAAAACAGCGAAGATGAAGGCCTGCAAGCCTTGTGCCGTTTTCTGCAAAACTGGCAGCCTGCACATTTTGCTGCCGAAAATCTGCCTGCCGAAATACTGGATGCCAATATCGCATTTTCTCTTGAAAAACCGACCGCACTTATCCATAAACGCGAAGCCGCACAAACCTTGTGGGCAGGCTGCCTAAAAAGCGATGAAGCTCTTGAGGGCTTGTGTCTGATTAGCGGCGACACCGCCCCGATTGCACGGCTGCATCCTGCAATTAAAGGCGTGTTTGGCGGGCAAAGCTCCGGCGGTTCGATTATTTCGTTCAACAAAGAAGCCTTTGCCTCGTTCGGCAAGGAGCAGGGCGCAAATGCGCCTGTTTCCGAACAATCTGCCTTTGCCTACACCACCGCGCTGAACTATCTGTTGCGCCAACGTAATCAAGAAGCGAATAATCACTGCCTGACTATCGGCGACGCCAGTACGGTCTTTTGGGCGGAAGCGGACGATAACGCGACTGCGCAGGCTGCCGAAGGCTTCTTCGTGCACGTATTTACGCCGCCGGATGACGAACAAGAAAGCGCCAAAATTTTTAACGTGTTGGAACAAATCGGCAAAGGTCGTCCGCTGCAAGAAATTGCGCCCGAACTCTCTCCCAATACCCGTTTTTATATCTTAGGGCTTGCCCCTAATGCCGCGCGGATTTCTGTTCGGTTTTGGCTGGATACCACGTTTGGGCAGTTGGCGGAAAATTTGGCGCAGCATTGGCAAGATTTAGCTCTTGAGCCTTGTGCATGGAAAACGCCGCCGTCTATTTGGCGACTTTTATTGCAAACTGCCGTATTGGGCAAAAGCGAAAACATCTCGCCCGTGTTGGCAGGTGAGATGACCCGCGCCGTGATTTGCGGTACACCGTATCCCTTGAGTTTACTGTCGCAACTGATTACCCGAATCCGCGCCGATGGCGACGTGAACGGTCTGCGCGTGGCAATGATGAAAGCCGTATTAGAGCGGCGTTTTAGAAAAGGTTTTATCGAAGAAGGAGTTCCTATGAGTTTGAACAATGAAAGCCCGAATCGCGCCTATCTTTTAGGGCGGCTGTTTGCCGTATTGGAGCGCATTCAATATCAGGCGTTGGGCGAATTAAATACCGGCATTGCCGACCGCTATTACGGCTCTGCATCCGCCGTGCCGTTTTCCGTTTTTCCGCGTCTTTTGTCGGGTGCAAAACACCATTTATCGCGCTTGCGTAAAGACAAAGCCGGCATGGCGGTGAATTTGGATAAAGATTTGGGCGAAATCATTGCCAAACTGCCCGAAACCTTCCCGCGCCATTTGAGCATTGACGAGCAAGGCCGCTTCGCCATTGGCTATTACCACCAAAAACAAAGCTATTTTGCTAAAAAAGAAACCGCTGAAACTATTGAGAACTAAGGAGCCTGAAAATGTCTGCCATTCAAAACCGCTATGAATTTGTTTACTTTTTTGATGTAATCAACGGCAACCCCAACGGCGATCCCGATGCGGGCAATATGCCGCGTCTTGATCCCGAATCCAGCAAAGGTTTGGTAACCGATGTCTGCCTAAAACGCAAAATCCGTAATTTTGTAGAAATCAGCAGCGAAAACGAAGCCGGTTACGAAATCTACGTCAAAGAAAAAAGCGTGTTAAACCTGCAAAACAAACGCGCTTATGAGGCTTTAGGGATTGAACCAAATACTAAAGAAAAAAAACTGCCAAAAGACGAAGCCAAAGCCCTCGATATCACCGCGTGGATGTGTAAAAACTTCTTCGATATCCGCACCTTCGGCGCCGTGATGACCACCGAAGTCAACAGCGGACAAGTGCGCGGTCCGGTACAACTGGCGTTCGCCCAATCCATCGACCCGATTGTGCCGCTGGAAGTTTCCATCACCCGCATGGCGGTAACCAATGAAAAAGACTTGGAAAAAGAACGCACTATGGGGCGTAAATACATCGTCCCTTACGCGCTCTACCGCGTGCACGGCTTTATCTCCGCCAACCTTGCCGCCAAAACCGGTTTTTCAGACGACGACTTAGCCAAACTCTGGCAAGCCCTGACGCTGATGTTTGAGCATGACCGCTCCGCCGCCCGTGGCGAAATGGCGGCACGCAAACTGATTGTTTTCAAACACGATAGCGCACTCGGCAGCCAGCCTGCACATAAACTGTTTGACGCCGTAAAAGTCGAACGCGTAAACGGCGAATCAGGTACGCCCGCAAGCGGTTTTGGCGATTACAAAATCAGCGTGGTTTCAGACGGCCTCAATGGCGTGAGTGTGGAAGAACTGCTTTAAAAACACTTAAAAAGATGACCGCACTTTTAACCGAAACCCAAGGGGAAAATCAGGACACACGCCTGATTCCCCTTTCTGCCCTGCAACACTACGCCTTCTGCCTGCGCCAATGCGGTGATTCACAACGAGCAGGCGTGGGCGGAGAACTATTTGATCGCGCAGGGCAAGGCGCTGCATGAGCGGGTGGATTCGGGCGAGCCGGAAACGCGCAAGGGTGTGCGTTTTGAGCGGACGGTGCATGTCTCGGCGGAGAAACTGGGCATCAGCGGCGTGTTGGATTTAGTGGAAGTGGCCACGAAAACAGGCCGTCTGAAACCTGTGGAATACAAACGCGGCAAGCCCAAACCCGACCCAATGGATGAAATTCAGCTTTGTGCCCAAGGTTTGTGTTTGGAAGAAATGACGGGGCAAACCGTCTCTGAGGGCGCGCTGTGGTATATGCAAACCCGCCACCGCGTCCCCGTCGTGTTTTCAGACGACCTGCGCGCCCAAACACTCGCCACCATCGCCGCCGTCCGCGAACTTTTAAACAGCGGCCTAACTCCGCCGCCCGACTACGGCAAACGCTGCAAAGCCTGTTCGCTGGTGGAGATTTGCCAGCCGGCGTTGCTGGGGAAACGGGATAGGAGTGTGGGGTATGTGGAGGGGTTGTTTGAGTAAATGAACTATGGAAAATTTATATGAATAAAACTGTGCATTGGTTTGAATGTTTAATGAGTCATTTGGAGATAATGGAGGAGGAAAAGCGTAAATTTGTTCTATCACTTATTGACAAGCCTCTTGATATCTCAGACTCAGATATCAAAAAATATATTCCAGGTGTTCTAGGAAGAGAATTGTTCCTACTTAGGAAATATATTTCATACAGCCTAGCAAATAAGAAACATTTATTTACTAAAGGAGTAAAAAGTATCAGATGCAAAACATATATATTAGACAATGGAGAAGAAAAGTTAATAGATAACGCTAAAATTATAGAAAATGAATATCGAGAAAGGATAAAGGATGATTTGGTTAAAAATAATCTTCCACTCTGGCACCAACTATCATATCAAGATAAATGTAACCTTTATGCTTTTTATGCCTTTAGTGAATTTGTTTCATATATTTTACTGGGGATTATAGAGTATGATAGTAATTATGAAGGATGTAAAAAGTATAAATTAAATAAAGAATTATTGAAATCTTATAAGATGATTTGGTTTGCACGATACTTTACTAAGCAAAGTCATTTCTCTGATGTGATATTTAGGAATGAAATTGGTCGTAAAGTAATTCATAGAGATTCTTATTTATTCCAGAATTTTGTAGATATTGTATTAGATAAATATATAAGCTTCCATCCACTCTATACGAAATTTTTAGATTCCGCTGATAATGTGATTTTTTCAGATATCAGAAGATTAGCAGAGATCGTTTCATTTTTTTCATTGCAACATGATATTAAAAATATAAATAATACTCAACCAATTATTAGCAGGGATAAATTATATGAATTTGGTTTTTCTGAAGATGAAATTAAATACCTTTTTAAAAAATTAGATGATTTTGAAGTCCATGAAAATGATCGCATAGTAACAGAGCTAGATAATAAATTAATAAGACTAAATAATATCAATCTTAAATTTGCAATTAAAACAATATCATCTAAATATTTAACTAACATGAATAAGATTGGTTCATGGTTTGAAGGTGATTATCTTTTAGAATACCTAAAAAATAAGCTCGATAGCAATAGATTTATAGTAACAAATGGTATAAATGATCCCAAAGAGAAATATGATGCAGACATCATTATTTATGATAGGTCATCTAATCTAATATATTTCTGCCAGATTAAGCATAGAATCGCGACTATTCATCCATTTTTTAAGGACGAATTTAATGAATATTGCAGAAATGAATCATTGAATCATGGAATAGATCAGTTATGCTCTCTACGTTCAAAAGCACTAACTGATAAAGTTAAAGAGCGGCTTATATCAAGATTGGGTAAAAAAATAGTTAATAAATTAGATATGGCAAAAAACTGCAGATTTATACTGATACATTCTATCGAAAACCTTGATATGTGCACTAAAAATGGTATATCAATGTATGAGTGGAATACTTTTAGAAATATTCTCCAAGGAAAATTTTCATCTTTTAAAGTTTTGCCTAAAGATACTAATTTGAATTGCATATATTACAGTAATAAGCTACTTGATTTTTCGGATATTGTGAGCGTCCAAGACTATTTAATTAAAAATCTTCAAAAGATTTACGATGACAGCCTAAGTACTAACTTGGGTCCTGCAGAAGAGTGGGAAATTTTAAATGGAGCAAGAGCGTTGTTTATGTTTAATACATCTATTTCCTGTATGAATAGACCCTTTTTTACATCTAAATGGATATCTTGGGAAATTCCACTAATTATATAACGTTTTAATTAGGATTAATTCATTTAACTGACTGTTTTTTTTTAGATAAATAAACTAAACATTCCTTTAAAAAGCACAGTCAAAACCTAAGGAGTTCCCCATGCGCAAACTGCAAAACACGCTCTACATCACCACCCAAGGCAGTTATCTGCATAAGGAGCGGGAGACGCTGGTGGTGGAGCAGGAGCGTAAGAAGGTAGCGCAGTTGCCGGTGCATTCCATCGGGCATATTTTCTGTTTTGGAAATGTGCTGGTGTCGCCTTTTCTGCTGGGGTTTTGCGGCGAAAATAATGTGAATTTGGCGTTTTTTACGGAAAACGGGCGTTTCTTGGGACGGCTTCAAGGGCGGCAGAGCGGCAATGTGCTGTTGCGTCGGGCGCAGTATCGGGTGTCGGAGCAAAATCCCGTGCCGATTGCGCGTAATATCATTGCGGCAAAGATTCAGGCAAGTAAACGGGTGCTTCAGCGGCAGATTCGCAATTATGGTGAGCATGCGGCGATTCAAAGTGCGGTCGATGCTTTGAACATTTCACTGCGGCAGTTGAAGGGCGCGGCGGAGCTGGACGTGGTGCGCGGTATTGAGGGCGATGCGGCGGCGCGTTATTTCGGCGTATTTGGGCAGCTTTTGAGCGAAAAAAGCGGTTTTGTTTTTGACGGGCGCAACCGCCGTCCGCCCAGAGACGGGGTGAATGCGCTGTTGTCGTTTGTGTACAGCATTCTGGGCAAGGACATCAGCGGCGCGCTGCAAGGCGTGGGGCTGGATCCGCAGGTGGGTTTTCTGCACGCCGACCGACCGGGACGCGACAGTTTGGCGCAGGATATTTTGGAAGAATTCCGCGCGTGGTGGGCAGACAGGCTGGTGTTGTCGCTGATTAACCGAGGGCAAATCAAACCGCAGGATTTCGTTACCGAAGCAAGCGGCGCGGTGAGTTTAAAAGCCGATGCGCGTAAGCTGTCGTTTCAAGCCTTGCAGGCGAAAAAGCAGGAGAAAATCGTTCATCCGTTTTTAGGCGAGGAAGTGGAAATCGGGCTGCTACCGTATATTCAGGCAATGCTGTTGGCGCGGCACTTGCGCGGAGATTTGGCGGAATATCCGCCGTTTTTGATGAGATAGGTTTGCAGGTCGTCTGAAAATGGGTTGGATGTTTTCAGACGACCTCTAAAGCAGCCTGCACATGGGAATACAAAATGCTGATGCTGATTACTTACGATATTTCGCTGGAAGATGCGGAAGGACAGGCAAGGCTGCGGCGCGTGGCAAAATTGTGTTTGGACTACGGCGTGCGCGTACAGTATTCGGTGTTCGAATGCGACATCGCGCCCGATCAATGGGTTGTTTTAAAAGACAAACTCTTAAAAACCTACAACCCCGAAACCGACAGTCTGCGCTTTTACCATCTGGGCAGTAAATGGCGGCGCAAAGTGGAACACCACGGCGCAAAACCGGCGGTGGATGTGTTTAAGGATACGTTGATTGTGTAAATCGCCAACCTGCGGTTCTCATGAAAATGCGGCAGGGTTGGCGAATTGGGATTGTTCTTTAATAATCAGGATATTGCGAATGCGGGCGTAACGGAAAAGGCTGTGTTATACTCGCGTTCACGCTTTTCTTAGGAGCTTAGCGAAATCGGGGCTGCGAAACCTGATGGAACAAGGCTTTTAAGAGAGGCTCAGCCGCCTTCGGGCGGCTGTGTGTTGAAACTGTGTGCGGGCTTTCTTGCTCGGCAGGTTTTCAAAACAGCCGCCTTCGGGCGGCTGTGTGTTGAAACACGTTTCAGGGCTATACCTACATCAAACGCCTGGCAGCCGCCTTCGGGCGGCTGTGTGTTGAAACACGTTTCAGGGCTATACCTACATCAAACGCCTGGCGCCAGCCGCCTTCGGGCGGCTGTGTGTTGAAACAATAAGAATCCGGAGGAACAGGCCAAAGATTCCTACAGCCGCCTTCGGGCGGCTGTGTGTTGAAACTTGAAAGGAAAAATGAATGCCTCATCCAAATAGAACAGCCGCCTTCGGGCGGCTGTGTGTTGAAACTCGGATATCGTTGCTTGTAGCTGTCAATACCTCGACAGCCGCCTTCGGGCGGCTGTGTGTTGAAACTTGAAAGGAAAAATGAATGCCTCATCCAAATAGAACAGCCGCCTTCGGGCGGCTGTGTGTTGAAACTCGGATATCGTTGCTTGTAGCTGTCAATACCTCGACAGCCGCCTTCGGGCGGCTGTGTGTTGAAACTCAGGCCATTTTAGCCAAACATTCATGTCTTGAACAGCCGCCTTCGGGCGGCTGTGTGTTGAAACATCGCCGAATACCAAACGCCTGCCGAGCGTGAATCAGCCGCCTTCGGGCGGCTGTGTGTTGAAACCCTTTGAAACAAATTAATTTCGAATTAAAACAACCAGCCGCCTTCGGGCGGCTGTGTGTTGAAACCAATCGCCACGCAACATCATGACATTGCCCACGTCCAGCCGCCTTCGGGCGGCTGTGTGTTGAAACTCTGCCACCGTATCTCATGTCTAAGTAAGGAAGAGGGGCTGTATGTTCAAATATTGTCCAAGCAGACCGCTCTTCTTTTGATCCTTCGCTTTCCGAAGCTTTAGTGAAAGCTGTGAAGGATATTAGAAGCAAGTCATAAAGGGTAATCAATAACAATGCTGTCTGAAAAAGTTTCAGACAGCATTTTTTCTATTTGCATATTAAATTTAATATCATATTATCATTGCATAATATCAGTTTAAATTTTTTAGAATTTCAATATGAAAACCCTAATTTACTACGCCCATTCTGCCCAAGACAAACTCGGTAATCTCTTGCCTTACGAACATTGGCAAACCTTACAAAGCCATTTGGTCAATGTTGGGAAAATGGCGGTGGAGTTTGCTCGGGTATTCGGTGCCTGCCATACTGGACAGCTTCATGACTAAGGGAAATATTCGGAAGCCTTTAACCGCCAATTACATGGCAGCCCTTTAGTCGATCAAGCTATCGCCGGAGCCAAAATTGCAAAAATGCTTGCTTCAGGGTGGGTTCCAAAGTATAAACTGTGGTTATCTTTCGTAGGCTAGATAACTTTATTAATGAATTAAAAGGCAAAATTAATGGAAATTAAACAAACCAATCCAACCATCAAATCTCGTGCGGCGGTGGCATTCTCCCCAAATCAACCCTTACAAATTGTGGAAATCGACGTAGAAATGCCACGCAAAGGCGAGGTGTTAATTCGTAACACTCACACTGGTGTGTGCCATACTGATGCGTTTACGTTGTCAGGAAGCGATCCTGAAGGCGTATTCCCTGTGGTGCTTGGACACGAAGGTGCGGGTGTGGTCGTTGCTGTGGGCGAAGGTGTGTCAAGCGTAAAACCAGGTGATCACGTCATTCCTCTTTACACCGCTGAATGTGGCGAATGTGAGTTTTGTCGTTCAGGTAAAACCAACTTATGCGTTTCAGTGCGTGATACACAAGGTAAAGGCTTAATGCCAGATGGCACGACGCGTTTTTCTTATCAAGGTCAGCCGATCTATCACTATATGGGCTGTTCGACTTTCAGTGAATACTCAGTTGTTGCCGAAGTTTCACTGGCGAAAATCAACCCGGAAGCAAACCACGAACAAGTATGTTTACTCGGCTGCGGCGTTACCACAGGTATTGGTGCGGTACATAATACGGCAAAAGTGCAAGAAGGCGACTCTGTTGCAGTGTTTGGTTTAGGGGCGATTGGTTTAGCTGTGGTGCAAGGTGCACGTCAAGCTAAAGCGGGTCGTATTATTGCTATTGATACCAATCCTGCAAAATTCGAGCTGGCAAAACAATTTGGTGCAACGGATTGTTTAAATCCTAACGATTACGATAAACCAATCAAAGATGTGTTGTTAGACATCAATAAATGGGGTATTGACCATACCTTTGAATGTATCGGCAATGTAAACGTGATGCGTCAAGCATTAGAAAGCGCACACCGTGGTTGGGGACAATCCATTATCATCGGCGTAGCGGGTGCAGGGCAAGAAATTTCAACTCGCCCGTTCCAGTTGGTAACCGGTCGTGTTTGGAAAGGCACGGCGTTTGGTGGCGTGAAAGGCCGCTCTGAACTGCCGAAAATGGTGGAAGATTCAATGAAAGGCGATATCGAGTTAGAACCGTTTGTGACCCACACAATGACGCTCGATCAAATTAATGAAGCCTTTGAGTTAATGCATGAAGGTAAATCGATCCGCGCTGTTATTCATTACTAAGGTACGCGATGAAACTGATTGAACAACATCAAATTTTTGGTGGTTCGCAACAAGTGTGGGCACACCATGCCCAAACGCTGCAATGCGAAATGAAATTTGCCGTCTATTTGCCGGATAATCCGGAGAATCGACCGCTTGGTGTGATTTATTGGCTTTCCGGCTTAACGTGTACGGAACAAAATTTCATTACCAAATCAGGCTTTCAGCGTTACGCGGCAGAACATCAAGTAATTGTGGTTGCTCCCGATACCAGCCCTCGCGGAGAGCAAGTGCCGAACGATAATGCTTACGATTTAGGGCAGGGTGCGGGCTTTTATCTTAATGCGACCGAGCAGCCTTGGGCGACGAATTATCAAATGTATGATTATATTTTGAATGAGTTGCCTAGTCTGATTGAGGAAAATTTCCCTACCAACGGCAAACGTTCGATTATGGGACATTCAATGGGCGGACATGGCGCATTGGTATTGGCGCTGCGAAACCAAGAACGTTATCAAAGTGTTTCTGCCTTTTCGCCCATTTTATCGCCTAGCCTCGTGCCTTGGGGAGAAAAAGCCTTTTCTGCCTATTTAGGAAAAGATCGCGAAAAATGGCAGCAATATGATGCCAGCTCACTCATTCAACAAGGCTATAAAGTACAAGGTATGCGCATTGATCAGGGCTTGGAAGATGAGTTTTTGCCAACACAATTACGTACCGAAGATTTTATTGAAACCTGTCGTGCGGCAAATCAACCAGTCGATGTGCGCTTCCACAAAGGCTATGATCATAGCTATTACTTCATCGCCAGTTTTGTTGGCGAGCATATTGCCTATCATGCGGCATTTTTGAAGTAAACCAAAGAAGTGATTCGTGAATCGACCAAACGTTGGTATGAACGTTAATTTTTTATGTTAACGAAAATAAAAAGGCATCAGATTGATGCCTTTTGTTTTTTATAAATGATAAAAAATAATGCTCTCAAAATGAACTAGTCTGCCCACTCTATTTAAATATCCCCCCATTCCAGTCCAAACCGTTGCAAATACTTTCTCAGTCGATCGCTGTCATTGACTTTTGCCCTTTCTGTTCGGGAGACGTTGAACAATGCACGGCCGGCGGCGGCCATGTTGGGATGTTTGCGGCATTCGTCGATAACGTGTTGCAGTTGTAGTTTGTCGAATAAATCCAATGTGTCCCAATCGATTTTATCGGGGTAGTCTTGTGCTTTTTCAGACGGCCTGTTATGTAGGAGGCCGTCTGAAAAGGGTTCTTCCGACCATAACCATTTGAGGCGTTCGATTTCGGCTTGGACTTGTTCTACTTGTATCCTGCCTTGCGGCGCGAGTGTGGCCAGGCGCATGATGCTGGCGGCGAGGTCGCGGAAGTTGCCGCGCCATGGTGCTTGGTTGGAGTGGGCGAAGTCGAGGTAGGTGGCCAGGGCTTCTTTGTTGAAGCGGGTGGTTCGGCCGAGTTCTTGCGAGGCTAAGGCGAGCTGGTGTTCGACGTTGGGCTCGATGTCTTCGCGACGGTTGGCGAGTGCAGGTAGTGGGTAATTCCAGATATTAATGCGGGCGAACAGGTCTTCGCGGAAGCGTCCGGCGCGGATTTCGTGGCGTAGGTCGCGGTTGGTGCCGGCGATAAGTTGGAAGTCGCTTTTGACTTCGCTGTCGCTGCCGACGGGATAAAAGTGTTTTTCTTCAATGGCTTTGAGCAACATAGCTTGCTCGTCCAAGCCCAATTCGCCAATTTCATCTAAAAACAATACACCGCCGTCGGCGGTTTTCAAATAGCCTTCACGCTTTTCTGCAGCACCGGTAAAGGCGCCTTTTTTGTGGCCGAACAGGGCAGATGCTGCGCCGTCGCCGCGAAGGGTGGCGCAGTTTACATCGACAAATGTGCCTTTAATCAGATGGCGCGCTTTTTTCAATTCAAAAATCCTGCGTGCCAGCATGGATTTACCTGCGCCTGTCGGGCCGGAAAGCAGAATGGGGGAAGGAGAGTTGAGTGCGACTTGTTCAATTTCGGCAATCATGCGGTTGAAGGCGGCGTTTTGGGTAGAAATGCCGCTTTTCAGGTAGCGCACTGCGTCATCGCGCACGGCGGCGAGGCGTTCGGCCAGCACGTCGTAACGCGCCAAGTCCAAATCGATGATTTCATAACTACCGACATTGCCGTCCTCCATACTGCGTCTTTGATTTTTGGGCGGAGCGGTTTGCAACAGTACGCCGGGGATTTGACGTGATTCCACCAATAAAAACAGGCAGATTTGGGCAACGTGTGTACCTGTCGTGATGTGGGTGAGATAGGTTTCTTCTTCTGTATCAAATGGATAGTTTGCTGCCCAATCGTGCAGTTTGGTATAAACCTCGGAGAAATCCCACGGGTTTGCCAGCTCCATAGGCACGAGATTGACGACTGTGTGCGGCGATACTTGCTGAATATCGGCTTTTACATGATCCGCCAGTTCGCGGTATTTCTCCGCATAAAACAGCTCCATACGGTCGAGATGAAAATCTTGACGCTGATTCATGGCGACGTTTGGCCGCCATTTCAACCAACGGCCCTGACCGAAACCTTTGTCCAGCACTGTACCAAGAAAGCTGACGGCGACTTGTTTTTTGGGGATGGTATTCATGTTTCAGAGGGCCTTTAAATTATTTTTCCAGGACAAATTTTCCGTTTACTTAGCCGCAAGTGTTTGTCCAAATCATCGAATCGCATCATATATCCTTGTATATTTTATTTTCTATATAACTATCTATAAATATATTTTTTAGTATTATACGCTATTTGGCGATAAAAGCCACTTTAAAATATATTTTCTTTATATTCAATTAATTAAAAATTATTTTTATAAAAATTTTATTCTTGGCACGCTGTTGGCTATGTTGTGAATGTAACGATACAGCAGATGCTTCGGGAAATACAGTTACCGGAGAAAAATTTTCCGTAAATTTAGTTGCTGTGTGGTTACAGGGCGAATGCCAACAAGACTACATTTGGATTAACAGGTTCGAATCCTGTCTCGTCTGATAGACGTTGAACGTCTTGTTTATTTAGTCGCTCACCCTTTTCAATATGGCAGGCAAATGCCTGGGGAAACTACAACATGGATATCCTTGTGTCGCAGGTTCGAGTCCTGTCTCTGTTATCCAAAATAGCAGAGTAGCTCAGTTGGTAGAGTAAAGGCATGTTTCCCTTAAAAACTTGTTGCGTGCCATATTACTTTTACGGCAGCAGGCGGATGCTCGGAGAGGGTACATTAACCTTTCACGTTAAAACCGTTTCTCTTCATGTTTATCCGCTACGCTGCCATCCATTCGAGGCCGTCTGAAATATTCAGGCGGGCTGATATAAAAACCGTTTTCGGTATATTTGGCAAATACCGGAGGAATTACAGCCTGCCAAGCTCGAGGTCGCGGGTTCGAGTCCCGTCTCTGTCGCCAACTATGGCAGAGTAGCTCAGAGGATAGAGCGCGTAAAAATTTCTCCACTCTTTGTTGCCCAATGTGCCACCCCTTATGGGCGAATGCTATTAGGATTACATTCCTTTCTTGCTACAAACCCGAATGATCCTAATTAAACTGGTCGCCCTACGGCAGTAGGCGGATGCCCGGAAGAGAATACATTAGCTTTCAGTTAAAAACGCTTCTCTTCATCTTTAGCCGCCACGCTGCCACCCATTCAAGGCCGTCTGAAAAACAAAGCTAAAACAAGTTCAGACGGCCTCAAACCAACAATATGAAAGAAAATGAAAATGGCTAATACTAATTTGTTTCAATCTATTAAAAACCGTTTTACTAAAACCGATACCCATAATGAAGCCGGCGGCATCGCCTACACGCTGACGCCCAAACAACAGCTGGCACAGCTTGCGGCTACCGGTTGTCTGAATAATACCTTCTATGCTGATGCACAAAGCCAACTTGACCAAGTGCTGAAATTGGCAGAAAGCCTGGATGCCGAGTTTATTGCCAAAACTGCCGTATATGCCCGTCAAAAAGGTTTTATGAAAGATATGCCTGCGCTGTTGCTTGCCGTGTTGGCGCAAAAAGACGTGAACATGCTCGCTCGTGTATTCGACCAAGTAGTGGACAACGGTAAAATGTTGCGTAACTTCGCACAAATTATCCGCAGCGGTGCAGTCGGCAGAAAATCTTTCGGCAACCGTCCGAAAAAACTGATGCAGACTTGGCTTTTGACCGCTACCGAAAAACAACTGTTGAACGCCGCCGTCGGCAATTCGCCGTCGCTGGCAGACGTGGTCAAAATGGTGCACCCAAAACCGCGTGAAGCATGGCGTGCCGCATGGTTTGCATGGCTGATCGGCAAACCGTACGACCGCGAAGCATTGCCACCCATTACCCGCGCTTTTGAAGATTACAAACAAAGCCGCCAAGGCGAATTGCCCAACGTTCCTTTCCAAATGCTCACTGCTTTAGACTTGAACAACGGCGACTGGGCACAAATCGCCCGCAACGGCTCATGGCAGCAGATTCGTCAAAACCTGAACACTTTCCTGCGCCACGAAGTGTTTGCTAAAAGCAAAAACATCAAAATGGTGGCAGAAAAACTGCGTGACGAAACCGCCATTGCCCGCGCCCGCGTCCTGCCTTATCAGTTGCTGACCGCGTATCAGGCAACATCTGACCAAATGCCGTCTGAAATCCGTGAAGCCCTGCAAGATGCGATGGAAACCGCCGTACAAAACGTACCGGCAATCCAAGGCAAAGTCGTGGTTTGTCCGGACGTTTCCGGCTCTATGCACAGCTCAGTTACAGGCTATCGCGGCAGCGCGACCAGCAAAACCCGCTGCATCGACATTGCCGCGCTCGTATCCGCCGCCATGTTGCGTACCAACCCGCAAGCACGCGTGATGCCGTTTGAACAAATCACGGTAAACGTGAAGCTCAACCCGCGCGACAGCATCATGACCAATGCCGAAAAACTCGCCAATATCGGCGGCGGCGGAACGGCTTGCAGCGCACCGCTCGCCATGTTGAACCGTGAAAAAGCCGACGTGGATTTGGTCGTCATCGTGTCAGACAACGAAAGTTGGGCAGATGAAAGCCAAGGATGGGGCGCAACAACCAGCCTGATGAAAGAGTGGGACATTCTGAAACGACGCTGTCCGGAAGCCAAACTCGTTTGTTTGGATATCCAGCCCTACGTTCAGGCTCAAGCACGAAACCGTCACGATATCTTGAACATCGGCGGCTTCTCCGATCAAGTATTCTCCCTAATCGGTTCCTTTGCCGAACGAGGTATGGGTACAGATTTCTGGGTAGAAGAGATTGAGAAAACGCCGTTGGCAGCTGTGAACTAAAGCTAAGGCCGTCTGAAAAAAAGGGTGGAAATATTTTTCAGACGGCCTATTTATTCAGGACAAGCTGAGAAAAAGAATAAGGAAACAAAATGCAAAAATTCATCTTAATCCGCGGTCATCAAGGTTCGGGAAAATCGACGTTTGCCGAACAAAAAGCCGCCGAATTTAAAGCGCAGTATCCGGATGCGGAAGTGGTCCGTATTGAAAACGATTTGTTTATTACCGATGAATATGGTGAATATCGTTGGTCGGGCGAAGCGGTGGATAAAGCGCAGAAACACGGCAATGCTTTGATGACTGAAACTTTGAGACTTGGACGCCAAAATCCGAATCGAAATATTTTGATCATTAATTCCAATACCAACCAAAAAGCTTCGCGTTGCCGTCATTTATTGGATCAGGCGGAGAAAAGCGGTTTTGAAACAGAAATTTATCGACTGCACAATTTCTATCCTAACCTGCACGGCGTGAAAGAGCATGACGTGTTGGCGGCGTATATCAAGCTGAACCAAAACCGTGTGGCAAACGAAATCCACATCGAGGCCGTGCAGCCGGCAAATGCGGAGCAGTTAGAAAAAATCGAACAGATGCAGGCTATCGAGCATAAGCCGCTGGTGTTTGACGAAGCGCAGCAAACTTTTGTGACCGATCACTATCTGCAACACGGCAGCCGTAACTTTACCGCCAAAGCGTCCAAGCGTTACCCCGAATTGCGCGTGTTGAAATACGCCCGCAGCGTGTTCTATAACAACCGCTTTGATGATGCTTTGCTGGAAATGCGCGGTTTGATTATCGATGCGCATAATCGAATCATCGTGCGCCCGTTTAAAAAAGTGTTCAATTATTCGGAACGTATTGCCAAAGGCAGCCGTTATCCGATCCGAATCAGTGACGAGAGATTGGTGGACGTAGTGGTGAAAGTAAACGGCTTCCTCGGCTGCTGCACTTTCGTCTTGCTTTCAGACGACCATCCTTCCCACGGCGCGGAGTTTGATGGTAAAGTGCTGTATTCGACCACCGGTTCGCTTGATAGCGCGTTTGCCGACATGACCGCCGCACATTGCGCGCAATACGAAACCCTGTTCCGCGCGTATCCGAACCATACTTTTTTGTTTGAAATCACAGATGCGAAAGACGTACACATCATCCGCGAAGAATTGGGGGAAACCCTAATCGGCTGCATCGATGTGGCGACAGGTCGTCAGTTTAGCGAAGCGGAATTGGACGAAATCGGCAAACAATACGGCATCCGCCGCCCCGAAACGCTGAAAAACATCACGTTCGGCGAGCTGAAAGGCCGTCTGAAAAATGTGGAACACGAAGGCTTTATGGTATTTGATGCGCAAAACGGCGAAATGCTGTTCAAACTCAAATCGCCGTATTACCTGATTTCCAAGTTTCTGGGACGAAGCAACGAAGGCAATATCGGCCGCAAGCTGGACAAACGCCATGTTGATGAAGAATTTTATCCTTTAATCGACTATATCCACGAGCATCAGGAAACATTCAATGCCATGTCGGAATTGGATAAAATCGCGTTTATTCAGGCGTTTTTGAGACGGTTTTAAAAAATATATTAAAAAACAATAGTTTGAATTATTTTTTAATTATATAGTGCTGATACATAATCAACTTATAAAATCTCATACTAACAAGACGGTGTTCATTTAATTCTAAATATAATACTAGTTTGGTAAGTAGGAATCACTCTATTATTTAGAGTAATTCCTACCCGTTATTGAATAATAAATCCTTGTAAATATTGAGTTCTCTCTTGATTTAACTGGATATAACAATTCAGTTTGGTTGTGTTATTGTTACGATAACTTTCACAATTTCGGTTACGGTAAGCTTCCCAATTGTTTTGTTCATTAAGTAAGCTAGTTTGAATATTATTCGGAATTTTATTCCATGTACTTTGTAAAAGGTATTGTGATTGTTGAACAGCAGCTGTTAATTCGTTTTCCTGTTGTTTCTCTAAACGCAACTGCTCCTGTTGTCTATTTAACATTTGTTTTTCTTCTAACAATCTTTGCTGTTCTGCTTGTTGTCTTTCTTCTAACAATCTTTGCTGTTCTGCTTGTTGTCTTTCTTCTAATAATCTTTGTTGTTCCTCCTGTTTTTTTCTATAATCTTCGTTTTCCTTTTGCTCCATTTCTGCTAATACCTGTAAAGCTTTTTTTGCGTTTTCATTTCCTTGAGTAGCTGCTTGTTGCCAGTAAAATATTGCATTTTGATAATTTTGTATAACTCCTTTGCCAGTAGCATACATTAGGCCTAATTCATATTGTGAATTATCAAATCCTTGATTGGCAGCTTTTTCAAACCAGTAAACTGCTTTACTAAGATTTATTTTTACTCCAAGCCCCATAAGATACATTCTAGCCAATTGATCTTGCGCTGTGGCATTACCTTGGTAGGCTAATTTAGTATAAATAGGTAAAGCACTTTTATAATCTTGATTGTTAATGAGTATCTGTGCATGAGCTATTGGGTCTTCTACTGGTGGAGGTAAACTATCACGTTGTTTTTCTATTATTAGGGGTGTTGTTGGATTTGATGTCGATGTGCTATAACTTGATAATTTATCTTTTTTATTGGAGCAAGTATTAGGTAGTAAAAAGTAGATCAAAATGACAATAACCCACCATATCCAATTGTAATTGGTACTGGTATTGGTACTGGTATTGGTATTGGTACTGGTATTGGTACTGGTATTGGTACTGGTACTGGTATTGGTACTGGTATTGGTATTGGTATTCTCAAATTTATATTGATTAGTTTTTATTTCTTTTTTTGGGTATTCTTTTTCAATAATAATAATTTGAGGTTGTTTTTTGTTGAATATGGAAGTATGAATGTAACTATTTTGAATTAAATTTAATCTTTTTAATTCGAAAAAACATTCTGCAGTTGCTCGACAGTCTGCTAGTGCATTATGAGCGTTTGTAAACCCCTTTTTAAATAAATGCCGATATAATTCAATGAGCTTTGGTATTTTGAAGTCTCTATAGTTAGCACTTGGAATTTTGCAAATATTTTTTGTAGAGCGCATTGTGCAATAAGTTGAAATAGGAAGGTTTTTAGGAAAAATATTTAAAAGCTTTAATTCTGTTTCAAGGACTCTTATATCAAACTCAATATTATGTCCAATTAATAAAGTATTTGGTTTGAAAATATCATTCATAAAATAACTTAAAACTTCTTGTGGTAAGAATCCTTTTTCTATTGCTTGTTCGGTTGTAATTTTATGGATAGCTATTGCTGATTCTGGAATTGTATAATTAACAGGTTTTATCAAGTATTCATTTTCTGATAATTTATTACCATTTTTATCAAATACAATCCATCCAAGTTGGACAAGTCTTGATCCTTTATATAATCCAGTTGTCTCTGTATCAATAACTATATATTGTGAGAAGGTTTCCATCGATATCTTTCTTTTTGTAAAAGAGTTTAGTAAGTTATATGAAATAATAATATCCCAAATAAAAAGAAATGTCTATTCTCTTAGTATGGTATAAATAATAAAAGCTAAACTATAAATTGTGTGGTTAGTATAAATTTTTCCATTTCTAGAAACTTTGTAAATATTATGGTCCGGAACCTGTAAGAAAATGCATAGAAAATTTATCATTTATTTTTCGCGCTCGTATGCTTCGATTTCGCCGACCTTAGGCGCATAGCCGCTACTTGTGTCGTGGCGCAAGTCCAACCAGATATCGACCAATGCCCAAGCAGCCGGAGCGGCAATCACGTTTTGCCCCATACATAAAACTTGCGCGTTATAGTTTTCCACCGAGCCGCGGACGGTAAGCAAATCATGTGCCGTCGCCGCCCGAATGCCGCGCACTTTATTGGCGGCAATCGCCGTACCCACGCCGGTACCGCAAATCAACAGCGCACGGTCGGCTCGTCCTGCCGCGACTTCTTCGGCCGCGGCAAACGAGAGTTGCGGATAGCTTCCTTCGGGCGAGGATAAATCGACCAAACTGCTGACCCGCGGGTCGTTTTGCAGATGCGCTTTGAGCGCGTCTTTCAATATTGCGCCGTTGGCCGGCGCGGCAATAACCAAACGCATACGAACTCCTTGAAGCACATAAAAACATTACTCAGCATACGCCCGCGCGTGATACGATTCAAGCCTGCAACGCAGAAAGCACGGTATGAGCAAAATCTACTTCACATCAGACCTACATTTCTCACATAAAAATATCGCCAAATTTTGCCCGCAATTTCGACCGTTCGATAACGTGGAGCAGATGGATGAATTTTTAATTCAGACATGGAATGAAACCGTTACGCCAGAAGATACGGTGTACAACTTGGGCGATTTTTCCTTTGCCCACGACCATAAGCAGATAGAGTGCGTTTTGTCGCGTTTAAACGGGCAACATCACTTGATTTACGGCAATCATGATCATGTGATTCGGCAACATGCCGACTTTTTCCGCAGTCAAACCAAGCATGACGGCCATCCGCTGCTGTCGTCCATACGGCCGTATTTGAAACTTAAATTGCCGGAAATTAAGAATACGCTGGTTCTTTTTCACTATCCGATTCAGGAATGGGACGGCTGCTATCAGGGCTGGTATCACTTGTACGGCCATTTGCATGACAGGGTGGCGGAAATCAAAGGGCGTGCTTTAAATGTCGGATTTGATTTGCACGGCCGTTTTTTGACGGCAGAAGACGTCGATAAGTTTTTGTGCGAGTTGCCTAAAATTTCGTATTTTGGCGAAGCAGGATTGAAGGCCAACTCGCCGGAAGAAGCGGAAGAGCTGGTGTCTTGGAAACTGGCGCAGTTAAATCAGGTATAATTTCAGACGGCCTTTGCGGATTTCCGGCAAAGGCCGTCTGAATATCAATTTCCCATTTTTGAGTGATACATGGAAAACCTTTTGGCTTACTTACTACAAAAAATCAGCCTCCCCAACCAAACCGGCAAGGACAAGTCATGAGCAGTAAGCCTTTGAAGTATCCCGTTTCCGCTTTGGTTGTTTTGTATGATAAAGACGGCAATATCCTGCTGATTGAACGCACGGCGCCGCAAGGTTTTTGGCAGTCGGTTACCGGCAGCTTGGAAGAGGGCGAGCGTATCGAAGAAACCGCATGGCGCGAAGTGTGGGAAGAAACCGGTATCCGCCTTGCAGACGGACAGCTGGAAAACTGGCACGACAGCACCGTTTATGAAATCTATCATCACTGGCGCCATCGCTATCCCAAAGGCGTTTTTGAAAACCGCGAACACATCTTCTCCGCCCAAATTCCGCGCGATACGCCTATCGTCCTGCAACCGGACGAACACGTTGCCTACGGTTGGTTTAGTGCGGAAGAAGCGGCAGAAAAAGTGTTTTCGCCTTCCAATAAACGCGCAATTTTAGAACTGGTCAAAAGGCTGAATGCCAAAAAGGCCGTCTGAATACGACAGTTTCACATTTTCAGACGGCCTTGGGTTTGCTATACTTTCGCCGTTTGACTCTATTTAAAATCAAAGGAAACCATCATGGCAGACTTCAATAAAATCCTGACCCCGGGCGATGTGGACGGCGGCATCATCAACGTTGTCAACGAAATCCCTGCGGGCAGCAACCACAAAATCGAATGGAACCGCAAACTGGCCGCTTTCCAACTCGACCGCGTTGAACCGGCAATTTTCGCCAAACCGACCAACTACGGCTTCATTCCGCAAACTTTGGACGAAGACGGCGACGAATTGGATGTATTGCTGGTGACCGAGCAGCCTTTGGCAACCGGTATTTTCCTGGAAGCACGCGTTATCGGTGTGATGAAATTCGTTGACGACGGCGAAGTGGATGACAAAATCGTCTGCGTTCCGGCCGACGACCGTAACAACGGCAACGCCTACAAAACTTTGGCCGATTTGCCGCAACAACTGATCAAACAAATCGAGTTCCACTTCAACCACTACAAAGACCTGAAAAAAGCAGGTACCACTAAAGTTGAATATTGGGGCGATGTAGAAGAAGCGAAACAAGTCATCAAAGAATCTATCGAACGTTGGAACAAACAAGCCTAATCGGTTTGCCCCATCCAATATCAAGGCCGTCTGAAAATCAGATTTTCAGACGGCCTTTTTATATCTCAGCAGCCTATCAATCCTTCAAGCATTTTCAAACTGATATTTCAAACGAATCAATCATATTATTTTAAATAATTGTTCCCTAAAGCCGAAATTTCAGACGGCTAGAGAATAGGTTTTCTAGATTGCAATTACAGCATCAGCCCCAAAACGCTTTTTCAAATCCTGCCGCGCATTCTGGTGGCAGTTCCCGTTGTAGTAAATCATGCAGAGCAGAATATAATTCTGGAGGTATGTCGCAGCTTTCTTCATCGTAGAACTCCCCGCCTGCTTTCCGCCATTCGCGCTCAAAATCATAAATTGCCAATAAGGTTTGCATTAGTATTGCTACGGAAGGGGCGATAAGGCGGCGTTTTTCTATTGTACCGTAACCTATTATCAACCAATAAACAGGACTGCCGGGAGCGGTGGTATCAGCAAAAAGAATTGAATCGTCAAACATTATGCCAAATATCGCCCATTCTTCACGCCAGCCTTGTGTAGGCAGATATTGCTTGGTCTTCCTATCCCAGCCGAAGGCCCAATCGTGCCAACTGTTGGGCAATTTGGGATAAGTCACCCATTGTAAAAACAGAGTTTCCATCTCTAGCCAATAATTGGCAAGTGGATTGTCGGAATGCCATGTACCGTCCATATGGCAGTAGAAATCTGCTAATGCACCCAAATGCAGATGACGGTTGTCTTCCAGTGGGGGCAGTTCTTGCAACGTTTCTGTATAGGGAAAACTAAAGGTTTGAGCGAAGGTGCGTATAAGGGAGTGAGACATAAAGTTTGCTTGCTGTATTTTTACGGTTTAAGCCCGTGGAAAATAATGGATTATAGTGGGTTTAATTAGAATCGGGCTTGATGCAGGCTAATGATGTAAGTCATCTGTTCAATTTATTTCTAATCTGCCAATGCTCATCAGTCAGAACATAAATATAGTAAATTCAAATTAGCTATAGGTAAGTGCGGCATTTTACCGATATAACAAAATCGTCTTTAAAACAAACAAACCATTCTTTCTCATTTTCAGACGGCCTCATTAAAGTAACGCCTATACCAAAAATAAGGAGTGCTTCAATGACTGCTACCACAACTGACCCACGCGCCAAGCTGCCTGAGACGCCTTTGTCCGGCAACGAAGCCTTGAAAGAGCGCAGCGATTATCTGCATGGTACGATTAAGGAGGAGTTGAAAGACGACTTTACCGGCGGCTTTACTGCCGACAACTTTCAGCTTATCCGCTTCCACGGTATGTACGAACAGGACAACCGCGATATTCGTGCCGAGCGTACCGAACAAAAACTTGAGCCTTTAAAAAACATGATGTTGCGTTGCCGTTTGCCCGGCGGCATCATTACGCCGAAGCAGTGGCTGGGTATCGACAAATTTGCCGGTGAAAATACGATTTACGGCTCTATCCGCCTGACCAACCGTCAAACCTTTCAATACCACGGCATTCTGAAAACCGATTTAAAACAGGCACATCAGGCATTGCACAAACTAGGTCTCGATTCCATTGCCACAGCCAGCGATGTCAACCGTAATGTGTTGTGTACCAGCAATCCTGTACAAAGCACTTTGCACCAAGAAGCCTATGAATGGGCGGCGCGCATCAGTATGCACCTTCTGCCGCGTACCATGGCATATGCCGATGTCTGGCTGGACGGTGAAAAAGTGTTTACAACCGAGCCGACCGAGCCGCGTAATAAAGAAATTGCTGATGAGGTCGAGCCGATTTTGGGTAAAACCTATTTGCCGCGCAAATTTAAAACTGCCGTCGTAATTCCGCCCGACAACGATGTGGACATTCATTCCAACGATTTGGGTTTTGTGGCGATTGCAGAAAACGGCAAGTTGGTGGGCTTCAATGTATTGGTCGGCGGCGGCTTATCCAGTGAACACGGCAATACTAAAACCTATCCGAACACTTCTTACGAATTTGGTTTCGTTCCGCTTGAATACACCCTCAATGCTGCCGAAGCTGTCGTTAGTACCCAGCGCGACTGGGGCAACCGCAGCGATCGCAAAGCTGCCCGTACACGCTATACGCTGCAACGCGTGGGCGTGGATGTGTTCAAAGAAGAAGTCGAAAGACGCATGGGCATTAAGTTTGAACCCATCCGCCCTTACGAGTTTACCCATCGTGGCGACCATATCGGCTGGGTACAAGGGCATGAAGGCAACTGGCATTTGACTTTGTTTATTGAAAACGGCCGCCTGCTCGATTATCCCGGTAGACCATTGAAAACAGGCATCCGCGAAATTGCCAAAATCCATCCCGGTGACTTCCGTCTGACGGCCAATCAAAATCTGGTGGTCGCCAATGTACCGCCGGAATTAAAAGATACGATTGATAAAATCGCCAAAGAACATGGATTAATCAGCAAATCGATTACCATCCAGCGTGAGAACTCGATGGCCTGCGTTGCCTTGCCGACTTGTCCGCTGGCGATGGCGGAGGCTGAGCGTTTCCTACCGACATTCTCCGATAAAATCGACGCAATGTTCGCTAAATATGGTTTGGAAGACGAATACATCGTTTTGCGCGTAACCGGTTGTCCCAACGGTTGCGGTCGCGCCATGCTGGCGGAAATCGGTTTGGTCGGTAAAGCCGTCGGACGCTACAACCTCTACGCAGGTGGCAACCGCGAAGGCACCCGCATTCCGCGCCTGTTTAAAGAAAACATTACTGAACCTGAAATCCTTGAAATTGTCGAAGGCTGGGTGGCAGATTGGTCTCGAAACCGTTTAGATGATGAAGGTTTTGGCGATTTTGCCATCCGTACCGGCATCGTCAAACCTGTATTGGACGCTCCGCGAGACTTCTGGGCATAATGCATACAACCAGATCCGCAAGTCTACAATAAGAAAATAGAGAAAACCAAAGGCCGTCTGAAAATCAGATTTTCAGACGGCCTTTTATATTGTGCGTATTTATATTAAAGATGGAATATAAACCGAATCAGCGACGGCGGCCAAAGCCCCGACCCATACTTGGGCGGCGGTAGTTGGAAGGCTGACGCGCGGTTTCGCGGTAACGCTGTTGCTGTTGAGCGTTTTGTTGCTGGGCACGCAGGGTGCGCGTATTCAGCTGTTGGCTGGTGCGTCTGTTTGGACGTGCGGTTTGATAATAGTTGGCACGGGCTTGACGTGCAATCGGGCTGTTTTGATTGCTTGCCTGTGTGAATTTGTTGGCCAATGCGTTGCCGATAAATGCACCGGCTGCCGCGCCCACCAAGCTTTGCAGCAGCCAGCTGCCGGTGGATTGGTCGTAGATATATTGTTGGCCGTCTGTACCGGTTACCGGTTGGCCGTTGTTGCCGTTGGCTTGTGCCTCGGCAGGAATGGTGTCTTTCACGGCTTCAGGCGTGAGCTGGTAAACCGTATTGTCTTCTTGTTGGCCGTTTTGTTGTGCCAACTGTTGTTGTAATGCTTCGATTTGTTTTTGTTGCTGCTCAAGCTGCGCTTGGGTATTGTCTTTGCAGGCAGCAAGGGCAAAAGTGGAAAGGGCGGCTAAGGCAATCAGTTTTTTCATTGTTTTTCCTGAGAGAAGTTTGTCTTTGCCGAGATTTCGGCGGAGTGTGTTCGCCTAATATTAAACCATTTCCCTGTTTTTCAAGTAGTTTTACAAAATAATATTGGAAAGTTGCGCTGCAAATGCACGGCTGTTGGCAGCCAGATTGCCCAGTGCGGGCATTTCGTGTTCGGTTTCGATAATCAGCAGGTTGGCAGGGCGGCGGGTGTGCAGGGACATTTGCATTTCAGCGGGAGAGAAGGGCATGTGATGGCGTTTGGCGAAAGCTTCGGCGCGTTTGTTGGCGGTTTTGAGCATAGGCAGCAGGGTAATGTCCAAATGGAAACGGCGTACGCCCAAAACCAAAATACGCGCTGCGAAGAAATCCGCTTCATCAGTAAAAACGTTGGGGCTGCTTTGATTGAAGTCGTGGCGCTCTGCGGCAATCAAGGTCGCGATGGTGCGTACTTGCGGAATCAGGGCTTCGCTGATGAGGCTGTCAGGCGAATCAGGCAAAGTGTGCATGTTGAGCATGCTGTGGTGGCTGTTGCTGTCAACGACCATGCGGCAGGTGTGTAACATTTGTGTTTGGCTGTGGATTTTAGTTGAGGCAGTCATGGCTGTATTCCTTATTTCTTAAAAATGGGTGGATTTAAGCGGCCATGGTGGGTATAAAAAAAGCCGCTCAAATGAGGCGGCTCTAATTTGCGTATTTTCAATTTGGTCTGTTTTAGACAAGCGCAAAAAAGTACCGCACGTTTGTGTGGTACCAATAGAAGAAAGTAGCAGAGCGTTGCGCGGTTTGCATGATGAAAATACGTCTTTAATGTATAAAAGAATGGAACGTAGTTTAAAACAAGAATGCCAGTAATTTCAATATCCAATCGACAAAACCCACCAATAAATCTACAAGTTGTTGTAATCCTTCCAATTTATTTTCTTTCGAGTGAGTCAAATTTGCACAATTATAATGCAAAACCGGGTGAATTGATAACAATCCGAGCAGGCTCTTTAAAAAGGCCGTCTGAAAACTGAATTTCAGACGGCCTTTATTTTTGTTTATCCAATCAATAAATGTCGCGTTGGTAGCGTTTGTCTTCGCGCAGGTCGTTGAGGTAGTCTTCGGCTTCGTCACGGCTGAGTTTGCCTTGGGTTTCGATGACTTCGATCAGGGCGTTTTCGACATCGCGTGCCATGCGTGTAGCGTCGCCGCAGACGTAGATGTGTGCGCCTTGTTGCAGCCAGTTCCAAACTTCGGCGGCGCGTTCGGTGATTTTGTGTTGGACATAGACTTTGTGTTCGCCTTGTCGGCTCCATGCGAGGTCGGCGCGGGTGAGGAGGCCGTCTTTGCGCCAATCGCTCCATTCGAGTTGGTAGAGGAAGTCGTCGGCTAGGCGTTGGTTGCCGAAGAAGAGCCAGTTTTTGCCGCTGTCGCCATTGGCGGCGCGTTGTTGCATGAAGGAGCGGAAGGGGGCAACACCTGTGCCTGCGCCGATCATGATGATGGGTGTATCGCCCTTTTGGGGCAGGCAGAAGTTGGGGTTGGGTTCGACAAAGACACGGATTTCGCTGCCTTCTTCGAGGCGTTCGCCCAAGTAGCCGGAAGCTGCACCGGTGTAGGTGTGGTCGTGGTGGTCGAAACGGACGACGCCGATGGTGAGGTGGACTTCTTCGCCGACTTCATCTTGTGCGGAGGCGATGGAGTAAAGGCGAGGGGTTTGTGGACGGAAGAGGCTGTATAGGGTTTGTGCGTCCAGTGGGTGCGGATAGGCGGCAAGTACGCCTACGGGCGGTGTGGCGGCGAGGTAGGCATCCAGTTGGGCTTTATCTGCAACTATGGTTTTGAGTTCCTCGTTGTTTGTTAATTCGGCGTATTGTTGGACGAATGCCGGTGTGTTTTGGGTGATGTCTGCGGATTCGGTCAGGGCGGTGCGGATGTCGGTTTCGCGGCCGTCTGAAAGTTGGACGGTTTCGTTGCCGTTCAGTTGGTTGAGGTCGAGGATTTCTTGAACGAGGTCGGCGGAATTAAGCGGCCATACGCCGAGCGCGTCGCCTGCCTGATAATACAAACCTGAGCCGCTGAGATCGATTTCGATGTGTTCGACGTCTTTTTCCGCGTCGCGCGAGGTGATTTTTTGGCGCACGGATAGGGTGGCTATGTAGGGGTTTTCTTTGGTGTAGATGGCATCGTTGCTTGGTGTGGCTGAGCTGTTTGGTGCAGCGGTTGTACTTGGACTTGTTGCTTGGGCGGTTAACTCAGCCACTTTGGGTACGACGGCGGCAATCCATGCGTCGGCATCGGCCTGGAATTCTAAGTCGCAAATGCCCAAGTCGTTCAGACGGCCTGCACCCAGTTCGGCAAATTTGGCATCAAAGTCTTTGCCTGCTTGGCAGAAGTTGGGATAGGAGGAATCGCCAAGGCCCAAGACGGCAAAGGTGAGTTTGCTGAGATCAGGTTTCTTTTTGCCGTAGATGAATTTGTACAAGGGTAGGGCTTCTTCGGGCGGTTCGCCTTCGCCTTGGGTGGAGGTAACCAAAAGGACGATGTCTTCGTCGGGCAGGGTTTTGCTTTTGAAATCGCCTGCGCTGCTGAGGCGGGCTTCTACGCCGGCGGCTTGAAGTTTGGCGTGTAGGGATTCGGCAACGCTGCGGGCATTGCCGGTTTGGGAGGCGGAGAGGACTAACACGCGGCGGCTGACTGCCGAAGCGGCCGTTTGCAGGGCAGATGGTTCGGCTACTATACCGGATACGCCTTGGCTTTGCGCCCAGCAATAGCCGGAGAGCCAGGCAAGTTGGGTGGGGGATAGTGTGGAGAGTTGGACGGAGAGTTCGGGGGGAAGCGGATTGGCTTGGCTCATTTGGATTCCTTTATTGGACGGCTATAACCGATTGTTTGAATAATGGACAGTCGCCACTTTAAACAGGCCGTCTGAAAAAAGGAAAGAATGCTTGGTTTTAATTTAAGATGATTTCGTTATATTCGGGAAGGTATTAGCCCGTCTGAGCATACCTGTTCAGACGGCCTTGGATTGGATAGAAACGAGATTTTCAGTTTCCGCTGGAGAGTTTCATCACTACGACGCCGGAGATGATGAGAAATGCGCCAAGCCAGCGGCCGAAGTTGGCAGCATCGTTGAAAAATACAACGCCTACCAAAAAAGCCCCTGCCGCGCCTATGCCTGTCCAGACGGCGTAGGCTGTACCCATCGGAATACTTTTTTGGGCAAGGTAAAGGAAGTATCCGCTGCCGACGATGCAGGCAAGCGCGGCGGCAAAGCCATGCCAGCGGTAGCCTTCCTGTTGTGCCAGCTTCAAGCCCAATGGCCAGCCGATTTCCAGCATACCGGCTAAGATTAAATAAAACCAACTCATAATATGTCCTGATAGTGTGTTAAGGTTTCAGACGGCCTTAGAAAGATTGTTTTCTTCCGAGAGTTCAACGCGTTGTCCGATATCTTTTAGATTGGAGTATTGTTCGACCAAGCGCGGTACATCGTCCAAGCTCATTGCAAACATCCATAAATAAGTGCTGACGGAATAGATATGGCCGGCGCTTCCGTAGCCTTTAAGCGTCATGTGTATAAAGGCGAAGCCGAACAATACGCTCATCGCCATGCCGATACTGAGATAGCCTAAGGCTTCGCGGTTGGAAATCAGCACGCGTAGTTTGGCAAACCAGCCATAGTGGCGGTAGAGCTGATGCTCGTTGCCGTCGCGGATAAGGTGGTTGTCGCGTTCAAACCGATTGTTTAAATGGAAATATAGGTTTTCGCTGATGGCGGCAAAACGCGGCAGCAACCATAAAAACAGGGCAAGTATCGCGACAGCCAATACGCCCACCCAAAATTCCAATATCAGCAACATCATACATGCACCGAAGATGGAGACCAGCGAAGTAGCAGCGATGGGCAGGTGTTCTTCAAAAAAACTGACAAACTCGCGCGATAGGGCAACGCGTGCGGTAATGGCGGAATGCGGTACTTCTCGCTTGCGCTGTTCCAAAACGACCGGGACGGCTATTTCAGTATAGATTTTGGTAAATGTACGCGTATCGGCTATCCTTCGGGCGGCGCCGATTATCCACATTAATAAGACCACCACACCATACAACATTGCCTGCCAGACGTTGCCTTCCATAACGGCATTAATCGCCCAGCCTCCAAACACGGGATATACCAGCAAGAGCAGATTATCCAAGCCGACGAGAGAGAAGGTTGTGATGAGTTTGCGGCGGTGTGTTTGACCGATGTGTTTCAACATTTTCCACATGGTTGCCCTCCTTCCTTATTTAGTATTGAGGGTTTGCGCCATTAATTCGGCCAACGCGTCCAAATCGGCAAACAGTCGGGCTGCACGTTTTTCACCGAAGGCGGTAAAAATTCGTTTGCTGAATTCCTGCATGTTTTGCACCAATGGTGCGGCGGATTCTTTGCCTTGCTCGGTCAGCGACAATAAGCGTTCGCGTTTGTCTTGTTCGCTTTCGTGAAATGTCAGCAAGCCTTGTTCCGCCAGCGTTTTGCATGTGCCGGAAACGGTTTGCTTGGGCAGGCTCCATTCTTCGCCTATGTGTTTTTGAGTGCGGCTGCCTTCGGTGGCCAAGGTGTAGAGAACGGCGAAGGTATTGAGTTGGTGTTTTGCTGTTTAATCCATTGGTCAAATGCGCTGTCTATGTGGCTGATACGCATGCCGAGTTGGTCGAGCTGATTCATAAATTGGTCTCAATATTGACTAATTGGATGCGGATTATAGTCATGTTTAGGACTAATTGCAAATGGAGGGCCGTCTGAAACAATCATTTTCAGACGGCCTTGAAACCGTTAAAATAATTAATGTAGAAACGATATATTCAAACTACGATAAACCTAATAAAACCATCTTCAGCACATACGCCATGATTCATTTCTTATCTCAAAACATCTCCTCTAAACAAGCCACTGCCATCGGGCTGCTTGCCGTTGCTTTGTGGAGCTTTGTCATTTCTCTGATACGCTCTTTGAGCCTGCATATGGGGGCAGTGGGCGGAGCGGCAATGATGTACACCCTGTCCACCGTATTGATTTGGCTGATTTTCGGCCGGCCGCATTTACGCAATTACAACCGCAGCTATCTGTTTTGGGCGAGTGTGTTTTTTGTCGGCTGCGAACTGTGTTTGTCGCTCTCGGTCGGTTTTGCGCAAAACGCGAGACAGGCGGTGGAAATCGGCATGGTCAATTATTTGTGGCCGACGTTTACCATCGTCGGAGCGGTATATTTCAACAAACAGCCGTCAAAATGGTGGATAGTCATCGGCTTTGTGCTGTCGTTTTTAGGGATTGCCACTGTATTGGGCGGCGATGTCGGCTTGTCAATTTCCGGCATCTACCACAATGTCCGCACCAATCCCGGCGGCTACATCATGGCATTTGCGGATGCGGTGTTTTGGGCGGCATATTGTACGCTGACGGCGCGCGTGAAAGCGGAAGGCAGCAGCGTCGGCTTTTTCTTTGCGCTGGTGTCGATATTGTTGTGGATAGAGTATTTTCTCAGCGGCGCGGATACGTTGAGTTTTGATTCCGTATCGCTCGGCTATGCCGTTGCCGCCGCGTCTTGTATGGGCTTGGGCTATGCAGTGTGGAATATCGGTATTTCGCGCGGCAACCTGACCGTATTGGCAGGCGCATCTTATTTCATTCCGGTATTGTCTGCGGTAGTGTCATCATTTTTGATTAGCGCGCCTTTGTCCATGACATTTTGGCAGGGTGCGGGAATGGTGTGCTTAGGGTCGATTGTATGTTGGTTGGCGACCCGGAGAAAACGGATGGTGTGAGGTAATATCCCATAGTTTTGCGATATAACGAAAACAGCTTTTTTAACAACCAAACATTCTTTCCCATTTTCAGACGGCCTGTTTAAAGTAGCAGTCAGTTTGAGAAATCACGAGAAATGGGAAAGAATCATGACCGTAGCTTCCGCTCCGCTTTTACGCTTCATTACCGCTGGCAGTGTCGATGACGGCAAATCCACCCTCATCGGCCGCCTGCTCTACGACAGCAAAACCTTACTGACCGACCAGATTGACAAGCTCAACCGTGCCACTGAAAACGGCGAAACGCCTGATTTTGCCAGTTTGACAGACGGCCTTGCCGCCGAGCGCGAACAAGGCATTACCATTGACGTGGCCTATCGTTATTTCGCCACGCCCAAACGCAAATTCATTATTGCCGACACGCCGGGACACGAGCAATACACGCGCAATATGGTTACCGGCGCATCAACTGCTGATGCCGCCATTATTTTGGTCGATGCCACGCGCGTCGATTTTTCCGGCAGCGAGCCTGTCCTCCTGCCCCAAACCAAACGCCACAGCGCGATTCTAAAACTTCTGGGCTGCCCCAACATCATCGTCGCCGTCAACAAACTCGACCTGCTCGACTTTGACGAAGCCAAATATCAAGCCATTATCGAGGCCTATCGAAAACTGGCGGAACAAATCGGCCTCAAAGCACAAATCCACTTCCTACCCATCAGCGCCTTAAAAGGCGACAATATCGTCAATGCCAGCAGCCAAACCGCGTGGTATGAAGGTTTGCCGCTTTTGCCTTTGCTTGAAAGCCTACCTGTCAACCGTCAAAATGCCGCTGACCAAGCCGCGCATTTTCCCGTACAACGCGTGGCGCGCCAAGATGGCAGCAGCAGCGACGACTTCCGCGGCTATCAAGGCAGATTGGAAGCAGGCCGTCTGAAAGTGGGCGATGAAGTTAAAGTTTTACCCAGCGGCCATGTTGCCAAAGTTGCCGAAATCTATAATGCAAACGGTAAAACCGAATCTGCCGAGGCAGGGGAAGTGTTGACTGTCGTTTTGGATACCGATATCGATATTTCACGCGGCAACAGTATTGTTTCAGCCGACAGCGCCATTGTTCCCGAACAACAATTTCAAGCCGCGCTTTGCTGGTTTGACGATATTCCGCTCAATCTGCGCCGCAAATATTTGCTGAAGCACACTACCCAAACCACGCCCGTAAAAATCAGCGAAATTGCCTATGTTTGGGACGTGAACACCCTCAGCCGCGTCGAATCCGCCGAAACGCTCAAGCTCAACGACATCGGCAGCGTCAGCCTCAAAACCCAGCAGCCGCTTTCTGCTGCCGCATACGAAGACAACCATGCACAAGGCGCGTTTATTTTGATTGACGAAGCCACCAACCATACTGTCGCAGCAGGCATGATACGCAAAGTCAGTGAAACAAACAGTTTTGAAATTTAAAAGAAAGTTGCAATAAAAAAAGGCCGTCTGAAGTTTCAGACGGCCTGTTATTTTATCCAAGGCGAAATGCTTATGCGCCGTAAACCGGATATTTATTGCACAAAGCAGTCACTTGTTCGCGGACTTTGGCGAGGTTGGCTTCGTCTTCAGGGTTGGCCAATACGTCGGCAACCAAGTTTGCCAATACGCGCGCGTCGGCTTCGTTAAAGCCGCGTGTGGTCATGGCGGCGGAGCCGATGCGGATGCCGGAGGTAACGAATGGTTTTTCCGGATCGTTCGGGATGGCGTTTTTGTTGACGGTGATATGAGCTTTGCCCAAAGCGGCTTCGGCGGCTTTGCCGGTGATTTTCATCGGTTGCAGGTCAACGAGGAAAACGTGGCTTTCAGTACGGCCGGAAACGATGCGCAAACCGCGTTTAACCAACTCTTCCGCCATAGCGGCAGCATTGATTTTCACTTGTTTTGCGTATTGTTTGAACTCAGGTTGCAACGCTTCTTTAAACGCCACGGCTTTGGCAGCGATAACGTGCATCAACGGACCACCTTGCAGGCTTGGGAAGATAGAAGAGTTCAGCGCTTTTTCGTGGGTATTGTCACGGCACAAAATCACACCGCCGCGAGGGCCGCGCAGGGTTTTGTGGGTGGTGGTGGTTACGAAGTCGCAGAATGGTACGGGGTTAGGATATTCGCCGCCAGCAATCAGGCCGGCATAGTGCGCCATGTCGACAAAGAGGTATGCGCCGACTTTATCGGCGATTTCGCGGAATTTTGCCCAATCGATTTGTAGCGCATAGGCAGATGCGCCGGCCACAATCATTTTAGGTTTGTGTTCAAGCGCCAAGCGTTCTACTTCGGCATAATCGAGAACTTCGTTTTCATCCAAACCATAAGTAATGGCGTTGTAGAGTTTGCCGGAGATGTTAACGCTTGCGCCATGGGTCAAGTGGCCGCCGTGTGCCAGAGACATGCCCAAAATGGTGTCGCCCGGTTTCAAAACTGAAGCATATACGGCTTGGTTGGCTTGCGAGCCGGAGTGCGGTTGGACATTGACATATTCTGCGCCAAACAACTCTTTAGCGCGGTCAATCGCCAATTGTTCGACAATATCAACGTATTCGCAGCCACCGTAGTAGCGTTTGCCAGGATAGCCTTCGGCGTATTTGTTGGTCAATTGCGAACCTTGGGCTTCCATAACGGCACAGCTGACGTAGTTTTCAGAGGCGATTAGCTCGACGTGGTCTTGCTGGCGCTTGTCTTCTTGGGCGATGGCTGCTGCCAAATCGGGGTCATATTGTGCGAGGGTAACGCTTTTTGAAAACATGTTCTCGATTCCTTTGTGATGGGCTGAAAATATGGGATGGAGTGCTGCGGATTGGTTCAAGATGAACTATTTTTCTTGCATTGTCAACAATTGTGTCGGGTGTTTGGTTTCAGACGGCCTGAGATTGAAGGGTTTATTTGAAAATATCATCTTGTTTTAAATGAAAATCCATTTTTTCCAGAAGTGCGACCAAATCGGATTCGGCTTGGGCGGCTTTAAGATTTTTTGCCAGTTCTACCAAGGCTACTGCATTTAATCGTTCTTTCTCCAACCGTAGAGCTTCTTCGCTGAAGATTTTGATATTGTCTGCCGATTCGGCGGCATCTATTTTTTCAAATGGATAAAATGATTCTTCGTGCACGGCCAAACCGTCAGGCAAGGGGGCAGCATGGTTGAAATCGGCATCATTGACCGGCATCCATGAAGGATGGTTTTCAAGCAGGATAAATTGTCCGTCCATGCCGTTGATATGACGGAATAGGGTGGTTCGGCCATTGTGTAAACGCATAAGCCCGATTGTATGCCCAAGTCGGCAAACCGTCTAGAAACCTGTTTCTTTCCATTGGGACGATGGCTAATGGTGATATTATTAATTTTGACATAAAACAGTTTCGGCTTAAAAAAGACTGGATAAAACGCCCGTGTTTGTTATAATGAAGCTAAAGATTAATTCGTCCTAGTTTTTGGCAGCAGTACTTTTTTATTTAATTAACAAGAGAGGAAAACAAAATGTTTCCAGAATATCGCGATCTGATTTCTAAACTGAAACAAGAGGATGCACACTTTGCCCGTTTGTTTGAGGAGCACAACGAGCTGGACGATAAAATTACCGGTTTGGTGAATAACGTGGTAACCAGCGGCGCCGAAGAAATCGAGGAGCTGAAAAAAGCCAAACTCAAACTCAAAGACGAATTGTATGCCCTTTTGCAAAAAGCAGCAGGCAAATAATTAAAATTTGAATAAGGCCGTCTGAACGGTATGATGGAAATCTCAGATTCCCTTTCATGCCGGTTTAGACGGCCTTTTTAATTATTAGGCATTTGGTTATTTTTATTGGCTTAATTTAACGAATAATTGTAAATCACTCTTAATTGCATTGAAAACTCTGTTAAGTTTATTTAAAATCTCGAATAATTTTTATTTTGATTTTTAACAAACAAAGTTAAAGAGAAACGATGCAATGAAAACATTCACACTCGCCATTTTGCCTTTGGCGTTAATTAGTGCATTCTCACACGCAGCTGAAGAGAAAGCAGTTGAGCAGGCTGAAGTCGATACCGTTTACGTTACTGCCGAGAAGCAGTTGCAGCAATCGCTCGGCGTATCGCGTATTTCGAAAGACGACATTGACAAGCGTCCGGCCGTCAACGATATTTCCGAATTTGTCCGCACCATGCCGGGCGTCAACCTGACCGGCAATACAGCGACGGGTCAGCGTGGCAACAAACGCCAAATCGACTTGCGCGGTATGGGCCCTGAAAACACATTGATTCTGATTGACGGCAAGCCTGTGAACTCGCGCCAATCCGAGCGTATCAGTATGCGCGGCGAACGCAATACGCGCGGCGACAGCAACTGGGTGCCGGTTGAAGAAATTGAATCCATCACCGTTTTGCGCGGTCCGGCGGCAACGCGTTATGGCTCGGGTGCGATGGGCGGCGTGGTCAACATTGTCACCAAAAAAGTACCGAAAGAATTCAAAGGATCAGTGAACTATTACACTAACCAGCCGCAAGACAGCAAGGAAGGGGTAACCAACCGTGTCGGCTTCAACCTTGGCGGGCCGATTATCCAAGACGTATTGGGCTTCCGTATCTACGGCAATTTCAACAAAACCGATGCCGATTCCACAGACATTAACCGCGATTCTATCACCACTGTTACTACGAAAAACGGCCCGATACGGGAACGCGGACGTGTCGTTGTGCCTGCCGGACAAACCCGCACTGTTACCAACACCACCTATGGAGCGGCAGGGGTGGAAGGTGTGAAGAATAAAGACATAGCCGGCCGCCTACAATGGAAAATCAGTCCGTCACAAACCCTGATTTTAGACAGCAGCTACAGCCGTCAGGGCAATATCTACAACGGCGATTCGCAAAATTCCAATGCTGCCAATACACGGACCGTCATTACAGATACTGCCACAGGCGTGGTGATTTCCGACACCGATTCGACCCTGCGCGAAATTTACCGGAGCGGCATTAAGGAAACCGCTCGCCTCTACCGTTCCTCCTACGCCCTGACCCATGACGGCGCGTGGGACTGGGGCGACACCAAAAACGTATTGAGCTACGAACGCACCACCAACAGCCACCTGCCCGAAGGTTTGGCAGGCGGGCCTGAGGGCAGCTATGTCGGCACGGAATACGTCCAAAGCCGTCTGAAAAACCTGCGTTTCAGCAGCGAGGCCAACATACCGTTCAAACTCGGCGTAGAAAACGTACTGACCGTCGGTGCGGAATTTACCGACAGCAAACTGGACGATCCCTCATCCAACCGCCAAGGCTTTACCGACCAAGGCCAAACATCGACCTTCCCGGGCGTTTCCGCCATACGTGGCGGCAAAACATCGCAGCAGAACAAGGCAATCTATGTCGAAGACAATATTTCGCTGACCCCGTCCACCAAACTGATACCGTCCCTGCGCTACGACCACAACAGCAAAAGCGGCGGCAACTGGAGTCCCGCGCTCAACTTCTCCCAGCAGATCGGCGCAAACTGGCTGGTCAAAGGCGGCATCGCGCGCGCCTACAAAGCCCCCAACCTGTACCAAAGCAACCCCGAATTCATCCTGTACACGCGCGGTAACGGCTGCCCCGTGGAATTGGGCAGCGACCCACACTGCTACTTTATGGGCAATGCCAACCTAAAACCCGAAACCAGCGTCAATAAGGAAATCGGCATCGAATTCGAAAAAAACGGCTGGCAGGCCTCGGCAACCTACTTCCACAATGCCTACCGCAACAAAATCATCACCGGCACGGAAATCATAGCCCGCAGCAGCACCAGCTCAGGCATCCTCTACCAATGGGACAACTCACCGAGGGCGACTGTTTCCGGCCTGGAGGGCAACCTCGTCATCCCCCTGCACAACACGCTGAAATGGAGCAACAACTTCACCTACATGCAGAAATCGGAAGACTACAAAGGCAACCCCCTGTCGCTGATTCCGAAGTTCACTATCAACAGCACGCTGGCCTGGACGCCGAACGAACGCTTTGACGCCAACCTGACCTTCACCCAATACGGCCGCACCAAACCGCGTTCGGTCGCCATCAACAACATCGAACAAAGCGGCAGCGGCGGCAGCGGAGAAACCCTGGCTTCAGCCCGCAACCAAACCGTTTTGGGCGGATACAGCATCTGGGGCATCAACGCCGGTTACAACTGGAACAAACGCGTGGCCGTGCGCGGCGGCATCAGCAATCTGTTCGACAAAAAACTGTACCGCACCGGCAACGGCGCGCAGACCTACAACGAGCATGGCCGTGCCTTCTACGGCAGTTTGAAAGTATCGTTTTAAGTAGAAGCGTATTAAATCAGGCCGTCTGAAACGGTGTGAAATGAAATCTAGGATTTCTGACACATGGTTTCAGACGGCCTTCTGATTTTAAATTTAGAAGTATTTGTTGTTACGGAATTTGCTTCTCTTTTTGGAAAAGTAAAAGGGCGGTTTTGCCGCCCTGAGAATACAAACTACTTATTCGACCCAAGTCACCATTTCATCAATCGGCTTGCGTGATTTTTTAGTGATTTCTTTGGCGCGATAGCCGAATGTTGCCGCTACGGATACGCCCCATTCGTTGGCATCAAACAGGCCTTCTGCTGCCAATACTTCGTTCATTTTGTCGTAGTTGAAGCCTTCGATTGGGCAGGAATCGATGCCGATGGCCGCTGCACCTGTAAGCATATTGGCCAAAGCAATATAGGTCTGCTTGCCGCTCCAGTCAAAGAGTGCGCGTTGGTCGTCGGCAATTTTAATGTCGGTTTCTTGGAAGCTTTTGTATCTTGCCAATGCTTTTTCCAGTTGCTCTCCTTGCAGGCCCCTGCGTTCGGCAACACTGCGGAAGAACGGGGTATCGTAACGGGCATTTTTCTTGGCAAGGATAATCACCAGATGGCTGCAGTCATCCAGTTGCGATTGCATCCCCCAGCTGAAAGGCTTGATTTTCTCACACAGGGCTTTGTTTTGAATCACCAAGAATTTCCATGGCTCGGAGCCGACGGAGCTTGGGGAGAGGCGGGCAAATTCTAGAATCGCTGCAAAATCTTCTTGGCTGATTTTTTTGTTGGGATCGTAATAACGGGTGGAGCAGCGATTTTCGAATACTTGCAGCATTTGTTCGCGTGTAATTTGATTCATCTGGTTTTCCTAATAAATGAAGATGTTATTCCAATATCCGGTTCCTTTTGAGGCATCATTACCGGCATAACCTTAAGGAGGAAACAGGCTGGGGCAACACCATGTTAAATCAAACCTGACGGTCAGGCTATCTTTTAATTCTGAATTTCGCAAAAAAAATTCGATAAATATCAATATCAATACGAAAAGGCCGTCTGAAACTTTAAACGTTAAAGTTTCAGACGGCCTTTGATTTCAAATCCTAATTACAGATGAGGATTAATCAGGTTTTCTGGAGAGAGGATGCGGTTGAGCTCTTCTTCGCTCAACAGGCCGCGCTCCAGTACGACTTCGCGCACGCCTTTGCCGGTTTGGGCGCAGATTTTTCCGACCAAGTCGCCATTGCGGTGGCCGATGTATGGGTTCAGATAAGTGACCAAACCGATGGAGTTGAAGACGTAGTGTTCGCAGATTTCGCGGTTGACCGTAATGCCTTTGACGCATTTGTCGGACAGGTTGACCGCGGCATTGCCCAAGAGGGAAATAGTTTCAAACATACATTGGGCGATGACCGGCTCCATAACGTTCAGCTGCAACTGACCTGCTTCGGCTGCGAAAGTGATGGTGGTGTCGTTGCCGATGACTTTGAAGCAGACTTGGTTGACGACTTCGGGAATCACGGGATTGACTTTGGCAGGCATAATGGAAGAACCGGCCTGCAATTCAGGCAGGTTGATTTCTTTCAAACCAGCGCGCGGACCGGAAGAGAGCAGGCGCAAGTCGTTACAGATTTTAGACAGTTTGACGGCTGTGCGTTTCAATGCGCCGTGTACCATCACATATGCGCCGCAGTCGGAGGTCGCTTCGATCAGGTTTTCAGTCAGTTTGCAAGGCAGGCCGCTGACTTCGGAGAGTTTCTCAACAACCAAAGCCGCATAGCCTTTAGGCGTATTCACGCCGGTACCGATGGCTGTGGCGCCGAGGTTGACTTCAAGCAGTAGGGAGCGGGTACGGTCGAGGTTGAGGATTTCTTCTTCCAACAACACTTGGAAAGATTGAAACTCTTGTCCGGCAGTCATCGGCACGGCATCTTGAAGCTGGGTGCGGCCCATTTTCAAAACATCTTTAAACTCTTCGGCTTTTGCGGCAAAAGAGTTTTTCAAGATGGCCAGTTTGTCGAGCAATTCGCCGATGCTGTAATACACGGCAAGGCGGAAGCCGGTAGGGTAGGCGTCGTTGGTGGATTGGCTGGCGTTAACATGGTCCATCGGATTGACGATGTCGTAGTGGCCTTTTTCGTGACCCAAGACTTCTAATGCGAGGTTGGCAATGACTTCGTTGGTATTCATGTTGACCGAAGTACCGGCGCCGCCTTGATAAACGTCGGACGGGAATTGGTCGAGGCAGCGGCCTTTGACCAATACTTCATCGCAGGCTTTTTCGATGGCGGCCGCGATTTCCGGCTTGATGGCACCCAATGCGCCGTTGGCTTGCGCGGTGGCTTTTTTAACCATGACCATGCTGCGGACAAATTGCGGTACGTCGGAAATTTTTTGCGTGGAAATTTTAAAGTTTTCAATGGCGCGCAAAGTATGGATGCCCCAATATACTTCAGCAGGGATCTCGCGGTCGCCCAATAAATCGTGTTCGATTCGTACAGTCATTTCTCTTACCTTCTCGTATAGTTGTGTTGGTGTGCGTTATGCGTTTGGAACATTAGCCCAGTTTGGCAAGATTGTCCAGTCGGTAAGGCTTAATCGTCAGGGTGAAGGCGCGCTGCTTCGCGTTCCTTGGCAACCGTATCTTTGTCTTTCAGCTTCGCACCCAGGCCCAACATTTTTTCATATTCGGATTGTGGCGTTCCGTCATCCTGCATACCGAACGCGCTGGCGTTGACCCAGAGGGCGAGCAGGGAAACGATAATGGCGAAAAAGCTGACGATATACCAAAACATTTTTTTCTTCCTTGTGTGTCTGCGTGTGCAGATTGTTGTGGTTTGTAAAGATGTGAATGTAGCACAAACGCGGTTGGGTTTAAATTCTTCTCCCGCATCCTTTCATTGATTTACCTGTAATTGTTTAGAAAGGAAAAGGCCGTCTGAAAAGTAAGACTTTTCAGACGGCCTTGGGGGCTTTGTCGGGAAGATTAGCCGCCGCATGCGCCGCAGCAACCGCCTTCGCCATGACCGCCGCGTTTTTCTTCGTTGTTGATAACGGGCAGCTCGGTTTCTTCGGTTTGCTCTTTTTTATCTTCAGGCAAATCGTTTACTTTGATTTTGTTTTCTTCGGCCATGATACATCCTTTCAATGGATTGAGGAGTGGAAAGATTCATAAAGATAGCATCTTTAAACGAATAAACCAAGCAGCACAAAACTGCCTTGTGATAATGCCATGACTTGGAACAATAAATTTGCTTGTAAAAGCGTTAAGGCCGTCTGAAAAAATCCAAAGAGGAGTGTTGGTTTTATGGTTTGAAATGGCAGCAGAAAGATTTAAGAATGCTTGATTTGAAGGGATAAACTGACATTGATTTCAAAAAACAATACAATGTTATCATCATCTGGAAACAGCCAATTTATCGGAGCATATATGTATTCACACCACAGCGAACGCCATTTCAGCGACCGCAACAACTGGCTTCGGGCAAGCGTATTGGGTGCCAATGACGGCCTGATTTCCACTGCCTCGCTGTTGACGGGCGTAGCCGCTGCCGCGCCTGATTTCCAAACCCTGCTGTTGACGGGCGTTTCGGCGCTTATCGGGGGCGCAGTATCAATGGCGGCGGGGGAGTACGTTTCTGTGTCCAGCCAATCGGATACGGAAAAAGCCGATTTACACAAAGAGCGTTTTGAGTTGGCAAATAATCCTGATGCGGAGTTGGAAGAGCTGACGGAAATTTACCGCCTCCGCGGTTTGTCCGATGCGCTTGCCGCAGAGGTGGCCAAAGCCTTGATGGAACACGATGCGCTCGCCGCCCACGCGCGTGACGAAATCGGCATTACCGAAGCTTCTTCCGCCCGTCCCATGCAGGCTGCGCTGGCTTCTGCCGCTTCATTTTGTGCCGGCGCGATTTTGCCGTTACTGGTCGCATTGACAGCTTCTAGCGCCATTGTTCCGGCCTTGGCAGTTTCCACTTTGTGCGGACTGGCAGGACTAGGCTATGTCTCCGCCAAACTCGGTGGCGCGCCTGTTGTTCCCGCCGTTTTGCGCGTGTGCCTATGGGGCGTTGCGGCATTGGTGATAACCGGATTTATTGGAAAACTGGCCGGCGTGGCCGTCTGAATGTAAGGGCTTATATTCTTTTAAACCTGTATCCAGTAAAATTGAAAATCTATTTGATCGCTAAAGGCCGTCTGAAAATTTTTCAGACGGCCTATGGTGCTTGTATTTACTTACTTACAAACTGTTTTGTCATGACCTATCCGATTCCCAAACCTCGTGAAAAATCCCGTTGGCTCAATCTGTCTCAAGGCTCGCTGCCCTTGGCTTTGGCGCGTTATCTGCCGCATAAGCAGCTCAAGGTTGTCTTGACCCAAGATGCGGAACAGGCGCTACGCCTTCAGACGGCCTGGCTGTTTTTCCGTCCGCACGATACGGCGGTATTCCTGCCGGACTGGGAAACGCTGCCTTACGAGCGTTTTTCACCGCATCAGGATTTGGTGTCGGAGCGCTTGTCAGCATTGTGGCAGATTAAAAGCGGCACTGCGGATGTGTTGTTCGTACCGGTTGCCACGGCGATGCAGAAGCTGCCACCCGTGCCGTTTCTGGCAGGGCGTACGTTTTGGCTGAAAACAGGGCAGACTTTGGATATAGGCCGTCTGAAAAGTGATTTGGTGGATGCAGGTTATAACCATGTTTCCCATGTTGTCGCGGCAGGCGAGTTTGCCGTGCGCGGCGGTATAGTCGATTTGTTCCCGATGGGCAGCGAAATACCGTACCGCATCGATTTGTTTGACGATGAAATCGACAGCATTAAAACCTTCGATACTGAAACGCAACGCACCATTTCCCCCGTTTCCGAAATCCGCCTGCTACCGGCGCACGAGTTTCCCACCGACAGCGAGGCGCAAAAGATTTTCCGCAGCCGCTTTCGTGAGGAAGTCGATGGCAATCCGAACGATGCCGCTGTGTACAAAGCCGTCAGCAACGGCCACTTCGGCGCGGGCGTGGAATATTATCTGCCGCTGTTTTTTGAAAACGAGCTGGAAACGCTGTTTGACTATATCGGCGAAGATGCGCTGTTTGTCTCTTTGGGCGATGTTCATGCCGAGGCAAACCGTTTTTGGAGCGACGTCAAATCGCGTTACGCCATGGCACAGGGCGATGAAACATATCCGCCTTTGCTTCCACAGCATTTGTATCTCTCTTCTGATGTCTTTGCAGGCCATCTGAAAAACTACGGACAAGTGCTGCCCGATGTTTCCGGCAAGGAACACACCCTGCCCGACCTTGCCGTCAACCGCCAATCCGACGAGCCGTTGCAGGCATTGAAGGATTTTCAGACGGCCTTTGAAGGACGGATTTTGCTGTGTGCCGAAAGTCTGGGACGGCGCGAAACCATGCTCGGTTTCTTGCAGCAAAACGGCTTAAAAGTCAAAAGTGTATCCGACTGGCAGGGCTTTTTGTCGGCACATGAGCCGCTGATGATTACAGTGGCGCCGTTGGCTTACGGGTTTAAATTAGAAGATCAAAACATCGCGGTCATTACCGAATCCGATCTTTATCAATATGTTGCCCGCTCACGCAAACATCATCGTAAGAAACACGCCGCCGTTTCAGACGGCCTGTTGCGCGACCTTGCCGAAATCAATATCGGCGATCCTGTTGTACACGAAGAACACGGCATCGGGCGCTATATGGGCTTGGTCACAATGGACTTGGGCGATGAAACCAACGAAATGATGTTGCTCGAATACGCGGGCGAAGCGCAGCTTTATGTGCCTGTTTCGCAGCTGCATTTAATCAGCCGCTACTCCGGTCAGGCGCATGAAAACGTTACTTTGCACAAGCTCGGCAGCGGCGCGTGGAACAAAGCAAAACGCAAAGCTGCCGAAAAAGCGCGCGATACCGCCGCCGAGTTGCTCAATCTCTACGCCCAACGCGCTGCCCAATCGGGATACAAGTTTGAAATCAACGAGATGGACTATCAGGCGTTTGCCGACGGTTTCGGCTATGAAGAAACCGAAGACCAGGCCGCCGCCATTGCCGCCGTGATTAAAGATTTGACGCAGGCGAAACCTATGGATCGCCTCGTGTGCGGCGATGTCGGCTTCGGCAAAACCGAGGTCGCCCTGCGCGCCGCGTTTGTGGCGGTAATGGGCGGCAAACAGGTCGCCGTACTTGCCCCGACCACGCTTCTGGTCGAGCAGCACGCGCAAAACTTCGCCGACCGCTTCGCCGATTTCCCCGTGAAAGTCGCCAGCCTTTCGCGTTTCAACAACAGCAAAGCCACCAAAGCCGCGCTGGAAGGCATGGCGGACGGTACGGTCGATATCGTTATCGGCACGCACAAATTGGTGCAGGACGACATCAAATTCAAAAATTTAGGTTTAGTGATTATCGATGAAGAACACCGCTTCGGCGTGCGCCAAAAAGAGCAGCTCAAACGCCTGCGCGCCAATGTCGATATCCTCACCATGACCGCCACGCCAATTCCGCGCACCCTCAGCATGGCGCTCGAAGGTCTGCGCGACTTCTCGCTGATTACCACCGCACCCAGCCGCCGCCTCGCCGTCAAAACCTTTGTCAAACCCTTCAGCGAAGGCAGCGTGCGCGAAGCCGTGTTGCGCGAACTCAAACGCGGAGGACAAGTGTTTTTCCTGCACAACGAAGTGGATACCATCGAAAACATGCGCGAGCGGCTGGAAACCCTGCTACCCGAAGCCCGCATCGGCGTGGCGCACGGACAACTGCGCGAGCGCGAGCTGGAGCAAGTCATGCGCGACTTTTTGCAGCAAAGATTCAACGTGTTACTCTGTTCCACCATCATCGAAACCGGTATCGACATCCCCAACGCCAACACCATCATCATCAACCGCGCCGATAAATTCGGGCTGGCGCAACTGCATCAGCTTCGCGGGCGCGTCGGCCGCAGCCATCACCAAGCCTACGCCTACCTGCTCACGCCCGAATACATCACCAAAGACGCAGAAAAACGCCTCGACGCCATCGCGGCGGCAGACGAACTCGGCGCAGGTTTCACCCTCGCCATGCAGGATTTGGAAATCCGCGGCGCCGGCGAAATCCTCGGCGAAGGGCAGTCCGGCGAAATGATACAGGTCGGCTTCACACTCTATACCGAAATGCTCAAACAAGCCGTGCGCGACCTCAAAAAAGGCCGCCAGCCCGACCTCGACGCGCCGCTGGGCATCACCACCGAAATCAAACTGCACAGCCCCGCCCTGCTGCCCGAAAGCTACTGCCCCGACATCCACGAACGGCTCGTCCTCTACAAACGCCTTGCCGTCTGCGAAACCGTGCAGCAAATCAACGCCATACACGAAGAACTCGTCGACCGCTTCGGCCTGCCCGAACAACCCGTCAAAACCCTCATCGAAAGCCACCACTTACGGCTTGCGGCAAAAGAATTAGGCATTGATGCCATTGATGCGACCAGCGAAGCGGTAACGGTAACCTTTGGTAAAAATAACAATGTCGATCCAACCGAAATCATCCTGCTGATTCAAAAAGATAAAAAATACCGCCTTGCCGGAGCCGATAAGCTGCGATTTACCGCAGAGATGGAAAATATCGAAGTGCGGATTAATACGGTGAAGAACGTATTGAAGACTTTGAAAGACAGGGTGATAGCAAAGTAGAGGCTAGTGAAAAAAGGTCGTCTGAAATGATTTTTCAGCTTTCAGACGACCCTTTATAAAGACGATATGGAATATAAAAGCAATTAATCTTGTCAAATCTTTTAACCGCGTGCGTCCCAAACGTTCACTATAAATAGACTTCATGTAGGCTATGACTTGCTTAAACGCTCCGTCATCGCAATTTATTGTTATTTCAACGATAATATCGGGTTACAATCTAACATTTAGATTAAATTTATTCAGACAAACAATTATTTGGAGACAATAAAATGCTAGATGAAAAAAATAAGCTAATTTTTCAAACTTGTTTATTGCTGGTTCGTCATATTACAAATTTAGTTGAACACGAAAAGAGTACAGGAGTACGAATAGGTTACCATAGCCGAATATTCGATTCTTTATTACACCCACAAGAGTATTTTATTTCTTTAGGGAAATCAGAAAAATTATTAGATGGGGTTCAGGGTCGTATTGAGCACGTTGTCCCTTGTGCGTATATAGTTGAAAAGCTTGAAGAGTTAATTAAGGAGCAAAAATATACACAAGAAGAATTGGCGCATGCATTACAGAAAAATTGGAAGGTGGCACATATTACGAAAGAAGAAGCAAAGTTTATGGACTTCAATTTAAAACTCAAATCCACCATGCCAAAAGATTGGGATTTTATGACAGGAAGGCCTGAAATTAGATTGGAAGCAGCAGGAATCAGATTAGTCCCTAACAATCCACATTAAACAACACACGCTCATATTTACGTTGTTTATTTCAAGTGGCACACGATAGCAAGCCATAGCCTGCATTAAACCTGTAGGCAGGGTGTGTGCGGTACGCACGCGAGCTTTAAGTGTAAATATAGAAGCAGTATAAAAAGGTCATCTGAAAATAAATACAATAAAGGCCGTCTGAAAAATTTTCAGACGGCCTTCCTATTCCGGCAATATTTCAAGATTTTTCTGCGCAGAAAAAGGAATACAGCAACTGTATCATCTTGGTTACCCTCGGGTCGGCAATGTAATATTGCCGTTCCCGATGGTTCACTTCAAACGATACCAAACCGGCTTCACGCAGTAGGGCTAATTGGCTGGACATTGCCGCTTGTGGCAGTCCGGATGATTCAGCCAACTCGGTTACATTGTGCGGCCTTTCATGTAGTTTGCACAATACGGCGAGGCGGTTGGGATTGGCCAGTAGTTTGAGAAAAGCGGTGGCTTCTTCGTAGGGTGGTTGATTGTCGGCAGTGGTCATTTTTCACGCTTGTCGGCAAATGAGGAGGTCGAATTATCAGTCATAATAGTCTTAGCAGCAACTTTCAGACGGCCTTTGCTTAATGATTCCATGGCATTTTGGCCAGCAGGCGTGCCATGCCGCAGAATCCGGTTAACCCCGCCGTTAACAGGCCTGCACCGACCATTACGTCTATCAGATAAAACCAAGGCGATACCAGCCAACCTGCCAGCACGCCCAACAGAATCAAACTGCCCGCAATGGTTTGCACCTGCCGCATGATGTCCGGTGCGGCACGGTCGGCAACAGTAGGAAGCCCTGCAGCCTTCCATGCCTGTAAGCCGCCTTCTAGAATATAGCATTCTCGACCTTGGCCAAGCACTGACAATATTGTTTCTGCCCGTGTTGTACGTTTGCCGCTCAGGCAATAAAAAATCAGGCATGGGGCTGTATCATCGGGCAGTTTGTCTCGCTGCTGTTCAGGCGGAAGGGATAATGCACCGCCAATATGCCCGCCCCGATATTCGGCTTGGCTTCGGATATCGACTGCCAACGCGTCCTCACGGATTTTTGCCGTAGCTTCGGAAGGCGTGATTCGCGGGAGTTGTCCGACCGTACTCATGTTTTGTCTTCGTTATTTTTTGTTGATGCGGCAGGTGTTGATGCCCAATAAGCTGTACAGTGCGCAGTTGCCAATCAGTGCTGTGCCCAGAGGGACGATGCCCAGCCAACCCCACCAGCCAATTTGTCCGGTAGCGGCTGCAGCAATCAGCGCTACGCCGATAACAATACGGATTACGCGATCCAAAGTACCCAAGTTTCGTTTCATTTTATTGCTCCTTGTTTCAGAATGAATTGTCTATCAATAAATATATATAACAAAAATCATATATGAGAAATATTATAGCTTTAAAGATGACTTTGTCAAATGGTTTACAGTAAAAGTGTAATGAATATTTGGATTGTATTTTTAAACTCCAACGTCATGGTTAAATGTAAAAATACAGCCTTATATTTTCAGACGGCACTGGAGATGATCTATATAATATTTTATTTATATTGGAAGAATTGGTAGTCAGTTTTCAGAAGGAATCAAATCATGACCGATTTGGAAAAGAAGCCCAATGGAGAAGATTTGAAGACTGGATAATCCGTTGTGTAACTAGAAAGGGAGAGGAGATACTTTAAAATCAAATTGTCTACGAATTATAAAAGGCCGTCTGAAAACTGAATTTCAGACGGCCTTTGGTTTCTTTATAACGTCGTTCGTATCATCAGAAACGATAGTTCACGCCCAAGGCAAACTCGCGGCCGCGTTCGTAGAAGGGCATGCGTCCGTTGCCGTCAGGGAAGCGTTGGCTGTGCGAACGGTATTGCTTGTTGCCGATGTTGTTGACGGCGAAGTTGACGTTCAGGTTGTCTTTTTTCAGCGGCTGCCAGTTGGCGTAGATGTCGTGTACGCCGTAGCCTGATTTCTTGCCGTGTATCGTGCCTTGTCCGCGGGCGACGTCGGTGTATTTCACGCTTTGGGCGTAGCGGCCGCGCCAGCCGATTTCGAGTTTGGGGTTTTCAAACTGATAAGACAGACCGGTCAGCCATTGGCGGCCGGTGTTCCAGAAGGTGAACGAGCTTTCGTGGTCTTCCGCTTGAATCGGGCTTTCGCCGTAGTACATTTCGCCGTTCAGACGGGGTTTGACGTAGGACACGCCGGCGCGCGCGGTCAGACCGCCCCAGCGGTAGGATGCGTCAAGTTCGTAGCCGTAGGTTTTGAGCGTGCCGCCGTTGTAAATCTTGCCGCGTTCGGTGATGGAGGCGGTGTTGTTGTTGATTTTTGCCCAACGGTAGACGATGAGGTCTTTGATGCGTTGGTGGAACACGCTGCCGCTGACGTTGAAGTTATCGTTGCGCCATTTGAAGCCGAGTTCGGCACGGCGGGCGGTTTCGGCTTTGAGGTTGCTGTCCAAATCGGCGGCGGCGCCTGCGCGTTCGTTAGCCAACAGGGCTTCGTTCAGGCGGGGCGCGCGGCTTGCCTGATTGAGGTTTGCCAAGAGCGAGAAGTTGTCGTTGATGTCCCAAATCGCGCCGATGCTGGGGTTGAGCTGGCCGTGGGACGCGCTTTGTCTGCTGGCGGCGTTGTATTTGAAATGGTCGTAACGCAGGCCGGTGGTCAGGGTAACGGGGTGCAGGTTCCAGATACCTTCCGCGTACACGCCGTATTCGGATTTCTTCTCTTTGTCGCGGTCATACAGGCCGAGAATCTTCAGCCACGCGCCTTTGTCGGACGGCTCGGAGGTTTCGTGGCGGTAGTTGACGCCGTATTTCACCATGTGTCCGTCGCCGAAAGAGCTGGCGAGGTTCAGATTCGCGCCGGTTGCTTTGATTTTGCTTAACTCAAGCTGGCCAATGGGAACGCCGCCTTGCGCCGTGCCGGAAGCTTGGGCTTTTGGAGAAGGAGCGCCTTTAGGCGGTTTGGTGTCGTCGGTGTTGATTTGGAAGACATTGGCGTCGATTTTGTCGATGAAGCCGACGTTGCGGCCACGGTATTCCAGATTGTAGGTCTGCTCTTTTTGATAAGGGTATACGGATTTAATGGTTGATGGGGCACCTTCACCCCATCAATCTGATACCACCCTCAGATGGTTGATAGATCG